>NZ_JAMPLI010000088.1:0-10524 GCF_039962475.1 Leptolyngbya sp. GB1-A1 | reverse complement strand
ATGATCACCTTATGCTAACCGCAGCAGGATTATGGAACTTCTACCTGACTGCGGCATAGGAAGAACTTGAAAGGTCGCATTGGCTAGCTCTGTTCTTATTTCCCGACAACTCTAATGTTGTAAGAGAGCGATCGCTTCCACATAACCTGGAGCCTGATCGACTTGCTCCTGAGTAATTGAGGTTAATGATTTACAAAACTCTGTGAGGACAGGATAGCGAGTAGGTCTGATAAACGTTTGGAACTCTTCAATTACGTTCAAGTTCTGTGCTTCAACCATTACGGCTCCAATTTCGATAATTTCCATCTGATGCCGCTTGATCGTGTCTTGGTTACAACAAGTCGCCTCTAAATCAAGGACTAAATAGTAATCGTATTGAGTTAAGTCCATCATCTATTCCTCCCTTTCCCTCACTTTTATCTATCAGTTCTCGTTGCGTAAAACCTCACGCACTTCCATCAAAATTTGCCCTAATTTATTTTTGCCGCTGCCATCTTTGCCGCAACCCCAGTAGTAATCAATCGGAGAGTTCTCCACGAGCACTTCATCGCCAGTTGCCAGCAGTATCTCTTGGATATCTGCATGGATTCTAAACTTTTGCAGAACGGCTTTTCGCATCACATCATCCTTCACATGATTCCAATCCGTGCGGAGGGGAAGGGAGCGATCGCGCCCCATATTGGCTGCATCTTTAGGCGTTTTAGTTTGTCGTACCTTCTCTAGATAAGGAGTATCAATAAACTTCTGTGCCTGAAAATAATGCTCACTCGTCGCCCAATACAATTCATCCAGCATGAAACCATGTGCTGAGAAGTTAGAGAAGCAACCGTAGGGCTTTTCTCGTTCAACGTAAAAGTAAATGGTCATGGTTGCTCCTCGAAAATGAATGAATAGTCGTGCCAGTCACAGACGGGGTGATACCCAATTTGTTTGTAAATATGATTGGATGTAGGATTCGCTAAATCTGTAAACAGAAAGCAGCGATCGCATCCCTGGTCTAATAATTTCTGACTCAACGCAGCAACACAGGCGGTTGCATATCCTTTGCGGCGATACTCCAGCGGTGTATAAACAGGACCAATGCGAGCCGCTGTCGGTAAAGATTGGCTGCCACTTGCCCAAGAAACGGGAGTACCGTCGTCCCAAAGATGCACACTCTGGCGTTTCAACCCAGCCTCTACCATCCTTTCAGGCGTTTCACTCACCACTTCACCGATCTCAGCAACAAAGGCTTGAAACCAGTCCAGCAGCAATGGGCGATCGTCCTCAGTGGCAAGCCTGAGATGCCCCTTTGCCGTTGCTACAGGTTGAACCTGGGTTAGCTGATGGATTCGCATTTCCATCACCCTTTGATAGGGTTGTCCGGTGAGAGCCTGCCAGGATTGCAAAAACCTTGCTACCTCTGTCACTAACCCACCGGCACCCGGAATGGGCTTGCCCTGCTCCTGGACATTATGGGCAACTAACTGGAGCGCATCTAAGTCCATTACTTTAGACAGCACCAGCTTGTAGGGAGGGGTGCGAATTGCGACAGCCAAAATTCCATTATCGGCTTCCACGATCGCCAGGTAAGGCGGTTCAGGATATCGCTCTGGGTAATGCCGTAGCGTATATAGGATACCGAGTAATAGATTGTGTTCTGCCTCGTACTGGAGTAAATAATCCTGAGCGCGATCGCAGAATTCTTGAAGGCTATCAAATCGACGTAATTGCATTGTTCATCTCCTTAGCACTCAGGACTCAGGATCTTTAAGTACTGGGGTGGAACCTGATCGACCAGCCAAACACCATTGTCTGAGCAGTAAAAAGTAAACCCGGCTTGCTGCATTGCAGTCGCAGCGATCGCAAAAATCACCGGACGACCATGCCGCATTCCAACTTTTCGTGCCGTTTCCACATCTTTCGACAAATGCACATGATGCCGTGACATCTTGAGCAGTCCTGATTGAAGAATGGCTGGCACCGATTGTTCCCCTGTTCCGTGATACAGCACATCCGGCGGAATTTGCGGTTGGAGTTCTAGATCAACCTCAACACTATGTCCTTGATTGGCTCGAATCCGAGTTTTGGTTTCATCAAATGAGAATCGCTGTTTGTCGCTGGTGGCAACCACTTCCTCTAATTCAGCGCGAGTGATGGGAAACTGATGGGCAGCACAAGCAGATAACAGATCATCGACGTTCACCCAGCCCCCGAGCGCCAGAGTCAGTTCAAGCCGCTCTGGTGCGTGTCGCAGATGTTTGCTGAGGTATTTGCTAATTTTGATCTGCTGTGTTTTGTCCATAACGTTTCTCTGTTTTAATAAATCTCCTGCATGCGAGTTTTGAGAGCATTGCGCTTTCTCAGTTACTTGGGGCGCTCCGAGTCGTGGGTTATTACACACTCTTTCAAGGATGGCTACTTCTAAGCCGACCTCCTTATTCGCACTCCCCGTTCACAAGCGTCCACTGCTCGTAGTGGTACTTTTCCTCTCGTACTCGTATGTAGGCTCTACAGGTTAGGGCACGCAGGAGATTATGAAATGCTACCGCTTATCAGACAAAGATTCCTGAACGGCGATCGCTACCACTTCATACACTTTTTTCATGTCGCTCATCACCATCACCTCCTGTGGTTGAGCGATCGCAAGAAATTCATAATACAATTTATACTACAAATACTACACGCAAGATCAGGAGATTCCTGAAGAACTAGGCTTTTCTATCGCCACAAGCGTTAGGATGGTCGTGTTTCAGCCTACAGAGAAACTATGAGGTATCAAGACATCATCACAATCGAGCCTGGAAAGCGGGGCGGAGAACCTTGTATTCGTGGAATGCGAATCACGGTTTATGATGTGCTGTTCTATCTGGCTTCAGGTATGACGGATGAGGAAATTTTGGATGACTTCCCTTATTTAACTCAAGAAGATATTCTTGCTTGTTTGAGTTATGCGGCTGACCGAGAACGACAAACGCTGATGATTCAAGCATGAAACTGCTATTGGTTATAACTGTTCACTCGGTCTGACTGTATCTGATAGCTCATGGTGTAGCCTTAGTAGAAAGTAAAGTATGGATACATTCTCTCAAAGATTTGGGTTTATACCTAGAAAAGATATTATGCAAATTGAGTCAATGGATGATGATTTGCGTAACAGTCTGTGGAATGTTTTGGTTCTATCCTTCTGGAAGAAGCTGGAAGGGTATTCTCAAATAGATTACGATGAAAAAGAATCAAACAATTATCATCATGTTGAAAGAGACAACGTAAGGTTTTTGGTTAAAAATTTATGGTTTTCTCATTTCAAGAAAACATTTGATGAGTTGTCGGGATTTTGGGAATTTGACTATAGGTTTATAAAGAAAAAGTTTTTTCAGTATCAGTGGTTTGAGGTATACGACTTCTTGGAGTTCATTGCAAGAAGTTATACAAATCATTCTACATTGGAAAGCTTTATCCATCTCTGCAATTTTGTACTTGAACGCGAGTTTTCCGGCTATCGTTTTGTTGGCTCTACAATTACACCGATAACCTCAGAAACAGAGATCAAGATAATAGAAGAAGCTTTAACAAGCGAGGACAGATTTATTCCAGTATCAAATCATATCAAAACGGCGGTGATTTGCTTATCAAATAAAGAAAATCCCGACTATAGAAATTCTATAAAAGAATCTATTAGTGCTGTGGAATCAATCTGCTGTCTGATCTCTAATGACAATAAAGCAACATTGGGGAAAGCTCTAAAGGCAATAGGAAAAGAACAGAAGGTTGATTTGCATCCTGCCTTAGGCGGAGCTTTCAGCCAGCTGTATGGTTATACAAACGATGCAAATGGTATACGCCATGCCTTACTAGACGAATCCAATCTTGATTTTGAAGATGCTAAGTTTATGCTTGTATCTTGCTCTGCTTTCATTAACTACCTCAAGGGAAAAGCTATAAAAGCAGGAATTGATTTTAGTAAGCAGTGAAGAATATCAGTAGGTTGAGTTCTTCAATCTAACAGAAATTTAAAGTAAATTATAGATTTTATTAGGTGCATTAGTAATAAACAATGCACCTATGATTTGAGACTACTTATCCGATCGCACCGGCAACGGCGTGTCCAGAATCTCCATCAACAGATCTAGACGAGAAGGGCGCGTCAACAGCGGCACAAGGTTGGGCAAGCTGTAGTAGTCTCCCACAAAGGTAAACGTTTCTACAGGTGCCTGCTGTCCCTTCAGTTGGCTCTCCAGCCAGGTGCAGTAACTACCCACACGGACAATCACCACGTTTGGCATCACCGCCAACTCCCGGCAGTAGGTCTTGTAAACCTCACCGAAGTAGGGAGCCGCATTCTCACCTTCGTCTGTAACGACGATGATCTGGTCAACAATTTGCCGCTTCTTCCGCATCGCTTCCAGAGGCGCACCAATGCTCGTACCACCCCCAGCCTTGATGTGCTGGAATGCCCGCTCCCAGTCGGTCAACTCTTTACCCTGTGCAGTGACAGGATAAGGAATATTGTCGAAGGCGTAGACAAACAGGTCTGCTTGAGTAATGCCAGAGATCAGGGCAGCCAGTCGCTTCCCTAACTCGATCGCATTCTCCATCGAACCCGACTTGTCCACAAGCAAGGCAGTTGGACGGGTAATGACACCACGCCGCTTTACCTGCTCATTCGTCACCTTCTCTAAACGGGCAAGGGTGTCGTCATCGAGATCCGCTGCATCCGCTGCAACCTGTGCTTTGAATGCGGCAACTCGCGCACTCTTGGATGCTTCATCCAGCTTGCCATCAATCAACGCCTTCACCTCTGGGTGATCCATTGCCCCTCTTGCCTTGAGCGACTTGAGGTTGTTGATCACTTCCTGCGGAGTCATGCTGTTGATTAACGCCACCAGCACCGTTGGAGTCAGTTGCTTGATTGCACCAATGGCGATCGGGCACATCCGGCAGTTGGGGGACTCGAAATAGAATTAGCGAGAATGGAAGAGGAAACAAAAAAGGTGCGCCGAGTAGACGCACCCCAAACAATAAAAATCTCCTTCTATGCTAACGCTAAAACACATCGTGGAACTCGATGCCCTTGAGTTGCAACAGCTGTATGAAAACCTGCAAAGGAGCGTCACGCTTGCCAGTCTGGTCTTAGCGGCTTGGCAAATCGGGCTGTGGTTTGCCCGAGCATTAGTGAACCATCACCTCAATGAACGCGCCCAATTACCTCAGCTTTGGGGCAATTGTCATCAGTGTGGCAGTCGTTTGGAGAGTAAGGGGTTTGTGAGTCGTCGGATGCTGACGTTAGTGGGATGGGTTGAATGGCGACGACGGGTTGGACGGTGCCCACATCGTTGTGCTGGCAGTCATGATGCGCCATTTGATGCCGTACTTGGGATTGTCCCGTATCAGCAAACGTCGGTTGAACTGGTGCGTCTAGGTTGTCTTTTGGCTGTATTTCTACCGTTTGAGTTAGCCGTGCAACTGCTGTCACAGTTGTGTGGCATTCGTATTAGCGATGACACTGTTTGGCAGTGGGTGCAGCAGTTTGGACGACAAGCCATCCAGCAACTAGAAGGGGAATTGATATCGTTGGACAAAGGCATTGAACCTGCCCAAGAATCGATTGACCCGATGTTCGTGGACTTGCCTTTGGTAATTGCTGCTGATGGTGTCAGTGTGCCGTTTCGCGCTCAAGCAGGAACGCCCAAGGGCAAGATCCGCTTTCAAGAAGTCAAGATCGCTCTGCTTGCTCGACTTCGCTCCGTTCAGACTCGAAGTGCTCAAACCAAGACTCGACTGGAGCAACGACGACTAGTGGCAGTGCTGGGCGACATCGCTGCCCTGCAAGCACGACTTCAGCTAGAAGCCTTGCATCAAGGCATCACCACTGCCCCTCAAGTGGTTTGGATTTCTGATGGAGCACGCGGATTTCGGCGATTATTTGAGCAACACTTTGCCAGCATCGCTATCGGTATTTTGGATTTCTATCATGCTGCTCAGCAGTTGTGGGAAGCTGCCGAAGCTTATGACGATACGCTCCCGACTCACACTCCTGGGCAATGGTTTGAGCGATTGCGCCATTCATTACGTCATGGATATGTACATCGGATTGTTCAAGAACTGGGACGTTTATTGAAGTATCCGTCCACGCCTGCTTCAGCCAAACCAGTGTTGAAGCGAGTGCAGCAATATCTCAGCAAACATCTACCTCATCTGCAATATCGACAGTTCAAAAAACAAGGATTTCCCATTGGTTCAGGCATGGTCGAGAGTGCTTGCAAGTGGCTGATTGAGCAACGCTTTAAGGGAACTGGAATGCGTTGGAGTGAGGCAGGATTTAATCACTTGTTGCACTTGCGTCTAGCTTGGGTCAATGGGCGTTTTGATCCCCTGTTCGCAGACCACCCTTTAACCCTCCATCTCTACTCCCCCAACCGCTAGGTGCGCCCACAAAGCCTCTTGACTACACAAACGATTTAGGACTGCTATATGCTAAGATTAAGTTTCGCAATTTACGTCCGGTCTGTTATTGCGTATTGGAACTTGTTTATTCGAGGCATCCATAAAAACAACTAACTATTGCTCTTAGGCTGGTCCCAGCATTCTATTGGGGATAGGGGCACAACCAGGAGCGATCTAATCTATGACATTTCATACCCTCGGTCTTTCGACCGAATTGCTGCGTGCTGTTAATGATGAAGGCTACACCACAGCAACACCGATCCAGCAGCAGGCAATCCCGGCGATTTTGCAGGGACATGATATTTTTGCCAGTGCCCAGACAGGAACGGGTAAAACCGCCAGCTTTACGCTGCCATTACTACAACGCCTCAACCTTTCATCCCCCGAAAAAAGTTATCGCCACCCGCGTGCTCTCATCCTGACCCCAACCCGTGAACTATCAGCCCAAGTCGGTGATAGCGTCAAAACCTATGGCAAATATCTGACTCTTAAGTCAGCGATCGTTTATGGGGGTGTTGGCTTTGTGCCGCAAGTGCAAGCGTTGAAACGGGGCGTGGATATTGTAGTCGCAACTCCCGGACGATTATTGGATCACCTGGCGCAGAAAACCATTGATCTGTCCCAGATTGAAATCGTAGTGCTGGATGAGTGCGATCGCATGTTAGATATGGGATTCATCCACGACATTCGCAAAATTCTGGCAAAATTACCCGTTTCTCGACAGACGTTAATGTTTTCTGCCACCTTTTCGCCCGCGATCCGGCAACTGGCTGACACATTGCTCAATCAGCCAGTTCAGATTGAAGTCGCCCCTCGCAACACAGCGGCAGAACAAGTTGAACAGATTGTGCATCCAGTGGATCGCGATCGTAAGCGAGAATTACTGTCTCATCTGATTGGCTTTAATAATTGGAAACAGGTTTTGGTCTTTACCCGCACCAAACACGGGGCGAACCGATTGGCGGAGCAACTGGCTCAAGATGGGCTGAAAGCGACTGCGATTCATGGCAATAAAACCCAGTCTGCCCGTACTCGTGCTCTGAATGACTTTAAACAAGGGAAGGTGCGCGTCCTCGTTGCCACCGATGTCGCCTCCCGGGGGTTAGACATTGATCAACTGCCTCACGTGGTGAACTTTGAACTACCGAACGTGCCTGAAGACTACGTGCATCGGATTGGTCGGACGGGGCGCGCGGGTCATGCCGGACGGGCAATTTCTCTGGTCTCTAAAGATGAAAACTCCCTTTTGCAAGGGATTGAGCAGCTATTAAAGCGCAAACTAACAACAGATGTCATTCTGGGATACGAGCCAACGGCTTCTTCTCAGTTACAGGCAAAAGGGCAACCTGACCAACAGCGATCTAAAAAACGTCGAGGTGGACAGCGCCAAACTCATTCTGCTTCATCTCCTTACCGTGGAAAAAATTCCACTGCTACTGGAAATCGCTCACGTAAACAGCCTCGCCCAGTTTAAGGTACCCATCTCGAGGGAATGGTTGTATTGGAGTATTTGCAGTAGCAGTGGATTGATTAGGCACGATCGCTGTCTCCACCCGCCGTTGGTAGAAAACAAACTTTGGGCTGTGGCTTATCCACGAGTCCAAGAAATGTATTGATCCAGAAGAGGATTATCGGGTTCCATTGAGAAACCATCGCCACCCATTGCCACAATATGCCTCTCCACAAGAGACGCAGACATTTGGCTCTTACCTCAATTGCTACAATTGCCGATCTTTCAGTTCCCAGTCTTTCCGCTTGTCGAAGAACAGGCATCGCTACAGCAAGCAATGCTATTTATGTAAGGATTGTGCCAAGCCGTTTCTAGGGCATACGGATTGGGAAAATTATGGGGGCAAATTGTGAAATGAACCAGATGTCCAAACTCCTGTGCGAGATGCCAAAGGTTGAAATTCATACTCATCTAATTGGCACGGCAGATGCAGAAACCATTTATAAAATTGCTCAGCGCAACCGGGTGGCGCTGCCAGTAGCAAGTCACCCGTTGGGTTTCAGTGATGGACATTGGACGGGTCATGAATGCCAAAGCTGCAGCCAGCCAAGTGCGAGGCAGCGTGATCATGGACATTGGAGAAGCATTGATGGAAGAATGCCGGATTGATCCCAACACAGGTTATCCCGTGGCGTATGACCTGGCAACGTACCACTATCCTGCTTATGCCGATATTCCTCGCATTGACGTAGCCTTTGTAGGGCAACCAGATTTGACGTTTAATCCCCTAGGTGTGCGGGGAGTTGGTGAGGTGGGCATTACCGGAGTTGCTGCGGCTGTTGCGAATGCAATTTACCACGCAACAGGCAAACGATTCCGCAATTTACCAATCACTCCTGACAAGTTGATGGCGTAGTCCTATGAATGAATTACAGCGAATCCTACAAGCATTTGAACAGATTCAAAACAATGGAAAACGCGCAGTTCTGGCAACTGTTGTACGAACAAGCGGTTCAGTTTACCGCAGACCGGGTGCCCGAATGCTGCTGACTGAGGACGGTGAGATGACCAGTGCCATCAGTGGTAGCTGCCTGGAAGCAGATATCTTAGAACGATCGCGCTCCCTCTTCTCCACTGACAGTGATCCTATCCTGGTACGATACGACACTACTTCCAATGATGACATTTTGTTTGGGTTTGGTTTAGGGTGCAATGGCATTGTGGATGTTTTGCTCGAATCATTGAAGGGTGCTGTAATCAGTCAAATGTTATTCGTAGAAGATTGTTTGATGATGCAACAAATGGGCGCGATCGCCACAATCTTTTCTATCGATAACGTGCCAGATGTCAAAGTGGGCGATCGCTTAATGATGAAGTTTAATGCTCCAGTTATCAACCAAATAACCAATTTAGATGTTACTCAAAGAATTGCAACTGATGTGCAAAAATCACTCATTGAACAACAATCTTGTGTACAGTCCTACGCTCTATCTACTGGACGAATTGATGTATTGATAGAAGTGATTCATCCACCTGTTCCATTGTTGATCTTTGGGGCTGGATATGACGCGATTCCCGTAGTGCAGTTTGCGAAACAATTAGGCTGGCACGTTACAGTAATTGATCATCGCCCCGAACAACTGACCCGCGATCGCTTTCCCCTTGCCGATCAACTCCTCTATTGCATCCCAGATCCGCCGAATGCCTATCATCATCTGCTAACGCCTCAAACCATCGCGATTGTGATGACTCATCGGTATCTCACTGATCTGGCGTTTCTCAAAACTCTAATTCCAGCTCAACTCCGCTATTTAGGAATATTAGGTCCGAAGCGGCGAATGCAAAAATTATGGGAAGACTTGGCTGAACACGGTGTTAATCCAAGTTCCGAACATATGCAGCAACTTTATAACCCAATCGGATTAGACATCGGAGCCGAAACACCTGAAGAAATCGCCCTCTCCATTGTGGCGGAAATTCAAGCGGTACTGAGTGAGCGTTCTGGTCGTCATCTGCGCGATCGCGTGGGTTCCATCCATTCTTCTCCAGAACTGCCATGTCTAGAGTTGGTATCCTGATTCTTGCTGCCGGAGCCTCTAACCGTTTAGGGCAACCGAAACAACTTCTAGCCTACAAAGGCAAGCCATTGATTCGACAAATGGCAGAGGTGGCGATTCAGACTGGTTGCCAGCCTATTGGGATAGTTTTGGGAGCATATGCCGAGACAATTGTTCCACACCTAGCAAATCTGGACATCCAAATTATTTACAACGAACAATGGGAATCAGGAATAGCAAGTTCAATTCGGTATGGGTTGGAGATGGTGGCGATCACCCCTAAACTAGATGCGATCGTTCTCATGGTCTGTGATCAACCATTTGTTTCTTCCGACTTAATTCACCAATTGATTAATAAGCACCGGACGACAAATGTCCCGATCGTGGCTTCTGAGTATGGGGAAATTTTGGGTATTCCAGCCCTATTTCATAAAGCGTTATTTCTAGAACTTATAGAAATCCGGCTAAGCAGTAACACTATAAAATAGGAGCATGGCACGTACACTGACACTGGAAAAACATCTCAGTAGTGAGGAACTCAAAACTCGCTATCAAACCAGCACTGACCCAATTGAATCACGGCGTTGGCAC
>NZ_JAMPLI010000087.1:0-10692 GCF_039962475.1 Leptolyngbya sp. GB1-A1 | reverse complement strand
TTCAAGCCAGTTAAAGCGCGCAGCAAGCGGTCTTGTGTCAGCACCCGTTCAATATCCAGCATTTGCTTATCCCATTTCTGCCTTCTATTCTTGCTTATTTCCCGACAAGTCTATTAAGTATTTGCAGCTTGGCGATTCCCCAAAACGAGATATCGACATTCAACCGAAGTTTACCGTAGGAGATGGCGTGGTTGTTAAAGACATGCCGGTGGCAGAACATACCCGGCTGCCCGGTCACCTGCGTGGCAAACCTGGGGTGATCGATCTGGTCTACGAAGGTTGCTACGCCTATTTCCCGGGTCCTTCCGATGGTTTGGAACTAGCTCAGCCTAGTTACAGCGTCCGCTTCGACTCTAAAGACATTTGGGGTGAAGATTTAGCCGAGCCTGGTTCAACCTTCTATGCTGATTTGTTTGAAATCTATCTCGAAGCAGCCTAGTCTTAATGTCCTTGAAATGAGGTATCTATGTCAATTCCTGGAGATGAGCGGTTTAGCTACAGCCCCAACCGTGAGCTGGAAAGCGCCGCCAAAGTCAGAGCACTCGAAGCCCTCCTAATTGAAAAGGGCATTATTGGTAGCGAAACCGTCAACAAAGTTTTGGAATATTTTGATTCCCAAATGGGACCTTTCAATGGGGCTAAACTGGTCGCCAAAGCTTGGGTCAATCCAGAATTTAAGGAACTGTTGATTAAAGATTGCAATGCAGCCTGTACTTCCCTGGGCATGACAACGGGTATGTCTGGAGCAGAGGGTGAACATATGCGGGTAGCTGAGAATACTTCCTCAGTCCACAACCTGATTATCTGTACGCTGTGCTCCTGCTACCCCTGGCCAACTCTGGGGCTGCCCCCCTACTGGTACAAAGACCCCACCTTTCGGGCTAGAGCTGCCCGTGAACCTAGAAAGGTACTCAAGGAGTTCGGTCTGGATCTAGACGGCTCCGTAGATATTCGCGTCTGGGATAGTAGCGGGCAAATTCGCTGGTGGGTACTGCCCGAAAAACCTCCAGGTACTGATCACATGAGCGAAGAAGAACTGGCGTCTTTAGTCACTCCAGAATCAATGATGGGCGTGGCAAAAGTTACCGCACCCTAGACTGTCAGTCCTGCGGTTTTCTTACCCTATTGTATTTGACAATTATTACCACCCCTACCTTACTTACTGGCGAAACTTCCATGTTTACTCGATTTGAACATTTTGCTGCTTCCAGTTTGATGGGCAGTGAAGAATCTCCTCCCCGCAAGAATGGGCAGCTTGCCTTCAGTCGCAGTTGGGAGCAGGTCGCCTTTGCCCTCGCCATTGCGCTGTCAAAAAAGGGGCACTACGAGTGGGAAGACTTTCGCCAGAACCTGATTGCCACCATCAGCGAATGGGAGTCAGAGCACGACCTGAACGACTCCACCTGGGATTATTACCAGCGCTGGTATGCCGTTTTAGAGAAGCTGGTGCTGGAAGCCGGTCTGATAGACAAAGCAGAACTCGATGAAAAGCTAGACGTTCTACTGAACTGCGAACGTTGCCATGAAAATGCTGCAAACTCGGCTGACTGAAAATGTCTAAAAGGCTTGATACCTGCTAGGTTTGATTGCGCGATAGCGAAACTCAACGTACCTCAAGCTAATGTCTAATGTTGGGTTTCACTCTGTCTTATCCGGTCTGCATTAGAAACGTGTCAGGCAATTAGCTTGCGACTCATGACAGTTGCAGTTCTCGATACACAAGACACACTTAGGAAGCAACCCCGATGTACGCTAAATTTTCCACATTGTTGAATCGAAAGCTGGTAATCTGTGGACTGACTGGTTCCAGCTTATTACTTTCAAGTTCTCCGGCTCTGGCTCACCATCCTTTTTGGGATAAAGCCCCTGCCAATGTTTTTGAAGGTTTTTTATCAGGTCTGGGGCATCCAGTAATTGGACCTGACCATCTAGCCTTTGTGATTGCTGTAGGGTTTGTGGCTGTTGTATTTCAGCGGGGATTGCTCATTCCAATTTCTTTTGTCGTTGCTTCTTTGGTTGGCACAATTGTGCATTTATTGAATGTTGATTTGCCTGCCCCTGAATTTTTCATTTCCGCCTCAGTATTGCTATTTGGGCTACTCTTAGCTCTGAAAAATTCCCTACCGTCAGGAGTGGTTATCGCCCTTGCAGCCGTAGCAGGGTTGTTCCATGGCTATGCCTATGGCGAAGCTGTAGTTGGTTCAGAGATGTTCCCTTTGCTGGCATACTTAGTTGGGTTTACGACCATTCAAATGGCTATAGCGATTGGTGTTTATCTCACCGTTGAGGGAATGGGAGGGAGTAGAGAACAGCAGACTATGAATTTACGCTTTGCTGGATTTACACTGGCTGGAATTGGAGTAGCTTTTCTCTCAGGCGTAGTTCTAAACTAGTGGGACATTTTTGTTATGCGTTAGCTATTCATACCAGGTGAATTGCTTTGTTAACTACCCGTCCATCTGTCTAACTTTGACCACAAGGGCATCAAAATAGACGATGGGATAAACCGGATCCAAAGCTCGATTGTGTCAAACTTTACGCTCCTGTTCGACGGCATTGGGGACATTAGAAATCAACCCAGCTGAGACTTCTACGCCATACAGGTCTTACGGTTGTGCCTGGATATCGCGGGTACTCATGCTTCTGGGATAGAGGGACAAGACCTTGTCGTCAAAGCCGTCAAAGCGGGTCTGTCCCTTCTTAACGATGATGGGTTCAAACTTACTGTTGCGGTCGCGAGAGACGCTGATTTGAGCCTCTCCAAGCTCTCCTTTGATAGTCTTCTCGCTGTGCCCAGTGCCGCGATTACGAACGGGTTTGCTTTGGCTTGTAGGCTCCGCCTGTTGCTCTTCCAGATGGTTTTCATTTCCGCGTTCAAGCAGCGTTTCACCAAAACAGCCGTTAGCTGTTTGAGTATCCCTCCATCCCCCAGCAGGTCTTCGGAAGTCTCATAGCCTTTGAGCAATTCATCGAGCAGTTCAGGTCGAAAAGTCATAGTGCGAGTGCCTTGGGTCTAGTCGTTCATTAGCTCTCATTTCCTGGCCTTTGACACAAACATTTATATAATTCCCTAAAATCTTTGCGACGCAACCTTAGTTGATGCTACTCAAGCTACAGTGCTCGATCGCCGCTCGCGTTTCTGCCACTTGGGACACTTTCAAGTAGCGCGCCTTCTGCCCCTGCACTCTCAAGCGATACTGAACTGAGAGTTGCCCTCGCACCGTTGTCCCACCTGGAACTGAGGAGTCAATCCGGGCATTGAGCAAGCTCTCTCCCGCTGCTTGAAGGGCAGCAATCTCGGTTTCTAGCTCTACGAGTCTGGCGTTCAGGTCTGGGTATTTCAGTTTTGATGCGTGTCAGATTCGTAATGCTTGACCTTATTTTGACACGCATCAAGTTGAGCAAGGTTTAGCATGATCCCGATTGCCTTCAAAGGCTTGATTAGAGAGACTTTGAGAAGATTGGACATGAAAGTTGTCTTAGAATTGTTAGATAGAGATGATTTCGCTTATCTCTACCTGATATCGACGTAACTTCTGCTCCAACCATGCCTGACTCCCCCCCTAGCCCCATCCTCCCGATCGTGATCGTGCCCCTTGAGGGCGGCAAGAAGGAGGAACCTCGGCGATCGGAACCCCCGGATTTACGTCACTGGCAAGTCGAGGAGTTCCTGCGGCAGACCGGCAAGGCGGAGAATACACAGCGGGCTTACCGAGGACAACTAGTTCGGTTTGCTGCCTGGTGCAATAAGTCCTGGCTAGACGTCACCCCCAGCGACATTGGGAAATATCGACGGGAGCTAAAGTCGAAGGGATTGAAGCCCACGTCGATTAATCATGTACTGAATACGCTGCGATCGTTCTATGGTTGGCTCCGCCGGAGCAATGGCTATCCGATGAATCAACCGTTGCCTACGGATGCAATCGATCTGGAGCGGCAGGAGGAACCCCAGGCAGATCATCTAGAGACGGAGGATTTGAGTCTGCTATGGGAAGCGTTGAGTTTTGATGATGCAACACGGGTGCGCGACCGGGCGATCGTGGCAGTGCTGAGTCATGGACTGCGAGCATCAGAAGCGTCTGCTCTCAATGTGGAGCATTGGAACGGCAAGATGCTGAAGGTGCATCGATCCAAGGGGCAGAACGTGAGTGAGTTGCCGTTGAGCCGGGAGGCGCGATCGTACCTGGAAGCTTATTTAGAGTGGCGACGGCAGCAGGGCGGGGTGTTTGAACCACTGCCGGAGAGTCCGATGTTTCTAGCGCAGGACCCGAAGAATAAGGGGCAGAGGTTAGGCTACAAAGGGCTGCACAAAATGGTGCGAAAGCTGGGGTTAGTTGCTGGGGTAGAAGACATTAATCCACACCGCTTCCGCCACACGTTTGGAACAGAGGTAACACGGCGGGGTGTTGATCCCCTGTTTGGGAAGGAGTTGATGGGGATCAAGAGCGATCGCGTGTTTCAACGGTACACGAAAGGGGTGTTTAAGCAGGCAGCGGCTGAGGCGTATCTCAAGGCGATCGGTGAGGATAGTGATGAGAAGAGTTAACGCCCCACATCAGCGGCGGCAGTTCCCTCTCGCAACGGCTCGTTGTTTTATGAGCAGGATGTGGGCATCTCAGAAATCAATTAATAATCTCTCCTTTGTTATTGGCCAACTTTTCACGCCATTTTTGGAGTTCATCAGGTGTTTGTCTCACCCAATCTGTTACTTCGCCAATGATTTTTAATGGCGCTTGGGAGCGATATGAGCGTGTCGGATTGCCCGGGAACTTTTTGTCTGTAACATTCGGGTCATTTTCAAAATCCCCTGTCGGTTCAACGATATAAACATATTCACGTCCATCGCCTTTTGCTAATGCAGCAGCTAGTCCCGCCCCATTAACAAGGGCTGTGAAATAAATGTGATTCATTTTGAGTTCAGGTTTGTAATTAGAACTGCCCCCCGCTGTCAGCAAATCGCCAACCTGCAAATCTGCTTTCGTTCCATGATAAAAGGGGCCTTTGTCAGAAGGTTTATCCTTAAACGAAGTTGCTAATTCATAACACTTTTTTGCCTTGTCAGGGTTGCTTAAGTCCTCATAGCATTTGGCAATGTTTGAATATAAAGAAGGGAAAGCACTCTTAACGGAGTCGTTATTTATTTTTAATGCAAACTCCAAAGCCGTTTCGAGCCATTTTAATCTGTCGGAAACATTCTTTTGATGTCGGGCTACATAATGAGCTGAAATAAATTTCTCAAAGTCGCTTGTCGCTTCGTTCCAGGCTTGAAGAAAAAATTCACTTGCTTCTTCAGGTTTGCCTTTTTCTTCCATGCCCATACCTTGAAGGCAGAGTTTAACAACATTGTTGTTTGGGTTGAATTCCATAATTATTTGCCTCTTAATTGTTAGACATTATCGGCAATAAGAAGTGTATCGCAACTACCGCTAATGGCGACATTCACCGGCTGCCAGTAGCCTTAGTCCTATCCGATCACCCTCAACAGTCTGGTGCAATGAAGGGTTGGGGGACGATCGCCTAAAAGCTACAGTAGATACATCCATAACTGGAACGAGAGTAGCTAGATGGTTAACTGGATTTTAGAAGACGGTGTTTTTGGCTGCTCTATGACTCCGCTGGCATCTGAGATCTAAAAGCAAGGACACAATGTCAAAATTATTGACTACACCAGAGGCAACACAGATTATCAACGCTTCTTTTCTTCAACAGAGTGCCTCATTTTCTACGGCTCACTTCACATCGCTCAACAAATCCAGAATTCCGGTTTATCCTGGACACCAGGAATCATCGGGACGATTGAACAGTATTACTGCACCCACTACTATCCCCATCTCAAACCCTAGCTGTTGAATGCAGAAGGGCAGATTTTACCCCTGTCAGAATTGTTCTCTTCCAATATTGATAATCCTCAACTGCCTGTTGATCTTCAGGGGAGCAAACATTTGTTTATTCGCCCGAACAGCCCGCTTAAGCCTTTTGCAGGTGGGCTTTATTCCCTCAGAGAACTGACTAATTTAGACAATTTTATGAAACGCCACTATTTGGAAGACCCAAACTTGCTGGTTGTTGTCGCACCAGAAAAGCCGATTGAAGCAGAGTGGCAGGTGATTATTGCTCGAGGGCAAGTTTTGTGTGCTTCTCAATATCGGCAGTTTAGAGAACCTTGCTATCAATCTGGAATGCCTGAGAGAGTGCAACAAGGCAGCAAAGGCACAAAAGGACAGAGGAGTCGAAGTCGTCAGGCAAACAAAGGAAGGGTTGAGTAGATGACCTTGCCCAGAATTGAGTAGCGGTCGAGAGAGGGGTGATCGCTCAAATCCTTTCGCAACCTCAGATACATGCGAACCCTTGCCGAGGCCTACCCTGACGAAGAAGTCGTGCAACACAGCGTTGCACAATTGCTCTGGCGACATAACATCGCCTGCTTGAAAAGCTCAAAGACCCCGCTGAACGGCTCTGGTACGCTGAGCAAGCGATTGAAAATGGCTGGAGCCGGGATGTCCTGGTTCTACAAATTGAAACGAACCTGCGTAATCGCCTGGGTGGCACGGTCACTAACTTCCAGCGGCTACTTCCTAAACCTGAATCTGATCTTGCGCTTTTTCTCGTTCTGCCCGAATTCGATCGAGCAACACTGAGGCAGGTTCATCATTAGGATCTTGTTTAACCAGTTCACCTCGAAAGGCTTTAGCAGGGATGGATTGGTTAAGGGCATACTTCTCACGTTTTTTCCGTGCAGTTCAGCCCAAATGGCTCCCTATTAACGGGCAGTTGTGGTGATCATACAATTCGCCTTTGGAATAGTCAGACTGGTCAGCCTATTCACATCCTCCATGCGTATAACGATTGGATTCGCGCGCTAAACTTTAGCGCCGATGGCAAAATGCTGGCGAGTGGAGGGCAAGACTTGATCGTGAATCCCTGGAATGTTCATACCGGAGCATGCTTGAGAACCTGGCAAGATTTCAAGTCCTGGGTGTGGGGGTAAGTTTCCACCCCGATGGCGATCGCTTGATGACAGCCGCAGGAACCACACTCCAACTTAGGAGGTGGCTGCATGAAAGGAATGAGTAGGGAAGATATACTATGTAAAAAATATACCTAAAGTTACATCCATACTACGTATAAAGATAAACAGAAAGTCTCTGTCGCTCCGCCTAAATGAGCTTATTATGCAGAATTATTTTGCCGATCTCCCGAAACTGGATGAATCGGCAGAACGATTCTGTATATCACTCTCTAAAATAGGTGGATCGACAGAATAATTCAGTCTATGAAAGTTATGCGGCTCAGGTTTTAGATGAGGACTGTTGCTACTCAGTACCAAGATAAAATTAAGCAAGTTTGCGAGTTGCACTGGTGTAGATAATGGCTGAAACGGTCTGGAAATTGACCCTCACAACCGAACGCCTAATCCTTCGCCCTCAGCAGCCAGGTGATTACGATTATTGGATTGCTGGCTTTGCTGGACGCATGGAAAGCCAGCATCAATACGACGATGGGTTGGTGAGCTTGGAACATTGCGATCGCGAATGGTTCACGAATCTATGTCAGCGACATCAACAAGAAGCTCTATCTGATCTCTTCTTCATCTTTGGAATTTTTGATCGCTGTACAAGGCAGCATTTTGGAAACGTTGACTTGATCACAATTCGACGTGACAACTACCAGTGGGCAGTAATCGGATATGAAATTCATAACCAACATTGGCGGAAAGGCATTGGCAAAGAAGCAGTTCGAGCCGCCTTAATTGCGGGTTTTGAGTCGCTTGGTTATCACCGGATCGAAGCTATCATTAATCTAGATAATCAAGCATCCATTGCCTTGGCGGAAAGTGTCGGAATGCAAAAAGAGTGTATTCGTCGTGGCTTCCTTTACGAAAATGAAGAATGGATCGATCAACTCATTTATGTTGCCTCGCCTCATGATGTGGATTTGGTCGAAAAACCACCAGAGCGCGCCTCATAGCAATCCCGTTGCACACCCACCGTTGAGAGATAGTTGATTGAGTCCGAAAAGTTAATAGCGGCGGGTGAACGGGGTCGTTGTTGAGTGATGGATTGATGCCGAACCCGATCGCACTTAAAACTAATCAATCTGAAGGGGTTTTGCCTGGGAGATGTGAACCTTATTTAAGTTCTACGGACTCACTCAGGACGGGTTTGTTGTATCAGACAGATCAAGCTGTCAAACAAATAAAGTAAGTGAGTGACTCAATATGACTCAAACTCGTTTATCCTCGGGTCCATCTTCTATTGAGGAGCACATCGTTACGACCTACGGTGCGCTCCGGCGTGGGATTGGTTACCTGGCGATCGCGCTCCCAGTAATTCTGTCAGTTTGGGGAATCCTCAAGTATGGACTGCCGCTTCAGGATTCAATCAGTGCCTATTACCATGCCTTTGTGTCGACAGGGCAACCCCCAGGACTGTTTGAGGTTGCAGGCAACGGGGTAATGCGGAACTGGTTTGTTGGCATTCTCTGGGCGATCGGCGTTTTCCTGGTGCTCTACCGGGGGTATGGACGGCGTGAGAACATAGCCCTCAATATTGCTGGAGTACTGCTGATCATCGTCGCAATGTTTCCAATGGACTGGACCTGTGGCGTAACCTGCCCAAAAGTCTCGGTTCATGGAATTGCCGCAATTCTATTTTTTCTGACGATCGGCTATGTCTGTATTTTCCGGTCTGGCGATACGCTACCGCTGATTAAAGATTCGGATGCGAGGGAGTTCTACAAACGGTGGTATCGCATCATTGGTACGGTGATGTGGGTATTTCCGCTGGTGGTTGCCGTGCTGGAGTTTTTTCAGCTTCGTCCCTTTGGCACGCGCACGGTGTTTTTTATTGAGGTTGCGGGCATCTGGACGTTTGCGGCTTACTGGTTGCTTAAGAGCCGTGAGATCGATCGCAGTAAGGCGGATGTTGCCGCTGTGAATGGAAAACTGGAACGAACTCCCCGCAAGTATGGCGTGATTCCCTACTTGCTTGATACCAGACCCGCCGTTGAGGAAAAGTGAGCATCCGCAATCTATATTTGTTTTTCCAGAACTTGATGAGAAGCGGCTTGATGGATGCGATCGAAGGGGTAGTTAGACTAAATTTTTCCGCCTTATCGCCAAATTAGGATTTTAGGCGGAAAGATTCAGTCTAAGCAATTGTTGTGTCAGCGCATGGTGCAACTATGTTAGTGCTTGAAAACCCTAGTATCGGCGCGACACAACACATCGTTGGAACAGATGCCGCCTGTTAACCGCACGGCGGCCAAGACGGCATTGCAGTTCAACTCCATCATTACCACCTCTACGATTGCCGAAAATGAGTCAGTTCGGCAGCACGTTTACTAGGCTTGATAAAGCAGCGAGCGTTTCAGGCATACTACAAGAATTCGCCCAATGTTTCTTTTCGGCCAAGTTTCAAAATGACGATCAGCCCTCCTCGCAAACCCAAGAACTAAGACGTCCGATCGCTCTGAGATTCCTACTCTTCTACAAAGACATCCCCATCGGCACTGATGCCAACGGCGCCGTTTTCATCGGCATAGCCTATGTTGCCCTCGCTGTCCATCACAGTGACGCTGCCATCGACATCTTCATGTTCCACATTGCCTTCGCTATCCACGGTCGTGACGCTGCCGTCTGCATCGACATAGGCCGCGTTGCCCTCGCTATCCACCGCCGTCGCGCTGCCGTCTTCGTACACATCCACACCTATGTCTTGAGCAATAGCAGGCAAGCACAGAACTAAGCTACACAAAGCAATACCGCTCATCACCAGTAGTTTTTTCACAGAACACTCCTTTAAGGACTTCTCAGTTCTATTTAATACCAAGTCAATTTGCTAAGGGTGAAATTACGGACTTCTGAACTGAGGCAATTGCCCTTGCCAGCCAAAAGAGGTGTGGGTAGCGGTGCGATGTAGCAAGTCGAGTGCTTTGTAGCAGTTGGGAGTGTAAAAGAAACGACCCTGAATGGGATGGTGAGCCTTAAGAATCTGTACAAGTCACTCTCTCGACAAGTCCGCGCGACAGGAGACGAACACAACACGCTCACAGGCACTAGCAACGGAAGCGATGATACCGATGAAAGCTCAGCAACTCGTCGTCGCCCTGGAATCATCAAAATCAGGCTAGCTGACGGCAAAGAGCGTACCCTTCAGCACCAGATGTCCACCAGCTTCTGGAGTCCAGATGGTAAACCCATGACCGCTGCTCAATTTGTGGAACGCCTCTTTGGCGAAATCCCAGAGCTATTCGGAGACGACGAGCTACGGGCATTGTGGAGCCGCCCCGACACCCGGAAAGCTCTCTTGGAAGGACTAACGGAGAAAGGCTATGGACAAGACCAACTCATCGAGATTAACTACCTTATTGACGCTGAAAAAAGCGAGCTGTATAACGTTCTAAGTAGGAGAACCTAATTAAACTTAAAACGCTCTACTGAGTGTTGACCGTTCCTACCCCTGTTCTCAATACCCTCCATGATGGCATCAGCTAAATCAACCTCATCGTCAAACACTCGACTCGCTAATTCATTCCGTTTGAGATGCAACTACTCATTCTCGATCCGATTCATTTATGGGCTGTAGGGCGGTAAGAAAAATAGAAGCAACCCCTGCTGTTGCCAACGTTGTTGCTGTTGTTGACTCAGTTTGCTGCGATGGACTGAGTCGTTATCCAGGACGATGACTGTGA
>NZ_JAMPLI010000086.1:0-10953 GCF_039962475.1 Leptolyngbya sp. GB1-A1 | reverse complement strand
GAAGTAATCTCAAGTCGTCTTTGCTCTCTTGAATGTTGATTTTGCAAACGCCAACCATACTCGTTAGCCCTCAATTCTCCTCCTCCCATCTGTAGCATATAAAAATTGAATCGGTATTACGCAGTGGGGCTAACAGTAGGGTCTGGTCAAGTTGAACCATCGTCGCTATAGTTCGGTTATCCGTGCATCAGGCCGCTCGCCCCCATGACGTTTAATAAGCTGCACTACTGCCAATATCTACTCAGTAGTCACACCAACTTCACGCTCACTCACCTCGCTGAGCATTTGCAGCAGTTTAGCCATGACACGATCAATCGCTATTTGAGCGGCGAAAAGCTGACGCCTCGCCTGTTGTGGGAAAACGTCAAAGCGCTACTTGCTCCAGATGCAGGGGGCTATTTAATCTTCGATGACACCGTGCTAGACAAACGCTTTGGCCAGTCAATTGAACTGGTTAGGCGACAAGGTTCTGTCGCAAGAATTTTTAACGCTGAATAATCTACATCATTCGCTCTGTTCTATGCAGCAATTCCAAAGATTGATTCAATAAACCTCACTTGAGATACACTATCCCCTTGTTCTATCCCTTTCACTTGTCCTTTTCTAATCATGTTCATCGCTTCAATTCCTCTCAAGGTTCTTCTAGCACTATTAAAGGACTCGAATCCCATCATCGATCTCACAATGCGTTTAATAGGCCGATGATCCTGTTTAATTACGTTATTCAAATACTTGTTCTGCCTCAATTTGGTCTCCTCTGCAATCGTCTCTTCTTCCTTAAGCGTATCCATTGCCGCCGGGTAAGTGGCAACGTTGCGCGACCAGCTTCACAAGGTGCAACAAGAACGCGACTCCCTTCAGGCTCGGGCTGAGCAGGTCGTTTCCTTGCAACAAGAATGTGACCAGCTCAAGACCCAGTTGCAGTCAGCGAACGATCGGCTCAATCAGTTCCTATTGCTCGCTCAAGGTGCAGCCCCCACCCCAACGGCTCAGGCAACAACAACGCCGACCGTGCCCACTGAAGCTCCACTGCCTCAACCCGCCGCAGTCGCTCCGCCTCAACCAGGCAGCCAGTCTCAGAATGCTCAACCACCCAGGCAGCAACCTGAGCGTAAGCCCAAAGCGTCCACCAAAATGTCGCCAGAAGAACGCATTGCACTAGCAGTGGAAGCCTTGATGCACCATAACCAACAATGCACCCACCCCAATGACCGTTGGTTTATCTCTGGTAATACGATCGCCACAATGACCGGCACCAATCCCGCCACTAAAGTCAAACCCTGGCTTGATTCCCATCCGGATGTCGCACGGGCGATCGACCAGCATAATCAGAAAATGGGGATCCTCATTCCCCACCATAATCGCGGTAAGGAGAAGGAGGAATTGAGGGGGATCTAGCAATCGTTCGTCGGCAAGGAGTAGCTGCTTTGAACCTTTATCCCAGACGAATTTTGTAAGGTTAAAGAAATAACCTTACAAACGCTCAACCCCTGAACGAGGATAAAAAGCGCGTTAAGCGACATCAATCTATCCCAGCATCTAACCGGTTACCACCCCGACTTCGCTGACACTAGGTTTTTGCGCTATTAAACGCTGAAGTGCCTGTACCAGCGACTCTACCCCACTCCATAGCATCACTTTCCAGCACATTGCCTCAGGGTCTCGCCGATTCCGTTCCTCGCGTTCCTCCCAGCTCAATCGATGATGTTCCCTCTGGTGACGACTTTGCATCCCAACTGCACCCGGCTGATCTCGTTTCGTCTCTGACGGAAGAAGCTGGATTTCTAACTCATGCGCAGCTAGCTGCTGCCGCCACTCTCGCCGTAACTGCGTCGCTGCAATGTCTCGCCATACGATCGCCTGCGGGCTAATGTTCGGCTCTGATAATCGCTCGATCACTGAGCGCACAAACGCTGAGCATATCCGGATCATTTGCGGGTCTGCTCGATACTGCCGCTGCACCACGCTCACGCGTTTGCCGCTTTTTCCCTGCGTCTGCGGCGATAAACATCGCCCTTTCACTTCGCACTTCTGACAAATCGTCCCACTTAAGCTGAACTGATACCGACGATCACCGTTCTCTTCTTGCCGGCTTGAACTCTGACTCATCTCATACCCCGCTGGACACACCACCGTCTCAGCATCGATCACTTGAAAGTCTTCGTTCCCATACCGTTTCGTTTCACCCGCCTCCCCACCCCGTTCCGTCCGCACTTCGAACGGTCCATACCGCTCCCATGCTTTCGCAACCATCACAGCAGGCGGCGGCTCACCAGGCACTTTCACCCGGCAGTGTTGCTCCCGCAATAACCATAGCGACAAGGGCAGCATTTCCTCACTCTCTAGCCGCTCCACTTCCGGTAACGCCTTCGCCTCTGACCACAAGGTCTGCCGCACCGGCGGGCTTTCTGCCTGTTGCCATCCCATCCACACCCGCCAGTTCCACACCCATTGACTCAAGATCTGCCAGAATTCCTGCCCGCTCGCACTCCAACTGCACCAGCGATCCATTTCCTGCTCTTCATCTTCCTCTTTCAGCCGCCGCTCAAACCCACCCCGTCCAAAGTACAGGCTCAGCACGTCGCCGCTCTGCAAGCTCGATGCCGATTGCGACGTGATAAATAGTTCATACACCTGCCCTTTGGATCGTTTCCTGATCCGTCCATTGTGCTGCGCTTCCGGACTCCGCACGACAATTAATCGAAACGGACTGCTGTACTCCCGTCCTGCGTCTTCGATACGGACTGCTGTACTCCCGTCCTGCGTCTTCGATGTACCCCATGTCCTTCCGCTGCTCAGACTCCCGCCCTGCAACTGCTTCCCATCCCTCTGCTTCTTGCATTCGAGCAACGACGACCGGATGTTTCAATAGCGAGTAATCTCGGCTCCGCATCAGGTAGCCGATGCCGTTCTGCTGCACTTGACTCACCAGCTTCGGGCTGCCATACAACCCGTCTAACCGCACGATTCCATGACTCACTCGCAATCCCTGCCTCTCCAGGTATCCCTGCATCCGGGCGAGCGACCGTTCCAGATCTCCTCCGACATCCCCGTTCCCGGCACTCCCATAGCTCCCGATCCATTCACTTGTATGCGCCACCGCGACCGTCGTTCGCACCGCTTCTCCCCGTTTCCGTCCTCGATACCCTGGCTTACTCACCTCAGCACTTCGTCGTCGCGCACCAGGATAGCGATCCCCCTCACTCACATACCGCTGCCGCACAGCTTTCACCGTTCCATCTACGTCAAACATCAAGTACCGGTTCCCCATCCGGTCCGTCATCCACATCCCCTCTCGCACCCGGATGCCCTTCTGCCCCATCTCCTCCTCAAATAATCCTCACAGGGCCTCAACCGATCCCTCGTCCACATCCCCTAAATATCGGCTTAAACTCGATGCCACGGGACACCGTTCTCGCTCCCACAGTCCCATCAGCAGCTCGCGCACCGGTTCTACCGCTTTGAAATATTCCTTTAAGCTCGCTTCTCCGCTGATCGCATAACTATTCAATAGCAGCACATAATCCTTCACTTCGTACTGCCCCATCCGCCCCCGCTCCACGCGCACTCGCGATCTCAAACGCTCCACCAGCCCGCTCTCGCTCCAGTACTTCCCATACAACACTGCCTCCCCCAACCAGGATGGGATACGCCGCTCCCCTGAACCCTCTAACCCGATCTCCACGCTCCCCATTTCTCACCCACCCTTTTTCTCCCTTCACCTAATTATCTCACTCCCAAAACCCTCTCTACTCCTACTCCCTAACCCTCTTCTCTCTAAGGCGTTGCGCAACTCGTGGGATTAACGCTTTCCTGCTTGCTGGCTGCTGGCATTCCCTGACGCTGCCGGTTGCTCAAACGCATCACAGTTTGGGGGCTGGTTCCCTTGCGCCTCATCTTCTAGCTTCACTGCTCCCTCATCCGCTTCAACCTGCGCAGTTAATTTGTTAATTCTGCTCCTCAAAAGCAACGCACTTAATCTGTTATTTTCGCGATCGGTTGTCTTAACACTGTCTCATCACTGGAAGGCTTTGCTCCTACTACCTTTCAGCTTCTTGTCCCTCAACGCAGTTAATTTGTTAACGACTCAGGTAATTTGTTAATCGACAGCGTGCTACATCGCTCAAACCTACTCACAGCAAGCATTCTACACTCGATCGATCAAGGCCAAAGAGCGGCAAACCACAGTCAGCGATCGACGTACGCAACATATGCCCTGATATGTGTCGTCACAACTAACTTCACTATATTTACAGCATCCCTTCAGTTTTCCCCATGCCGTGTAGCTGAATTGGTGAATGATTTGCATAAGTCTCATTCAATAGCGTCCGATCGCCCTCTGAGCGGTAGCGACCATTGCCTGAAACTTTTTGGTAGAAGATAATAGAATCTGAACAGATATGAGCGATTCTGGTGCGAAATGCTACTTCGAGGTTTTGGATTTAATAGAGGCAAGGACTATCAGTAGCAGGCAATGGCAAATCAACACCAGGTCGATCGGCTAAAACGGAGCATTCAGGAATGGAATGAGTGGAGACAGGAGAATCTTCGAGTAAAGGTTAATCTTAGTGCTGCCGACCTCAGAGATACCAATCTCATCGAGTCCGACCTCAGAGATGCCGACCTCAGCGGTGCCAATCTCAGCAGTGCCAACCTCAACAGTGCCAATCTCAGCGGTGCCAACCTCAGAGATGCCAATCTCAGCGGTGCTAACCTCAGAGATGCCTACCTCAGCGGTGCCAACCTCAGCAGTGCCAACCTCAACAGTGCCCACCTCAACAGTGCCTACCTCAGCGGTGCCAACCTCAGCGGTGCCGACTTTAACAGGGCTAACCTCAGCGATGTCAACTTCACAGCGACTCAAGCTCTAGACACACATTTTTGTGGAGCAGTCCTAACTGGAGCCTGCATTGAAGACTGGAATATCAACTCCAAGACCAATTTACAAGATGTTGTTTGCGAATATATCTTCACAAAATATGACCCGAATAATAAAGAGTTTACCGACCGCCGCCCGCATGACCCTAACCAAATCTTTGCCCCAGGCGAGTTTATCAAACGCTACCAGATCGTTCTAGAAACCGTTGATCTGTTCTTCAATGACGGGATCGACTGGAAAGCATTCTCAGCATCTCTTCAAGAGCTAAAAACACAGTACGGTGAGGATCTGAATGTTCAAGCAATTGAGCAAAAAGCAGGCAGTTCCTTTGTTGTTCGATTGGGGGTTGCTTCAGACTTAGATAAAGGCACAATAGAACGGCAGCTGAAAGAATTTTATGAAATCAAGCTTAATGCTCTAGAAGCCGAATACCGTGCTAAATTTCAAGACCTTAAAATACAGCACAGTGATGAAATTATTGCGCTCCATCGACAACACAATGCTGATATGAGAGAGATTACAAAACTGTTGGCAAGTAAACCGATTACAGTGGAGGCAAAGGCAATGGCAGAAAATCAATCCAGCTCTCACACCTTCAACAACAATATGCAAGGAGCCACGATCGGCAACTTTGCAAACACCATGCAGGATCAGTCGTCGATGCAAGCGACCCAGTATATCGGGGCAAAGCTAGATGAGGTTGCTCCTCTCATTCAATCCCTGCGTGGCATGGCAGAATCCTTTCCCCAGGAACAGCGAACAGAAGCGCTCGAGCATCTGGAGGACTTAGAGACAGACCTGAAGGAGCCGCCAGAGAAGCGCAAATCCAGCCGCATGAAAGCTACTCTCGGCGCACTCCTGGCAGTGGCAACGGTAGTCAGTGGTGCGGTAGCAGGCGCAAATGAGTTCGTGGATCAGGTACAGCAACTCTCTGAGAAACTAGGCATTCCTTTGCCGATCGAGCAGGTTCAGCCACAGTCACAGCAGCCTAAGACGATCGATATCAAGGCAAATGAGTGAACTGGAGTATCAAACTCATACCTTCAACAGTTCTTCAACCGTCTTACAACCCTTTCCGATTGCACCGCTAGAGCTGACAGCACACTTAGATCTAAATATCAGAAACAAAATGTGGAATGGAATTACGAAACAAACAGCCCCACCCGTAAGTGAGGCTGTTTGCACTTTAGTACAAGTTGTGTCGCTTAACTCGCTTTATAGGTTTTTTCCTGGTTTTGGTGATTTGAGTCAAAGCGTACTCTGATGCCTCATCTAGGAGTGCGTAAATACGGCTGAAAATCCTGAGTTTGCGTAGATTGCTCTAATTGGAGCTGAGGTTTTAAGGCAAGATCTGCTTCGCTTCACCAAAATCAGGAAAGAACCTAAAAAGCGTGTTAAGTGACACATGTCTACTGCTTCTGTGTTTAAATGGCGGCACTTCTTGCCCCAAATCATCCTACTGAATGTTCGCTGGTATTGCCGTTACTCCCTCAGCTACCGGAACCTGGAGGAGATGATGCAGGAACGGGGGGTGGAAGTGGATCACTCGACATCAACCGTTGGGTGTTGAGGTACGCCCCAGAACTGGACAAACGCATTCGACCCCACTTGAAGCCGACGAATGATTCTTGGAGGGTAGACGAAACTTATATCAAAGTCAGGGGAGTGTGGAAATATCTGTATCGCGCCGTGGATTCGGAGGGGAATACGCTGGACTTCATGCTGAGCGCTAAGCGGGATGGCAAGGCAGCAGTGCGTTTCTTTCGTAAGGTTCTTAAGAGCCAGCATGCTCAAACTCCACGAGTGATTAACGTGGACAAGAACACTGCTTACCCAGTGGCAATGGAAACGTTAAAGGAAGAAGAAACACTGACTGAAACAACGAAATTGCGGCAGGTAAAATACTTGAATAACGTGGTTGAACAAGACCACAGAAATATCAAGCGAATCACTAGACCGATAATGGGATTCAAGTCGTTCAATAGTGCGAGAAGAACCCTGAAAGGGATTGAGGCAATGAATATGATCCGTAAAGGACAAGTGAAAGGAGTTGAACAAGGGAGCAGTGTCTATCAAGCCAGATTTATTGAATCGATCTTTGGAATTGCTGCATAGAACAGAACGAATGATTTGTATCATTCGTCATTAAAATTCTTGCGACAGAACCGGCAAGGGTCATGAGTGCCCCCTGAAAAATTCTTGTTTGCCGTCATCTTAGCTGAACTACAATCCTGGAATCAATATCTACAACTGTAGTACAACGGTATCTTTGCTACCTTTTGTCCTACTCACACCCCTAAACTAAAGCAAGCAGTGTAGCGATCGCTGGTAACAACTTGGCACATGCCTCCGCCAATTTAGCAGCATCGGGTAGACTAGCAACAGTTCCTTTCAAGATTTTTATCGACGTTTTAGCAGCCTTCTGAAGCGCGTTATCCTCTGGATTTTGACCTGCTTCTGCCAGGGTTTTGATCTGTTCCAAGGCTTCAGCTTTGTCCTCCTCAGGTAGGGTTGGTTCGGCTTCGATTGCCCCTTGCAGTTGAGTTAGTAACTCCTTAATTCCTGGATTGTCGGGGTCTGATGATGCCGATAGCTGATTAATGGTATTGGTTACAGATCCGCTAACTGTTCCAAGTGTAGCCCCCGTTATGGCTTGATTTTCTCCCGCAGCGGCGACTCCGCTGACATTTCCCTGAACGCCGCTAATATTCACATTGCCTTTGCTTTGGGACATGATAAACTCTCCACGATTTTGATAGGTCTCAACATAAAACTTGGGTTGCTGTAGTGCGTTCTCCAGCAATTTCTCTAGGCTCCGAATTCGCTCATTCTTTTCTACAACTCCTGTTAATAGGGTTTGGATATCGCTATAGGGCAGTGACGCAATCTCCTGGTATTTCTCAAAATACTTAGCATTGAGCTGAGAGCTATCTACTTCACCAGCAACAGCAGCCTGCAAACGAATCTTCTGGTAGCCTCGACCTTCCAATGCAACAATTTCTAACCCTGCCTCAGGATTCTCCTCGGTCAGTTGCTGGATGGCAATAGCTGCAGCCGCAGGATCAACGCCGCCGTAGTGATGAGGTCTAAGCTTTTAAGGGCAATGGTAATCTGACGGGGGTCGAGATTTTGCTGACGATACAGATCTAATGTCTTGATGATGGGAGCAATGAAATCCGTGAAGTCACCTTTTTGAAAGACTTCATTGCGATTATCGGGTTTGCGCCACGGATCAGGATTATCTTGGGTAGGCGAGCGCATAAAAACAAATGCACAGTCAATATCTTCTAGCCGGGTATCTGTTGAAATAGCCCAGTCTTGAATACAAGCACCAGTCAAACAGGAATAGCTGAGATTTGTACTGTACAGCTTTGCTTTAACCAGTTTAGCTCTAGCAAGGTTAGCTCCTTCTAAGTTGGCTTCGCTCAAATCAGCTCCTATAAAACTAGCACCTGACAAATTGGCTGCTCTCAAGTTTAGACCTCGTAAATTCTTGTCGTCATAGACTTGCTCCTGGCTTTTTCTGGAAACGACAAGATGCCGAATGCTTACGTCTTCTAAGTAGGTGCCTTTTACCTGAGCAAACTCAAGTTTGCTGGACTGAAACCACGACACCCGTTTAAGATTTGCTTTTCTAAAATCAGCGTACGGAAGCATTGCTTGGTTAAAGTCAGCGTCTATCAAATTGGCTCCTCGAAAGCTTGTGCCTCCTAGAGAACAAAAGTGAACGGCAATAGACTTTATGAGCGAGTATTTCTTATTTTCGCTGACCGATTTCCATCCAATATAAAAACTTAACCCTATGAGAGGAACTGAAATTAAACACGCAACGGCTAAAAACTCTACCCATGAGCCACCAATCTCAAGATAGAAGCTGATAGTTTCCCAAGTTCCTAAAAAAGCTCCGAACGAGATGCAGAGTACTAGAAAAATGACTGAATAGGTGCCAAAAATGAAAATGCTGACGGCTAATGCCAACGCACCCAATAAACTTCCAGCGATACCAATTGAGATAATGACTAAATCAAATAGAATAATGGTTCTAGATATATCTGCTCCTAGCAAAGATATAAGAATGCCAACAACAGCAGCAGTGATTACCGCAAATTTTCCTAAATCACCACCCAAACCTTGACGAATTATAACGACCAAAAAGACGGCGAATACGACGAATACGAAGATAGTAGATCCGATAATCGCGCCTAGAGAAACCGTTATTTGACTAGGGGGTTTAGATAGCAAAAAGTCCCCTATGGCTGCGCCCGCATAGGCTGAAAGACTACCAGCTAGGATTGAGACTATAACAATTCCTAAGCTTAAAATAAAAACCCATTGCTTCTTCAATCCAGTCCGAACATGACTAAAGTTGGCATTCGTTAGGATTGCATTTGAGAAATCTGTACCACGAATATCGGCGAAGCCAAAATCATAGCCAGTCAAATCTTTCCCCCTGAAAGACTTTTCCCGATAGCTAGTGCGGCTTGATTCCTGATGCATAGTAATTTTTAATTGGGGCTAGCCTGAGAAGCCTGTGTTATAAAAATTGGTACATAATTAGAGGCTTACCTCATCATTTGGACTGTTGGTTAAACATAGCGCCAACCCAAGCCCAGGCTCTACCTCCAGTTTGGCAGGATAAATGTAATCTATCTACTGCCCCATCATCAATTTCACGCAAAATACTGCAAACGATTGGGCGATCGACCCCGCTTTTAGATGGGATATCGAATGAATATCCAAACAGATTTAGATAGGCTTCGACGACAGCAAAGGCAATCTGTAGATTATTTCCCTCAGTGCTTACAGGAAGGTTGTCCAAGGTGAATAGTGAGAAGGCAAAGATGAAAGCATCTTCGTCACCTAAGGCTCTTAATAATTCTGGAAGCAGGAGATCTGATTCTGGAGCAAGTCGGAGTAACGTATAGGCGGCATTTCGTCGAATTAAGAGATTTTCGCTCCTTAAGGCGTCTTGCAGATAGGGCAATGCTTTTGAACCGATACGAATGAGGTTTTCAGCAGCATTGCGTTGTATGGTCCAATCCTCGCTTTCAAAAGATTTGATTAGGGTGGATGGGGCGATATTGATCTCTGAGTTGATTTCGCCTAGAGCCACAGCGGCCTGTTGGCGAACTGATGGATCAGCATCCTGAAGAGCGGCAATCAAGACAGGGTTAACTTCTATTCCAGGATCAATGCTGCCTATAGCAGCGGCAGCACTGCTCCGAACTCTTGGGTCCGGATCTGCAAGAGCCTTAACCAAAGCGGATACCGTAGTGTCGGACTCAGAGTCAATATATCCGAGGGCAGCGGCAGCACTGCTACGCACGGTCGGATCACTATCGTTAAGGGCTTCGGTTAAAGCAGGAATGGTGGAGTGCGCTTTGGGACCAATCCTTCTTAAGGCAATGGCCGCTTGGCTGCGGATATTTGGATACTCATCTTCAAGTGCGTCTACCAGTTCAGGGAGCGCAGGTAAAGCATCAGGTCCGATTTGAGCCAAAGCCATCATGGCAAGTTGACGTGTTGCAGGATTGCCAGTGTTAAGAACCTCAACCAGTCTAGGAACGGCTGCGATTCCCACCTCTCCCAAGGCTGCTGCCGCAAGTTCGCGGGTGAGTGGGGTTTGACTTTGTAATGCTTTAAATAAGGAGGAAAGGGCTTCACCGCCAATCTCTCCCAGAGCCGCAGCAGCAAACTTTCGGACATATTCATCTTGATCTTGCAGTGCAGTAACCAGGGACGGAATTGCCACCTGGGCTTCATTGCCAAGTTTTGCCAGGGTAATTGCAGCTAAGCTACGGTCTTCTTTGTTCTCGCTGTTAAGAAGGCTGATTAAATCGGGAACAGCAGTAGACCCAATCCTTACTAGAGCCGCTACTGTGCTGGCGCAAAGTTCATGATTTTCCTGCATCCATGCAGCAGGATTATCTTCAGTTTCTTCATTCTTAAGACACTCATACATATTAACCTGGCAAGTATAGAGAGTGCATAAGGTCAGGCAGCATAAGCAATGGCAGGATGTTTAAAGTACCGCACGATGCGCCCCGGCAACTTCTGAAGCTTATGCAGATGAG
>NZ_JAMPLI010000085.1:0-11135 GCF_039962475.1 Leptolyngbya sp. GB1-A1 | reverse complement strand
CAAGAATGCCGCTTACCCGGCGGCAATGGATGCGCTCAAGGAAGAAGAGACGATTGCAGAGGAGACCAAATTGAGGCAGAACAAGTATTTGAATAACGTAATTGAACAGGATCGTCGGCCTATTAAACGCATTGTGAGATCGATGATGGGATTCGAGTCCTTTAATAGTGCTAGAAGAACCTTGAGAGGAATTGAAGCGATGAACATGATTAGAAAAGGACAAGTGAAAGGGATAGAACAAGGGGATAGTGTATCTCAAGTAAGGTTTATTGAATCAATCTTTGGAATTGCTGCATAGAACAGAGCGAATGATGTAGATTATTCAGCGTTAAAAATTCTTGCGACAGAACCGTCCTATTTACCTTACCACCCACCAGTTTTTGCGACACAACCGGTAAAACCAGGCAAGCGAGGTATGATCCTGTATTTTATCTCTTCTCTAAAGTTATGTTTGTTGTCAATGCCCTTTTTGTCACTCTACTCATCGAACCGCTTTTAGCAAATCATACAGGCTTTGAAACTGCTGAAACAGTTTTTCATAGGTTGGTTCCGAAGCTGGATGGATTACCCTTTTGTCGCCTGTCACTTGTTTCAAGATATCCTCCAGTGAAGCTACACCTGCCCCAACGATCGCTAATAATGCTGCACCATAGGCTGCTCCTTCTTCTGCTTGAGGAATGACGAGCTTCATTTGCAGCGCATTTGCCAGGATTTGCAGCCACAGCTCTGATTTAGTACCGCCTCCAGTTGCAATGAAAGTATCTACCGCCGTCAGGGGAACCATGACTTGATGTACTGCCCGTAGGCTGAGTGCCACACCTTCCAACAGAGCGCGGATCAGATCTGACTGACCGTGTGCCAAAGCTAGATTAATCCATGCACCTCTCGCTCCAGGGTCAAGGTAGGGCGATCGTTCTCCAGCCAAGTGGGGGATAAATAAAACCCCTCTCGCCCCAGCAGGCGATCGTTCTGCCAAAGCCATCAGCTCAACATAGTTAGCCTCCGGTGCAAAGATATCGCGATACCAGCGCAAAGAACCCGCAGCAGCTAACGTGACACCCAGCAAATGATAGCTACCATCTGCATGGCAAAACAGATGAATGCGTCCCTGCGGATCGGGAGTTGGCTGGTCAAGCGGCGCAAAAATGACGCCAGAGGTTCCCAGACTGATACTGCCTTGGCGCAAATTCGCTGAAGAGATGCCTAAGCCGATTGCCGCTGCTGCATTATCCCCTCCTCCAGCGACCACAGGCAGTCCTGCAGGCAGTCCGATTTTCTCTGCCAGTTCCGGCTTGAGCCGTCCGCCGATCGCAGTTGACTCAATCACCGCTGGAAACAGATCGACGCTCACCCCCAATGCCTGAAGCACCTCTTCATCCCACTGACGCGTTTCGAGATGCAAGCAGCCTGTTCCTGATGCATCCGAAGGTTCCGTAAACCACTCGCCCGTCAGCACATACCCCAGATAGTCCTTGGGCAGGAGAACTTGCTGAGTCCGAGCATAGGCCTCTGGTTCCTCGCTGCATAGCCAGATAATTTTTGGAAGCTGAAACCCGGTCACAGCAGGATTACCCGTACGCTGAATGAGGGTCGATCGCGGCACAATCGATTCGATCTGGGAAACGGCTTGCTCGGTGCGCTGATCGTTCCACAAAATTGCCGGACGAACCACTTGCCCTTCTGCATCTAGAGCAACCATCCCGTGCATCTGACCGGACAATCCCAACCCGATCACCTGATCTGCCTCGATTTGCTGTGCAACTTCCTTGAGAGCTAACAAGCTAGCAGATGTCCACTCGACCGGATTTTGCTCTGTCCAGCCTGGACAGGGAGACAGCAAAGGGTAGCTGCGCGTCGCCTGAGCCACCACCTTTCCTGATAGATCGATCGCCACGACGCGAACCCCGCTCGTTCCCAGGTCCAAACCTAGCGCTATGTTCCTCATCCCAAAATTCCTTATCAATTAATCGTTTGCCGTTGCCAAAAGCTTCTGTGCTGATTCCTTATCTGTAATGAGTCCGTTAATGAGCTTGCCCTGCAAAGCTGCCCGAATCGCTTCTATCCTCTCCGAATCACCTGCTACGCCAATTACCAGCTTTTGAGCAGGCTGTTCTAGCGGTACACTGGCAACGCGACTGTTCGTTGCTCCTTCAATCAGCATTCCTTCACGATCGTATGCCCAGCCTGCAATTTCACCCACGGCTCCAGCCTCGACTAACTCTGTCACTTCTGCATCATTAATAAATCCATCCCGATGCAGGGGGCAGTCCCAGCCAATTTGACCGATACCAACAAAGGTTGCTTTTGCCTGCTCTGCCAGAGCTTTGATTGTGAGAAACGATCGCTGCGTCTGGAGTAGCTGTCGTTCTTCTACGCTGGTGGCAATCACCGGAGTTGGAACGGGGTATGCTTGAGAGCCAACGCGATCGGATAAATGCATCACCACTTCATGCCGACCTGCATGACCGTAATGAGACAAATTGCCAACGATCGAAATGACCTTGTGCTGGGGCTGGTTCATGGGCGAAATCTGCTCCACCACTGATCGAAGCATTCGTCCAGAGGAAAACGCAAGGATGAGCGGCGTGCGTGTCATCAGGTAATTTTCCAGATGGGTCGCCGCACAGATGCTAATGCCGTTCCGTGGATCAGTTGTTGTAGGAACGACTTCGCAAACGGCAAGTCCCCATCGATCGCGCAAAGCTTCTGCCAGGGCAATACAGTTGCTGAGCGGGTAATCGAGCCGAAATTTGATCAGCCGTTCACTCACAGCTAAAGCAACCATACGCTGTGCGGCCTGTCGAGAGATTTGTAACTTGATCGCAATCTCATCCTGAGTATTTCCGGCAATGTAATAGAGCCATGCAGCGTGGGCAGCAAGGTCAAGTTTTCGATCGCGGCGAATTGAGGAGAAGTCGTTCATGGCGGATAAAGGGGGAGAAAGAAAATTCAGAATGAAAAGCAGCGCGATGACTATTGTTCATCGAAATCACGACAAATTAATCATCTGAAACTTGTCAGCGAAAGAACAGCCTTCATCAACACCGTTTCGCTAAAAACCCCACCAAATCTTCATCTTTTTGAGCATTTACCTAAGGACTGAGAAAATGCTCAATTCTTGGATGAAGCCATGCTACTGCCCACCGGTGATCTCTAGATTGAAGCCTGTAATATAGGTTGCTTCCTCGCTCATCAAGAAAGCAACTCCACTAGCGACCTCTTCCAGGCTGCCCAATCGCCGCATCGGTACGGACTGAATCATCTGCTGCTCTACGACTTTTGGATCGGTGTCAAAATACTGCGAACCAACTGCCGCTTGGAGTTCCGTTTGCCTCGTCCACATATAGCCAGGTCCGATCAGGGCAGGCGATAGCGCATTAACACGAATCTTATGGAGAGCCAAATCCTTGGCTGCTGTTTGTGTCATCCCAATCACCGCAAACTTTGATGCACCATAGGCCAGCATATTCGCCGGACCGACTACGCCTGCATAGCTCGCAGTATTAACGATCGCACCACCACCCTGCTGTTTAAGACAAGTTGCAGCAGTTTTAAGCACATGAAATACTCCAACGACATTAATCTCAATTACTTTCCGAAAATCATCTTCTGGATAATTATCGGTCGTTGCAAATGCCCCTTGATAGCCTGCGTTGTTAAATACATAATCAATATGCCCAAACTGGTTGATTGCCCGATCGAAGGTTGCTTTGACTTCATCAACATTTGTGACATCACAGCGTAGTGAGGCGATCGGCACTTTGTAGTTTGCCAACTCTGCAGCAACTTCTGCCTGCTTCGTTTCATTTAAGTCCAGTAGGATGATTCCCGCGCCGCTGCTCGCAAAGCGATGAGCCACTGCCCGCCCAAAGTCACCTGCACCGCCTGTAATCAAAATTGTTTTATCAGTGAAAGAATAGGTGGCTGTCCCCGCTTGAGTTGCCATTGATTTGTATCCTTTTGTAGATAAGCTTTGAGTTGTTTTTTGAGAGGATTAGCTCAATTGCATGACCCTGGTTTGCTGCGTAATGAGGTGGATTACAAAGTAATGCAGCAGAAGTGCAACAGAGGCTGAAATGATTCGAGGATAAGCAAACGCTACTTTAGCTGTCTTCGAATATGTATCAGGTTCATCAATAAATGTTGCAACTTCCCTCTTTTCCTCTCAGGCTTCTGTGAAAGCCATCTATATTCTTATTATTGAGCATCTGCTCGAACCCTGAGTATTAAATCAAGATAAATCAACAATCTTTCGCCAAGGAGTTAATGCGATGCGAGTACCCCGCTTCGCCAAGCTATTTTTTGCGATGTGCGTCGGTTTTTTCCTGGTGCAGCTTCATGCCTGCTCACCCCAACAGTCCAACCAGGCAAGCGGTGGTGGCGGCGGCGAACAAGCGACCCTGACGATCGCCACGGTCAATAACGCCGACATGGTGGTGATGCAAAGGCTATCGAACCAGTTTGAAAAAGACAACCCAAATATCGACTTGAATTGGGTGGTGCTGGAGGAAAATGTCCTGCGGCAGCGCGTCACCAACGACATTGCCAATAAGGGCGGACAATTTGACGTGATGACGATCGGCACCTACGAAGCTCCAATTTGGGGTAAGCAGGACTGGCTGAGGCCGCTGGAAAATCTTTCGGCGGACTATGATGTGAACGATATTTTGAAGCCAATTCGAGATGCACTGTCGGTAGACGGCAGGCTCTATGCACTGCCCTTCTACGGCGAGAGTTCGATGCTCTACTACCGTAAGGATCTGTTCCAGCAAGCAGGCATCACGGTTCCGGAACAGCCAACCTACACCCAGATTAAGGAATGGGCAGCTAGGCTGCACAACCCGAATGCGGGTGTGTATGGCATTTGTCTACGAGGCAAGCCAGGTTGGGGTGAGAATACGGCCTTTGTTACCACGATGGCGAACGCTTACGGCGCAAAGTGGTTTGATGCAAATTGGAATCCGCAGCTGACTAGCCCAGAATGGAAGGCAGCAGTGAATGACTATGTGTCGATGCTGAAGCAGTACGGTCCTCCAGGAGCAAGCTCAAACGGCTTTAATGAAAACCTGGCTCTGTTCTCCACCGGCAAGTGCGGCATGTGGGTGGATGCAACGGTGGCGGCTGGTTTGTTGTCGAACCCGCAGGAATCTCAGGTGGCAGACACAGTGGGCTTTGCACGCGCGCCGATTCAAGCGACGGGCAATGGTTCAAACTGGCTATGGGCGTGGTCATTGGGAATTCCCAGTTCGTCTAAGTCACCGGAGGCAGCTCAGCAATTTATCGAGTGGGCAACTTCGAAGGAATACGTTCAGCTTGTTGCACAGGAAAATGGTTGGGTTGCTGTTCCGCCGGGAACTCGCGCTTCTACCTACGCCAATGCGGAGTACAAGAAAGCCGCTCCCTTTGCGGATACCGTGCTGAAGTCGATTGAATCTGCTCAGCCGGGACCGACTGCCACTAAACCTTATACAGGCATCCAGTTTGTGGGAATTCCTGAATTCCAGGCGATCGGGACTCAGGTCGGTCAAACGCTGGCGTCAGCTCTCACGGGTCAGGTGTCGGTAGACCAGGCGTTGCAGCAAGCACAGTCCTCTACAACGAATGCGATGAAGAGTGCAGGCTACCTCAAGTAAAGCTGGCAGCCGCGAGGGTGATTTGAGCAGGACAAAAATTAGGCTACTTGCTTGAGATTGCCCTCAAAGCAGCTGGTGCTGTGGTGATAGGTATAAGGGTGGGTTTCAAACCTGCCCCTACAAGATCCATGACTCACCTCATGGATACGAATTCTGCTTCAACAAATTGTTTTGAGATTCATCTCTATATCCATTCACATTTATGTCTTCACTGACATTTCAACCCAATCCGCAAGCTGGACCCAAAGGCCGATCGCGCCGATTACCCAATACGTCTTTGCTGACTGGACCATCGATCATTGCTTTACTGCTATGGATGATTGTGCCGCTCGTGATGACGGTATGGTTTTCGTTTCAGCGATATAACCTGATTAATCCGGCTCTGCGTGGCTTTGCCGGGTTTTCCAACTATACGCGCCTGCTCAGCGACGGATCGCTCTGGTCTTCGATCGGCGTCACGCTCATTCTGGTCGGCTCGGTGCTGGTGATTACGATCGGCTTCGGAATACTGCTGGCAGTCCTGTTTAACGAAGAGTTTTGGGGACGCGGGGTTGCCCGAATCCTTGCAATTAGCCCTTTCTTTGTCATGCCAACCGTGAGTGCGCTGATCTGGAAAAATCTGCTGATGCACCCGGTCAACGGTCTGTTTGCCTTTTTTACTCGCTCACTGGGACTGGGGGCAATCGACTGGTTCGCGCAGTATCCGCTCCTGTCAGTCATTTTGATTGTGTCGTGGGAGTGGCTGCCGTTTGCGCTGCTGATTTTGCTGACAGCGATTCAGTCTCTCGATCAAGAGCAGGTCGAAGCGGCTCGGATGGATGGGGCAAAGGCGATCGCTACGTTTCGGTTTGTCACGCTGCCGCACCTGAGTCGAGCAATTGCCGTGGTTGCCATGATTGAAACCATCTTCCTGCTGACCATCTTTGCGGAAATCTTTGTAACGACGGCAGGGGGACCAGGACTGGCGACAACGAACTTGGCCTATCTCATCTACATTCGGGCACTGCTGGATTTTGATGTGGGCGGTGCGTCGGCAGGCGGTTTAATTGCGGTCGTGCTGGCGAATATTGTGGCAATTTTCCTGATGCGTCTCGTCGCGAAGAATCTGGAGACCTGAAACCTAGAGCGAATTTACTGGAAACTAAAATGGCAACTCAATCCGATCGTAGGCTCTATCGCAAAATATGGCTTTCGCTGCTGGGCTGGGCAGCCGGAATACTGCTGTTTTTCCCCGTCTTTTGGATGTTTTTGACCAGCTTTAAACCTGAAGTCGAGGCGGTTTCAGCCGTGCCGCAGCTCTTCTTTCAGCCAACGCTGGAAAACTACGCCACCATTCAGGAACGGGCAAACTACTTCAACTTTGCGATGAACAGTATCGTCATCTCAGTCGGCTCGACGCTGCTGGTGCTGCTGTTGGGCGTTCCGGCGGCATACGCGATGGCATTCTTTCCCACTAAGCGAACTAAAAGTACACTGCTGTGGATGCTGTCTACTAAAATGCTGCCTTCTGTAGGCGTTCTAGTTCCGATTTACATTTTGTTTCGCAACTCTAATTTGCTCGATACACGCATTGGTTTGATTTTGATCTATACGCTGATTAATCTACCGATCGCCGTTTGGATGATTTACACCTTCTTCAGAGACGTTCCGAAAGAAATCCTTGAAGCGGGTCGGATGGATGGGGCAAAAACTCGTCAAGAGTTATTTCACGTCCTGTTACCGCTTTCTCTCCCCGGCATTGCTTCTACTGCTCTCCTCTGCATCATCCTGTCCTGGAACGAGGCATTCTGGAGCATCAACTTAACCACGACCAACGCAACACCCCTGACTGCTTTTATCGCCTCCTTTTCCAGTCCACAGGGTTTGTTCTGGGCAAAGCTTTCTGCCGCCTCTTCACTGGCGATCGCCCCCATTCTGATTTTTGGTTGGATGAGTCAGCGTCAGCTTGTCCGAGGTCTCACGTTCGGCGCAGTTAAGTAAACGTCCGCTCAACCCTATTCCCTTGTACTTTTACTTCACCAACCTGTCCGTAAGGAGAAACTATGGCATCCGTCACGCTCAGAAACATTCGCAAACGATATAGCGATACAGAAGTCATTAAAGGCATCGACTTAGACATCAACGATCGTGAATTTGTGGTTTTTGTTGGTCCGTCAGGTTGCGGGAAGTCAACCCTGATGCGAATGATTGCCGGACTGGAAGACATCACCTCAGGCGATTTATTGATTGACAGCAAACGCTCCAACGACATTCCCGCAGCCGATCGCGGATTGGCAATGGTATTCCAAACCTACGCGCTTTACCCCCATATGACTGTTGCTGAAAATATGGCGTTCAGTTTGCGGTTAGCAGGGGTTCCCAAAGCACAGCGGCTACAGCGGGCGCGAGAGGTAGCAAGAATCCTTCAGCTTGAGCCGTTGCTCAATCGCAAACCCAGAGAACTCTCTGGCGGACAGCGACAGCGTGTGGCGATCGGACGGGCACTGGTCCGCAGTCCGAAGGTCTTTTTGTTTGATGAACCGTTGTCAAACCTGGATGCTGCGCTGCGGGTGCAAATGCGGATTGAATTAGCCCGCCTGCATGACAGCCTGCAAGCAACAATGATTTATGTAACGCACGACCAGATCGAGGCAATGACTCTGGCAGACAAGATTGTCGTGCTGCAAGCTGGCGTGATTGAGCAGGTGGGATCGCCACTCGAACTCTATCACCATCCCCGCAATTTGTTTGTTGCTGGATTCATTGGTTCACCCAAGATGAATTTCCTGTCTGCGACAGTGACTGGCATCAGTGAGTTTGAAGGCGTGACGATAACGCTGAAGAATCGAACGGCAATTACCCTTCCAGTGCATGCGAGAGGGGTGAAAATTGGTGATGCTGTGACGCTGGGAGTTCGTCCAGAACATTTGCAGCTCGTTGGTTCACATCAGACAGATCATCATGGAGCCAGTTCCCGCACCATTCAGGGAGAAGTGCTTGTTGCAGAGCACTTGGGCGGTGAAACTTATCTCTACTTACAGATGGAGGGTGGCGAAAGCTTGATGGTGAAAGCGGACGGCAACAATCGCAGCAATCTACACGATCGCGTTTCCGTTCAAATCGATCGAGATACCTGTCATTTGTTCAATTTAGAGGGAGTGACGCTTCCTCCGCTCCAGCATTCGGCAGTTCCTCAAAGCGTTTAATCCTCAAGGTTCCCTCTCGCGGCAATTTTTTGGGGAACCTTTTGTAATGAAGGCTTCAAAGTTCCGGCGTTGCTGAATCGAAGAATGAAGCCAAAAATTGATATCCTGTATTGCCCCCGTAGTTCTCTTTCTGCCCCACGTTTGGGGGACTTCCGAACTGATGAACGAGCACAGCTTCTGCCGGGTTGGGAGGCTAGGGGGGCGAATCATACGCTATTCAGCAACGCCGCAGTTCGTTAGGAGCGGGGGCAAAGTGAAGAATGAAAGGGGCAATGTAGCATTGCAAATACTTTTCAAGCATTCTCTAATTTACGTTTGACAACATTATTCCTGCATTAATCGAAAATAAGGAATTATGAATCTCCAAACTCATGCTCCAGTTCAGCTAACAGAAGCTACTTTATTCCATCTCTCTCCTGAGATTCGCATTCCTCAGTACGATCGCCACACCATTACTCCGGGGATTGTGCATATTGGTGTCGGTGGATTTCATCGGGCGCATCAGGCTGTTTATCTGGACGACTATTTTCATCAAAGCGACGATAAACAGTGGGGAATTGTGGGCGTCGGGCTGCTGGAATGGGACAAGCGGATGCGGGATGCGCTGCAATCGCAGGACTGTCTCTATACGCTCGTAGAACGTTCGGCAGCAAGCGATCGGGCAAGAATAATTGGCTCAATTGGCAAGTATCTTTATGCCCCAGATAATCGTCAGGCAGTAGTCGATGCAATGGCGGCACCAGAGTGCAAAATCGTCACGCTCACTGTTACCGAGGCAGGCTATTACTACATCGAAGGCAGCGGTGAACTGGATGTAAACCATCCCACGATACAGTATGATTTGCAGCATCCCGAGCAGCCGATCGGTGCCTTCGGATTTCTGATTGCAGCACTCGATCGCCGTCGTCAAGCCGGATTGCCGCCCTTCACCATCCTGTCCTGCGATAACATCCAGGGCAACGGGAATGTGACTCGTAAAATGGTGACCGCTTATGCTGAACTAGCGAACCCCAGCTTAGCTGCCTGGATTCAAGAAAACGTCAGCTTCCCCAACAGCATGGTGGATCGCATTACGCCTGCCACGACGGATGCCGATCGTGCGATGGTTGCCGAGCAGCTTGGCATTCAGGACGGCTTCCCGGTCGTGACAGAACCGTTTATTCAGTGGGTGATCGAAGATAATTTTTGTGCCGGAAGACCTGCTTGGGAAACGGTAGGTGTCCAGTTTACCAACGATGTACATTCCTACGAAAAAATCAAGATTCGCTTGCTTAATGCCAGCCATTTGCTGATTGGTTATTTAGGTGAGCTGGCAGGCTATCGCTATGTGCATGAAGTCATGGCAGACCCACTGTTTCGTCGGGCAGTTGAACAACTAATGGAGGAAACGACCTCAACATTGAAACCCGTTCCCGGTATGGAGCTAACTGCCTATAAGCAAACTCTCATCGAGCGATTCTCGAATCCCAGAATGCCAGACCAGCTTCCCCGCCTTTGTCTCAACGGAGCCGCCAAAATGCCGAAATTTGTCCTGGGAACGGTGCGCGATCGGCTTCAGCAATCCGCTTCTGTGAACTATCTGGGTTTAGTCGTTGCGGCTTGGTGTCGCTATCTTCAAGGCACGGACGATCAGGGACGCAAGATTGTGATTGATGACCCGATGGCAGAGATTCTCACCGACCGGGCACAAAGTTCAGACGCCCCGCGATCAATCCTGCGCCTGACTGAAATCTTTGGCGAAGATCTATCCCAGGCTCAGGAATTTGTGGAGGTAGTCACCGCTCATTTCCACAGTCTGCGCGATCGGGGAGCAAAAGCAACGCTGGCAGATTTAGCTTAGCCTCGAAGCTTATTTTGCAGTTGATGCACGCCTGTGTCAATCCGTTGCACCATGCGTTCTGAAAATTCGGCGATCGTCGCAGCATCGACTTGCGTTAAGCCCTTTTTGCCGTCCCGTCAAATTTTGGGTTCTGTCGCAAGAATTTTTAACGCTGAATAATCTACATCATTCGCTCTGTTCTATGCAGCAATTCCAAAGATTGATTCAATAAACCTTACTTGAGATACACTATCCCCTTGTTCTATCCCTTTCACTTGTCCTTTTCTAATCATGTTCATCGCTTCAATTCCTCTCAAGGTTCTTCTAGCACTATTAAAGGACTTGAATCCCATCATCGATCTCACAATGCGTTTAATAGGCCGACGATCCTGTTTAATTACGTTATTCAAATACTTGTTCTGCCTCAATTTGGTCTCCTCTGCAATCGTCTCTTCTTCCTTGAGCGCATCCATTGCCGCCGGGTAAGCGGCATTCTTG
>NZ_JAMPLI010000084.1:0-11667 GCF_039962475.1 Leptolyngbya sp. GB1-A1 | reverse complement strand
AGGGCGGCATACCCTAAAAAGCCCTTCCAGGAGCCAACGCTTTGTAATCCCGACAAAAAAACTTCCACCGGACTACGAGGCTCAACATTCGTAACCTGTTCTGCAGCTTGATTAGCAGGTGGATGGAGTGCCATGACCCCAGAAGGCAGCAGGGTAATGTGGACATCCGGCAAACTTTCCAATTGCCTGAGGAAATCCTCAACTTTGCGGTTAGAGATATAGACAATCACTAAATCCAGGGCATGATCGAGGCTATTCGCTTCAATCTGAACCAGATTCACGCCCTGATGATCTTTGGCAATATTCAGGACATCCTTGCCGTGTCCTTGTGGAACCTGAACGATAAGTTGCCGCATAATACCCTCCTGCTACTAACCATCTCGTACTGCTAAGAAATTCGATCTCTAGCTAAGGGAAGATTGTAGAGGCATGTTTTTTGATAATGGAGAGGATGACAGTTCATTTCGTTTAAATTCAATCACCTGTGACTGGTGGATAAATTTTAGGACTAACAGATTTCACTAAATTTCTGCACAATTTCTCCACCTTTTAGGAATACGCTCTTATTTTAAGGAGAATATTTAATTCCCTAATTCGTTACAGACCCTATGCCTGAACGGGTGCAGATTGGTCGATTTGCACAACACCACTTTATGCAGCTCGAAGAATTACTCTACTGCTCAAGGAAACACAGCGATGTTCCACGTAAACTAAAAAATCTCTGGAAGGCATAACACTTAGGCTCAACCTAATCAGTGCTTTCACTCGCTTATCGCGCCTGATTTGTACTGCTAAACTATCTAACCTCTGCCCTGGCTAGTGATACTTAAGAGAAGGAGAAGCAATGCGTTTGCTCAAGATCTTGTTGCCGATCGCGGCACTGTCATCTGTGCTGTTTATCTTTGTCGATCGAGTCCTGGCTGAGCCATTCAATCCGAACGAACTATACGACGGACTCATTTTTGAAAATCTTTTCACTTATATGCCGCTACAGCATAATCTCATTTCACATATTCTGACCCTGGGTTATGCCGCGCAGCTTGTAGGTCTGGTTTATTTTATTGCAACCCTGAGCAATATTGCTCTGCGCTATCGCTTGTTTATCGCCTGTTTTATGCTTTCTCCTAATACCTGGGGTGTTGTTCCGCGACAATTTATTTATACCGTTGCCGATATCACTTCTAAAGTATTCTACGGCGCTATTCTCAGATACATTACCTAACGGAGTGAAGCTCTGGACTTTGAGCCTGTTATGGCAACATTACTTTGATCAGGCAATTCATAGTGAGGGGAACCCGATGCGCCCTGCTGTATGCATTGGATGTGGATTTATATTTTGTTAACAGGCTGCGAGTTTATTACACTCGACATCAGTATTGCGCTTTCTCAATCTCAGCAAATTGAATAACTTCAGCAGCAAACCCGGCAACTAGAACAGCAGACTCAGGCATTAGATCGATTAGCAGACTCGGTGGGAAAGCTGACGAATTTACCTTGGATACCTTTATTGGGCGATTGAGGAAGTAGGCAATATAGCTGTTCCTGATTGGAAGCTTTTATTCAGACCACACCAACTTCCTGGCCTGTGTTGAAAAATTGGAACCCCTAAATACCGAAATCTAGGGGCTTTGAGCAGTTTTCAAATGCCTTCACAGCTAATCCAGGCAATTGTAGTTACCCGATTATGGCTTCACTACAAACTGTGCGGTTTCGCCTGTATTGGGTAGCGGTTGAAGCCGTCCTTGATCGACCAAGGCTTGATGAATAAATGCAGCCACTTCTCCGCGAGTTGCAGCACGGTTAGGATTCAGCAGATTGGTTTCAGGATAATTCACGACGATGCCTGCTTGGGTTGCCCGTGCCACATCATCAACCGCATATTGAGGAATTTGATCGGCATCTGCATAGTAGTTGGTTATAACAGTAGATACAGGTTGCTGAGGTTGTGCGGCGTTATTGGCAGGGGCAGTAGTTTGGGCAGTGGTTGCAGGGTCAGGCGTTGTGGCAGCAGGGGTAGCAGCCTGAGTTTGGGCAACGGGAGCCGTTAGACTTCTGGCAAGGGCGCGTGAGGCGACAAAGGGCTGCATCAGGGTTGTCATTGCCATCGGATACATGGCAAAAGGACGGCGATTTCTCGCTTTGCGCGTCGGTTGTCGGGTATTTGCAGGTTGAACAATTGCACTAGCTTGCGGAGTAGTATCTAAGTTCTCTGCATTCGTCTGCGAAGCGTTACTGGCTTGTGGTTGAGTTGCTGGAGTTTGGGCAGATTGAGCATCGCTCAGATTCAAGTTTTTAGCCAGGGAAACTAAAACTTCTGCTCTGGTAATTCCCTGTTCTGGCCTGAAATAGCCGCCTGGATAGCCCTGCATAAATCCCATTTCATACGCTTCTTCGATTGCCGAAGCTGCCCAGTACCCTTGAGGCACATCCTGATAGACGCTGCCAGTAGGAATTCTGCGCTCTGCAGCCTGGTTAAATGCCTGGCGTAAAATTGCAGCATATTCATCCCGATTCACTGGAAGTTCGGGCTGGAATGAGCCATCCAGATATCCAGCGACAATCTGCTGCTGTGCCAGTCGTTCAATAAAAGGCTGTGCCCAATAACCTTGAGTATCTGGAAAGACTGTTCCAGGATCTGGAGAAGTAGCAACGGCTGTCGAAGGAACTAGCGGAAGGATTGCTCCTGCGGCTAATCCAGTAGTAATCACGGCTACTCCAGCAATGGACCATCGTGAAAGTTGTAACATACATTTCTCCTGTCTGATAGCTTCTCTTGTGAATCAGCCTAACAAGGATAATTTTTCAGCTTCTCTTTCGAGCGATAGAAACAACAGAATTACAGACGCTATTTGGCAAAAAAATGGCAATGAAAATTTTGGTAATGGCAGTTATATCAAGAATAATTTACTGTACACTGCTAAAATAATTATTATAGAAGTATTGTTTTATTAAATAAGATAAATTTAAAAGGTGATTTATCAAGCAATAGTCTTAGTACCCGCAGCAGCAATTTACAGAATTGGCTAACCCATTTTTTAAGTGAACAGCTGATAGTAAGTGTATAAAAAATTAGGTTTGTGCCACCTGTAGGAGGTATTGCACTCTAGTAAGGAACCATCAGCGGGAGAAATGCTCAAAATCCGGAAAATTCGTCGATTGATTAAGGGAACGATCGCTGAGTGGCAGAAACAGGACGTTTCTCTGCTGGCTTCGGCACTGGCATACTCAACCGTTTTTTCGATTGCACCCTTGATGATTCTGGTAATCATGATTCTGGAAGCAATTTTTGATGAAGCAATGGCAACAGAGCAGATTGTCACCCAGCTCACCAACCTAATGGGGACAGAGGCGGCGAAATTGGTAGCAACTGCAATTACCAATCTGCAGATGCAAACTGGACAGGGAACAGTTCAGCTTATCTTTAACCTGGGCTTTTTTGCTTTTGGCGCAACCAGCGTTTTTTCCCAAATTCAAAATTCCCTCAATCGCATTTGGGACGTTCAGCCAGTTCCCAAGCGACGAATTCTGCAATTTCTGCGGAAGCGGCTGTTATCCTTTGCGATGATTCTGGTGATTGTCTTTCTGCTGCTAGCGTCTTCGATCGCCACTACAACGCTTGCTGCGATCGTGGCAACGCTGAACCAGTGGGTTCCGGGTTTGGGCAACCTCTGGCAGATTTTACAGTGGCTCGTCTCCTTTGGCATTGTTTTTGCGGTGTTCGCTGCAATTTACACGATTCTGCCGGATATCGAGATTCATTGGCGAGATACTTTGATCGGAGCCATGATTACAGCAATTCTGTTTCTGTTTGGACAAGCTTTATTTGGCATCTTTCTCAATCAGGTTAATATTGGCTCTGCCTATGGCGTTGCAGGCTCTTTTCTCATCGTCATTTCCTGGATTTTTTATGCAGCACAGATTTTGTTTTCAGGAGCCGCATTCACCAAGGTTTATGCTCGGCAGCGAGGTACACCAATTACACCCTCTGAATTTGCTGTATCTACTTCTGATCCTGATCAAGGTTATATTCAGTCACCCTTTAAAATGCAGTAAGAATAGATTCATTTTTTTAGCGAGTACACCACAGCCACAAGGCTCTTAAATCCCTTACTGGTATGCGTTGGTAGAAGAGCAAATCCAAACACAACAACATACAGCGTAAGAGCTGAGGCGATGACAAGCTCTCTTCCTGAGCCAGTTCAACAAAGCGGGAAACTAAACTTGTTTTTCGATAGGGGACTTAACGCCGGCACTCCCTCATACGTGAAGAAATCTCCTGCTATATGCCAAAAATAGCCCCAGCCAAGCCAGAAGAGTAGGGGGATTCGTGCTACTGTTCCATACCCTATAAGCGTAAGTCCTATAACTGGAGCATGAATAAAGCCCCTGTGCCCAAGCAGGAGATTCAAAGTTCCTGAAATTGTGAGCGTGATCGCGTCAAGCATCCTAGCAGCTCTCCAGGGCAGAAAACGGCTTAGTATCTCGCCTGGTCATGTGATCGCGCCTTCCCCGTCGATGTCAGGCAGAAGTGAGCCTACAAGCATAAGGAGTAGAGCGGGGGCTGTAGGCGTAAGCTCAGGGTGAAGTCTTGAAAAGGTAATGGTTGAAGAGAGTCCAATAAGGATATGAGCCGGGGAGGTCATAAAAACAAAAAAATCATGTAGCAGGTTGTAGGGAGACCCAGAGCGAACAGTTTTCTGATGTGTTCTCTTTCCCTTCAGAGGTAAGCCAATTAAGGTACTGGAAACGATCAAACTCTACAATGTAGGGCTTAAATGCTTCTTTTCTAAGTGCTTGAAAGATTACATACATGAGTGGTCTATAGATCATGACTGATTGAAACTTTGAAGCATCTTGAAAGAACTCTTGAAAATCCTCTTCACTTACATAGTGAATAACAGGGACAGTTAAGGCTTTCTGCTCTTTGGCATTCTCTAAAGCTTTTCTTACACTCCTTGCCATTAAAGTTATAAGCCTCAAGAACTGAATCCAGTGGGTGTAAGAAATATCAAATGTACCGTTTCTGTAGTAGTCTATTCGTGCCTCTTCGCTTTTTAGATATACAGATAGGGCGTATGAGTTTAGAGAGTAATCGCTCATAAGCTCATTTAGTTTCCTGCACCTGTTCTTTTCTAAAGTCATCCTCCATTCTCTCCATAAACCGCTTTGCAGACCAGCCGGAAATACGCCAAAGGAGCAGAAGTTTTTCAACGTTTAACGCTTTTTTTGAGCGTTCAAACTCTAGGTATCGCTCAACAGTCTTAAAGTTCATCAACTTCGCCATCTTGTAGGGATTAAGTCCTTTCTCTTCCCTAATCTCTCGTATAAAAGTGAAAAATATTTCGTCCATTTGAAAAAATAGTATTGCATACACCGACATTTCGGTGTATATTAAATTCTCTTAATAAGATTCAATATCAAAATAAATAAAGAAATAATGTAATGGATCAGTTAATCATTAATATCACTAAAAAAGAATACTTTCATCCTCGTTTAATAGGAATTGAAGGGTCAGCATTAAATCAGCTTGCAGGAAGAGCAGAAGGTGAAAGTATCCGTAGGAATACCATTGATATATATCCGTCTACTCCTCAAGCTCTGTTCATGCTTGTACTTACTTCAGATCACGAGAGCTATAAAGCAGCAGGAATGAGTGAAAAAACTATTGGTCGCTGGGCAGGTGATCAGGTTGCTGTGATTTCTGAGTTTTCTGATGATATGGAAGATTCAGCTCTTTATGATGAGTACTACAAAGGGCATAAGTACCACGATATTTCTCCACTGGTCAGGCTCATGTTTGAGGCAACACTTCCCATTAAATACAGTAAAGATCATTATGATCGATATGTATTTAATTGGCGGCAGGATGATGATTAATTGAATGCCTGTAATTTTGGTAGCTATAACATAACTCAAGAAACTATAAAAAATATTATGGAAGACTTTGATACATTTCAAATCAAACGGACAATTGATTGCTTAGAAAACTATATTGAGAGTGATCGTTTTGAACAACTGACTTTGACTTTTAATCACGCTGCTGCCAAAAATAACTTTGATGCTAGTAAAATTGTTCACGAGCTTTGTATTTATTTGAAAGGAATGGGATTACCGTATGATCCTGAATACCAGAGACCGAGAGCAACTTTAGGTGTACAAGCGCTTTCACGCTTAGACTATGGGCATAATGCCCTTCACTATTTAAGTCAAAACAATATTGAGGGCGCGCTGTCGGCAGCATCAGCATCTTGGGGTTTTAATAAAGAGAAGATGGAGATTTTTGCAGCTAAATTTTTAGCACTTCTTCAATGATGATGTGTCTAAAGAGTAAGAATAAAAGAGAAAAAACGGCTTAAGTAATGACTAATCTTGTACACTACACAATAAATACTGGGCATACACACAACTTGAGACCTAAGGTTATTCAGCCAGAAACAAGGGAGCTACTTCTTCCAATTGCAGAACGAGCAGTCTTATCAGGAAGCATCTCAGAATTACTTCCTAAGCAGTGTGATGGCTGCTCCATTAAGATCACAGCTCAAGCTGGGTCTGCTCTCTTTGATATCTATGATCCAGAAAGAATGATGCTTACATTTAATGCTGTTGCCTGGTCTTCAGCAAAAGAATCTGAATTATGGGGTATGACTCAATCAACGTATAAAGAGGTTTCTAAGAGTTTAGGGCTTCCAATCAGCACAACTGAGATGCCTTCTTCGCTTCCCTGGCTTACCACCTTTACGTTTCCTAATCCTGTAATTTTTTCTCTTCCGTGGTTTGCTGACTTTGAACAGTGCTTAGCAATAATGCTGATTGAAGCAAGTAAGGAATAGTTTGCAACAGAGAGCTGCAAAGTGGTATCTAACCACTTATGACAGTAGCCCTTGTTGATTGCAATAACTTCTACGCATCGTGTGAGCGTGTTTTTAATCCTAAGCTTTGGGGAAAGCCCGTTGTTGTGCTTTCAAACAATGACGGCTGTGTGGTCGCACGAAGTAACGAAGCTAAGGCATTAGGAATTAAAATGGGTACGCCCTTCTTCCAAGTGCGAGACCTGGCGGCAAAACAGCAGGTGCAAATTTTTTCAAGCAACTACACACTTTACGGGGATATGTCGAGACGGGTCATGGATATCCTTTCTTCCTTTGTCCCTGATACAGAAATTTACTCAATCGATGAAGCGTTCCTATCACTCAAACGATTCAAGAATATTGACCCTCACCATATAAGAGCAACGGTAAAGCAGTGGACAGGGATTCCGGTTTCAATTGGGCTTGCTCCCACAAAAACACTTGCTAAGGTCGCAAACTCAATTGCCAAAAAATCAAGTTCTGGCGTGTACTGCCTTCCAGAAGAGGGGAAGGAGCTTGAAGCACTTCTTTCAAAGATTGAGGTAGAGGACATCTGGGGTATAGGACCGCAGAGAGCACTATTTCTTAGATCGCATGGAATTCAGACTGCTCAGGAGCTACGGCTCTGTAACGATCACTGGGCAAGAAAGCATCTCTCCATCATGGGACTTAGAACAGTGCTTGAGCTTCGAGGGATACCCTGCATACCTATCGAGCTTGCGCCGGCAACAAAAAAATCTATCACCTCCTCACTGTCCTTCGGGCAAAAAGTGACTGCCTACAAGGAGCTTGAGGAATCTGTATCGTTTCATGTTGCTAGAGCTGCTGAGAAGGCAAGGCGTTATGAGCTTGCAGTAGAGGCACTGGTAGTCTTTATCCAGACCTCTCGCTTTAGGCAGGATAAGCCGTACTACGGGAACTCTCAGACCGCTATTCTCCCTTACCCCACAGCCTACACACCGGACCTTCTGAGAGCTGCCCTAAAAGCCTTGGAGGGCATTTACCGGGAAGGTTGCGAGTATGCCAAAGCAGGAGTTATTTTCACAGGTCTGGTCTCTGCTAAATGCCTCCAGACAAACATCTATGAGTCAGATGAAACCTTTCACGGAGACCAGGCACTTATCAAAGCAATTGACCAGATCAACCGGAAGAAGGGGAGGAACACTCTGTTCTTTGGAAGCTCAGGGATTGATCGGGCATGGAAAATGAGGCAAGAGCGGCGATCACCGAGGTACACAACTCAATGGAGTGAGATTCTAACCGTCCACATTTAACAATGCTCTATCTCAGCTCCATCCATTGCTTGCGGAGTCTCGGTCTCCGCAAGAGCGGATAATCATCATGAATAATTCTGTGCTGAACCATAAACCTCCTAAGCGTCAGTCTCTCAGTAGTTAAGCCTCGATTCCCAAAGTAAAGAGCCTTTTCAATTCTGTTCCAGGTGAGATCTCCATCAATCGGTCGGGTATCACTGGCAATTGGAGGTTCCTTGTAGCGTCGTATGTAGGCTTTGATGAGTGATAGAATTCGCTCCTCAGTCAAAGCCTTTTTTACTGTGATTTTTGGGGTGCGTTTTGATTTGTATTCCCGTATGCCTGCTTGAATAAGCAGTTGTGAAAGGGAGCTGCCACCTGGTAAGCCTCGTCCTCCTTCCCGTAGACATCTATCTAAATGTGAAAAGCCTTGAGTCTTTGCAGTCGGAAGTTTCCCAGTACTTTCATAGTACGCTCGTGCTTTCTCAATAATGTACTCATCAGTCAGTTCAAAATGTTTGTGCCCCATAATTGAACAAAATAGCCCTTAGAAACTTGGTGGTGAGCGGTGAAACGTCAGCCTATCGGCTGGCTGTAATATTTGGGGAAAAGGGGGACACCCCCTGAAACTTGTCAAGGTGGAATGCAAGCGTATCCCATCTTCCGCACTGCGTTTGTGCAGACGGGAACCCTCCACTTGCATTCCACCTTGACAAGTTTCTCCCCCGCAATCTCTTTAAAAAAAAGGAAAGTGTAACCACTTTCCACTCATTCAATTGACCGTTGCACGAGTGGGGTGGTTACACAAAACGAAAATAATAAGGAGATTACATTATGACTATTCAAGAAAAAACAAGTCAAGAAAAAAACAACGAAACAATTATATTCACACAGACTGCAAGCAGAAAAAAAGTAGTAAAAGAAGGCGGAAATATAATCAAACTGCCCGAAGATGTTGTACCGTTCTTAAGATTTATCAAGGACAAAAAACAAGAGCATTTTGTAATTGTAACTTTAAGCGCATGTCAAAAAATTATTGCAATTCGCACTATCACAATTGGGCTTGTAAATGTCTGCCAGGTTCATCCTAGAGAAGTGTTTGCTGATGCCATAACTGACAGAGCAGTTTCTATCATTGCTGCTCATAACCATCCATCTGGAGACCTTACCGTGAGCAGGGAGGACAAGCAGATTACAGATAGGCTTAAGGAATCAGCAAAGCTTTTAGGAATTCATTTTCTAGACCATCTAATCATTTCAAAAACAGGGTTTAGGTCAATTGAAACCGGATATGAAGATATAGAGTTCTTTCGACGGAAGAAAACCGAAAATCCGCAGCATGTTATATCAACTGAGCAATTAGAAAATATAACGGCAAGGCTTAACCGCAAGTATGAGCGGTCACAGAAATGTTATGAGTACAGCAAAAGTATGTATGAACCTTCTGAAGCAGTAGCAGGAGAAATTTATCAAGAAACAATCAGTATATTGCAGCAAAAAGCAGGTGCAAAGAAGGCTTTGACCGAAGCTGAATTGAGCGAGGTAAAAACGAAACTAAAAGATATGTATGAGCATTATTCAAGTGAAGCAAACGCTTTATACAACTCTGAAGATCAGTTTCTACTACTCGAATCTAATTACATTTCGGCTAAGGCTGATATTTGTGAGGAAGTGATAGAGCTGCTTGAGAACTACAACTAGCCTTGTGAATGTGCCCTTACGGGGCACAGGTATTGATACCAGGAAAGAAACTTTTGAAAAAAATTGACCCTGCAATGCAGCAACATCCAGGGTCGTGTTTTTTTTGCGTAGTTCGCCAACTCAAACTTTAATACAAAAAACAATATGAAAACATACGTTTTTTGAAGTGACCCACAGAATACAAAATTCCTAAGAAACAGTCAACGAAATTCATTCTGAAAACTCCCCTGCCTGCCGTAAAATGCCAAGGATTTATCAACAGGAAAACTGCGTAATCCTATTGATAAATCCTTGCGAATTATCCACAGAAAAGCTCCTCTAGCGGGGGAATCCTGACATCCCCCAGTGGTCGCTATTTCTATGGATAATTCTTGTCTACCCCATCCCTAACCCTTCCCCTTGGGGGAAGGAACACACCAAGCCAGCAAGCTGGGTCGTGCTTCAAACTTTAATAATAAAAAAACATACTATGATTACACAACAAAAACTTAAAACATCAGACTTACATCAATTTACTGGAACAGAAAAATACTATCTCCATGCTACACAAGGATATGTATTCACTGAGGGAGTAAGACATTTAGCAATAGAAGGGAAAGCGTTCTGGCTACTTTCTGCAATCTGGTCATACCAGAATACAGAGCTTTTTCAGTATGATAGGGCACTTAGAGCAATTCAGTTTTGGAAACTTAAAGTTGATGTTGAAAAAAATCTGGTGTGCTCACTTGCGAAAGAGATTTGAATGACATAGTTGTAACTCAAAAAATAGACAACACGGATTTCCCGTTACCAGAGGTTACAATTTACGTTCAGAATGGAACGATGTTACTTCCTTCTGAATATTAATAGGAGGGATGAAATATGAAATATAACCCTGAAGACATTCATCTTGAAGAGTTAGAAAAAGATTTATTTGAAGAGCTGGAAATAGTCACAGAAGAACGGGATCTCTTAAGAAAAGCTTTCTGGATGTTAGTAACTTTACTTATTGGTTTCATTCTCGCTGATCTATTTGCATAAGGAAAAGGCTTTTGAAGGGTTAGATTGTAGGTTTTTTTAGGGCTGTACCTATACCCCTACCCGGTACAGGTACAGGGTTTTACGGTTGGTTTTTTATTGGGTTTTCCTTGCAATTTCCCGCAGAAAATCGTTGATTTTCGCAGGAAATTGGGGCATACTACTTCGGCACACCAGTAAATCGGCTGCTCGTATTTCGGCTTCGGGTTCCTCAACCACCCAAACGCCGACCGCACGATTGCGCTCCCTTTATCGACTACGCTTTTCTCTGTACTGATGGCGCGTCGAATCACCGTCACTCGCCGACCTCCTACCCCTTTCGAGTTCGGTGACAAACACTGTCGCTTCACCAGACAGCTCTGACATAACCTCGGTCTGATCCCAAACTGGAGCGCCAGATCGCCATTCTCCTTCTGCTTGCGCGTCCGCTGGTACATGGGATATCCCGCCGGGCACAGCACCGTTTTCTCATCCACAATCCGGAAATCTTCGTTCCCAAATCGCTTCCCTTTCCCTAAACTCCGTCCCCATTCCGTGGAAACCTCCAGCGGTCCGTACCGATCCACTTCCACCGCAGGGGTTACCGTTGCTGCCTCTCCAGCAGGAGTTTGTCCGGTCGGAATTTGTTCAGTAGGGGCTTGTCCGGCTCCGGTTTGAGCAGAGCTATCTTGCTTCACTTCCCCAGTGCGTTCCTGCATAAATTGCAGCGATGGTGGCAAAACGGGTTGGGGTACGGGGCGATCGCCCCCTAAACTCAACTCCAGCCCATCATCTGGTTCTCCTTCTGCCCAGATCGTTTGCCGCACTGTCTGTGCTTGCTGCCACCCCATCCACAACCGCCAGTTCCA
>NZ_JAMPLI010000083.1:0-12195 GCF_039962475.1 Leptolyngbya sp. GB1-A1 | reverse complement strand
TTCAAGCCAGTTAAAGCGCGCAGCAAGCGGTCTTGTGTCAGCACCCGTTCAATATCCAGCATTTGCTTATCCCATTTCTGCCTTCTATTCTTGCTTATTTCCCGACAAGTCTAATATATCTGCTGGTAGATTCTGCATGTGCTTATTGTCCTGCCGACCTTGCCATTCGCTGAAATTTGCGACATAACCGAAAATTCTAGTGCTGTTTCTGAAGCGTTTTGACGACTTCGAGCTTGGAATTGATAAATTACGGGATGTAGTCTATTCTGTAGTACATAAAGATTTGCGCTACAAAGTTGCCATGAGCCTAACAACGCTGTAACTCAGACTGGTTCTGAATCATTACACTCTCCGTTTTCGTCTATTGCTCTGATTGGACGAGATTGGACGTGAAACCGTTGGTTTGAAAATTTCTCAACTGCATTATTAGGAGGAAAGCATGATGCCACAGCATTGCTGCTTACTGGCAGATCGTCTAAGCTGCATGCTGCCACCCGATCGCATGCTATTTCGCTGTGTTCAACTCAGGGTGCAGAGCGGTGATCGAATTGCGCTTGTCGGTGCTAATGGCACGGGAAAGTCCACGCTGCTGCGAATTCTGGCAGGACAGCTTCAGCCGTCATCTGGTAATATTCATCGACAGGGTTCGATTTACTATTTACCGCAAATCAGCACAATTCATCAGCAGATGATTAACAAAACCGTGCTGGAAATGCTGATGGAAACGACAGAAGAATGGTGGACAGTGACAGGCTTGCTGGAAACCCAGTTTCATAATCAGATTGATCTATCCCTTCCGGTTCACGCTCTCAGCGGTGGCGAACTAACTCGCCTGTTTCTGGCGATCGCCTTTGCACAAACCCCCGATATTCTCTTGCTAGATGAACCAACGAATCATCTCGACTACCACGCACTGGAAGCCCTGCGGCGATTGCTAGAATCGTTTAGCGGCGCATTTGTGATGGTGTCTCACAAGCCGATGTTCCTCGATCAGGTTGTTCAAACCGTATGGGAATTGACTGCTGATGGCTTGCGGATTTACGGCGGCAACTTTTCCGCTTATCGGAAACAGAAGCAAATCGAACGAGAGGTAAAACTGCGATCGCACGAAGTTGCCCGCAAAGAGCTAAAACAGGCAAAAGCAGCAGCAATGCAGGAGCAGCAGCGGGCGGCACAGTCTCAGCGCAATGGTCGTCGGCAGGCTGGGAGTCTCCCGCCGATTGTTGCCGGAGCACGAAAGCGCAGTGCAGAAGTCACCGCAGGCAAACTGAAGCAAAAACATGAAGCCACCATCGCCACTGCCGCACAGAAAGTAGAGGAGACGAAACTGAGAACGACAAAAGCAACACAAATTCAACTGGAGGAACGCAGTCACAAACATCGCAAGCTGGTTGAAGTTCACCACGCCACGCTTCAGGTTAACCATCAATCGCTGATCAAAGATATCCAGTTTCATCTGGTGGCAGGCGATCGCGTTGTGATCGCTGGGGCAAACGGTTCTGGAAAGTCCAGTTTGATCAACGCCATTTTGCGCCGCTCTAATGCTGCCAAATTAATCGCAGGAGAAGTGCTGCTGTCGCCAAATTTGAAGGCGATTTATCTGGATCAGGGCTATGAACTGATTTATCGCAACCGCACAGTTTTGCAGAATATGCAAGCAGCCAATCCTGCTTTGGGCTATCAGCAAATGCGTCAACAGTTGGGGCATTTTCTCTTTTTTGATCAGGCAGTGAACAAAAAGGCATCTGTTTTGAGCGGCGGTGAACTAGCACGATTGGCACTGGCAATGATCAGCGTTGCTCAAATCGATTGGTTGATTCTAGATGAACCAACAAACAATCTTGACATTCCAACAGTTGATCAAATTGTGAATGCTCTAAATTATTACCAAGGTGCGCTGCTGATAATTTCGCACGATCTGGATTTTCTCAGCCGCATTCATGTTACGCGAGCACTCAAGGTTGAGCATCAAACCTTGAGGCCAATGGCTTTTTTACCTGAAGCATCAGAGCAGTATTATCAGGAGTTGCTACGGATTTAGGTTGTGCCGCAAAAACTAGTGGATGATAAGGTAAACAAGCCCAACCTTACTTTCTCTTCCTCTAGTGTTTACTGCTTCTTTGTTTAATGGCGGCATTTGTTACCTGAAATCATCCTGCTCAACGTCTGCTGGTACTGCCCTTTAGGTTCGCCAGTTCCCTAAAGTGGGAGACCCGCTCATCTGGCTTACCAAGTGGTGTTCTAGACCCAAAAGGGTTCTCAATCGCTTGTTTCTGCTGCTGCCGTTTGAGATTAGAGATTGTTTTCCTGACCCGTTCAAAAACTAATTACTCGTCCTCCTTAAGGTCAGGTAGCCTGGGACAAGCTGTACTGCCTATGCTCCTGTCTCTACGAGTTCTGGGAATTTTGCTGCTTAAAACGCAGAAGAATTCCCAGACCTGCAAACAGCAAAAGGATCTGTTTTAGGCGTGAGAACAGGGCATCCTATTAATGCCCAATCCTAAATCAGCCAATGCCCAGTCTACTGGATCCTTATTATCCATCTCAGTGTCAGCTCTGTGAGTTCTACCCTCATAATCCGCATCTCCGTTGCACGCTCCATCCATTAGGCTTGGAATTAGAGGATTGCCTTGACTTTGTGGCGATCGCCCCTGAAGGAGAAGGGCTTGGTACTGCCCAGACGTCTGAAGTGGAGGAGCAATGGCAGCCAGAAGGTGCAGCCTATAACGGGGAACTGGTTTTGCAGACCCGGAGGCATACATTAACAGAGCAATTGGCGTTACTGGATACCCATCCCCTATTTACAGGGCGATGTTCTGCTTGTGAGATGCTGATTGGTTCGACTCATCCAGTTCAGGTGCATTGGGACTGCTCGAACTGTGGCTGGGGCAATGATTCAGTTTAGAGATTTTCGTGTTCAACAGTAGTTTCAATCCCTGCAAGAGTTTAGTAGTGATCATCGCGCTGTAGAGGTCGAATTAACGGCGCTAGTCCGGGCGTTTCAATTACAGAGTGGGGGGATGGTAGCAATTGCCCCTAAATTAGATGCGATCGTTCTCGTGGTCTGTGATCAACCATTTGTTATTCCAAATTGATTCGCCAATTGATTAGCAAACATCGAGTGACAAATTTCCCGATCGTGACTTCTGAATACAGGGAAGTTCTAGGTGTTCCAGCCTTATTTCATAGAACATTATTTCCAGAACTTAAGACGCTTCAGGAGGATGTAGGGGCTAAGTTCATCATCCGCCAGCATCGCTTCCACGTTTTAAGCATTCCGTTTCCGGAAGGAGCCATTGATCTTAATATCCCTCAAGATCTGAAGATTCTTTCATCACTCGTTTAAGACCCTACTGGAGGATTCCAAGAAAATAGGGTTGGAGCATGATGGGGGAAGCTCAATGAGCAATTACCTCAGCAGAGGCACTACATCGTACCCCTCAACACATTTGCAATTTGGAAATGATGGCTGAAATAATGCACACAACTTGGAACTCCACCGAACAAATTCTCCGCACGCGCATTTCTGGCATACTTCATCAGGAGCAAGTTGAAGCATGGGAGCAAAGTCTGGAACAAGTGAGTCGTCAGATTCCCAAACACCTCGACTTTACTATGCTGATTGACATCCAAGGTTACGAAGTGAGTGAGCAAGACAAAGCCGTTCATCAACAGCAACGCGTCGTCATCCCTACGTTTTTAGCAAGACATGATTTTGAAGTTGGATTTTTTCGACTCTTTGAAGTTCAAAATACCATTTCCCCTAATCTTGATCGCGCCCGTTGTGTTGCCGTAGCTCATGTTCATCATGATTGCAACAAAATGGCACTCTACAATCAAAATCTTGGGCGATCGAATGAACGCTTCTTTTGCCAACTCTCGGAAGCTGAAGCATGGCTACAGGAAGGAATTTTTTGAATGATGGTGAAAATATCTCCAGCCGAAATCTAAAGTAATCAGCGTTGATATAGAGCTAATTATCTAAAAGCCTTATTGAGGGAGTTTTTACATGGCTGTGTCTGGCGATTGACACTCAGAGAACTAGAACAAGGATTATGAGGAGGAAGTTATCCAGCCGCTTTGGGAGGTTAGTAACCCTGGCGCAAGCGGTTCACCTAGTTATGGAGCGGATGAGCAGCAATAACGCTCCCGCTCATGACAATTCCCTTCATAATGAACCGTGGCTAGCGATGCTCAATTTTAGGATGAATATTGGTTGAAAACTTCAGCATTGCCTTGTGGGTCAAAGGAGTACACGGTGAATGGTTCCTGAGCCTCCCCATCTTCCATACCCGGTGAGCCGATTGGCATTCCAGGTACAGCCAGACCAACGGCATCGGATTTTTCAGAGAGAAAGCGTTTAATGTCCTCTGCGGGAACATGTCCTTCAATCACAGCCCCGTTGATAATAGCGGTATGACACGATTGCAACTCGCTAGGCACGCTGTGTTTTTGTTTGACAACGCCCATATCGGGCTGTTGCACTTCAGATACCTGGAACCCATTGGAGCGTAAATGCTCCATCCATGCTTCACAGCAGCCACAATTGGGGTCACGGTACACTGTGGCTTTTATTGCCATCGGAGAAGGAGCCTGGACTGAATTTTGGACATTTGTAATTGCTTTAGAACTTTGGGAAATGGAGTGAGCCGCATTGTCTGCACTTGCCATCGGTTGGCTAAGGAACACGATCGCTCCAACGGTAATGATCAAAATTTTAACTACAGCAAAAACTACAGTAACAGAACGGTATAACTTGTGTTTTGATGGCATTTTCAACCTCATGAGTCAATTTGAAAGAATCTGTTCTAGAAAGGGGATGTCGCAAAAACTAGTCCATGGTGAGGTCGGTAAACTCAAACGTGCCTGATTCCTCCGCTCGATCGAATCCCAATTCTTCTGCTCATCCCTCATTCGATTGTTCGATCCGATCGGGTGATTCTGTCCTGCCTCCATCGGTTATTTCTGCTTGTGCTCTGACTCCCATGGGAGAGGAGGAAACCCCGTTTCTTTGAAAACCTGTCCGAACCGTCCCTTCTGCCAATTCCGTTTCACCTGCTCAATCCGTTCCAGATAACCAACTGTACACATACTACAACCAGTGTAAGCAGTAGCGCGGGGAAACACTGAACCCTAGGAACGGGCGAGGCTCTTCCACTGACTATGCCGACAGTCGATCGCTATGCTATCAGTTGTTTTGGCAATTTCCACGCTGAACCATTTAGAAGACAATCAACTCCTATTAAGCTTTAACCCGCCTACGCTCAATCATGAACATTGCCGTGATAGCACTGGCGATTGCTAACCCGGTTGCAATGCCCATCACCATCCGAAATCCGTCCACAAAGGATTCAGCAATCGCACTCCTCAATGCAGCCTCCACGCCGTTATCTAATCCAGGCGGAAGGGTCGCCGCCGCTAGATTAATGCGTTGAGCATTCAGGAATTGTAGGGCAGTCGGAGATAGGGGTAGAGCTGCAATCCGCCCATTCAGACTCTCGTTAAATCGGTTAAGCATAACGATACCGAAGAGGGCGATCGCAAGCAGACTGGCAATGCGAGAAACGGCATTGTTCACACCGGACGCAGCTCCCACAAATCGCTCACTCACGGCATTCATCACTGCTGTGGTTAACGGAGCCACACAAATTGCCATTCCTAGCCCTAGCACTACCACAGCCGGAAAGAAGGTAGTCCAGTAGCTGTCGCCAATTCCCGGAAGCGTCATTAAACCAAATCCTATTGCTGCGATTGTAGGACCCATCATCAAAGGCAGGCGGGCACCGTAGCGGTTCACCAATCCCCCTGACCAGCGTGAGAGAAAAAACATAATGAGCGGGAACGGAACTAGGGCAGCACCGGCAGCTGTCGCGGAATAGCCTTGTACCTGAATCAAATTAAAGGGCAGGAAGAACAACGCACCTCCCAAAGCCGCATAGAGCAACAGCGTTAGCAAATTGGCACCGCTGAAGGTCCGAGAGCGAAACAGACTCAGCGGCAGCATGGGGGAGATTAGGCGCGATTCCAGCCACAAAAATCCGCCTAAAATCAAAATGCCGCTGGCGATCGCTCCAATCACAATGGCATCAAACCCCAACTTGGGAAACTCCAGCAACCCGTACACCACAACACCCAAACCCGTCATCGCCAGCCCTGCTCCCAACCAATCGAGCTTAGCGGCTTGAGGATCACGGCTTTCGGGGACACACCAGCGGCTGATCACAATCACAATCGCGGCCAGGGGCAGGTTAATCAGAAATACCCATCGCCAGGAAAAGGTTTCAATTAGCCACCCCCCAAGCACTGGACCCGCAGCAGAAGTGATTGCCGTAAACCCAGACCAAAAGCCGATTGCCGTGCCGCGCTGCTCGTTTGGAAAAGAAGCTCCGATAATCGCGAGGCTGCCCGGAATCAGCAAGGCCGCGCCGATACCCTGGATACCCCGTGCTAGGATGAGTTGTCCAACTGTGGAGGATAAGCCACACCACAGCGAAGCGATCGCAAATAGTGCTACTCCCCACATAAACACTCGTCGCCGTCCCAGATGATCCCCCAGTGATCCGCCCACCAGAATCAAGGCTGCAACAAATAGGGCATAGGATTCTACGACCCATTGCACATCAGAAACAGTTGCATTCAACTGGGTTTGTAGTGTCGGCAGGGCAACGTTGACGACAGTGCTGTCGATAAATGCCATACTAGAACCAAGAATCGTGGCAACCAGTATCCAAATTCGGTGGCTGCGCTGACAGGGAGTAGAGCAAGGTTGGGAACGAATTACACCCTCATCGCAGGGTGGTTTAATCGGGTTTGACATGGTATGGATGGGTTGGAAATCGATCACCCGCACATCAAAGTGGGTTCCTCCAAGATACGCAAGATCCGCTGAAATAACACGGCAGCCGTTTCCGCTTGATTGCACTCCATCGTCGGCTTCATAATTTATTTACTGCACGATAAAACCGTCCAGAATGGGGAATTCTGTGTTTCAATCCCTGAAAGGGTTTAGTAGTGATCATCGCTTACTAGCGGCTATCACTATGTCCGGGCACGTTATGTTTCAATGGTTACGCAGAGAAAAAGGAGCCATCACAACTCTCAGATGGGTTTAGACCCCAGTTTGAGGGAGTTAGCGATTGGTTCAATCACACCGTTAACGCGATCGCCCATGCCCTGCTCGGAAACTCAGATCCATTCATCTGGCAGAAGACCGATCGCAATGGCAATACCTGGTGGATTATTGATGATCCCCTCACCGGAACTCGCTTCCACGCTGTGTCTGAAGAAGAAGTTCGTGCCTGGATTGAACAGCGTTATTATGCTCAACCCAAGTCCTCTGGAAATAATTCGAGCGATTTCAACCCACCTCTAATTGAACGGTGGTGAAATATGCAATCATCTGAACTTCCAACATCTTCTCAAAACGATTTACAACCATTGCCAAAGGATTCACGAAAGCGAGCGGGTTGTGTCGCAAAAATATATTAAGGACAACCGATTGGTATCGTTTGCATTCTCCTAGGCAGCAATGCCAAAGATCGCTTCGATAAATTTCACTTGAGACGCACTGTCCCCTGGTTTGACTTCTTTTACTTGCCCTTTGCGAATCATATTCATTGCCTCAATTCCCCTCAAAGTTTTTCTGGCACTATTGAACGACTTGAACCCCATCATCGGTTTTACAGTGTGCTTGATGTGCCGATGATCCTGCTCAACGATGTTGTTTAAATATTTGCTCTGCCTTAATTCGGTCTCCTGATCAATTACCTCATCTTCTTTCAACGTCTCGATCGCGATAGGATAAGCCGCATTTTTATCAACGGTAATGACCCGTGGAGCCTGAGTATGCTGCCCCTTGAGGACTTTGCGAAAGAATCGTGCCGCTGCCTTGCCATCCCGCTTGGTGCTCAGCATAAAGTCCAGGGTATTCCCTTCCGAATCGACCGCTCGGTACAAATACTTCCATACTCCCCTGACTTTGATATACGTCTCGTCCACCCGCCAAGAATCATTTGTGGGTTTGAGGTGGAGTCGAATGCGTTTGTCCAGTTCTAGAGCGTACCTCAACACCCAACGGTTGATCGTCGAGTGATCCGCTCCCATGCCCCGCTCCTGCATCATCTCCTCTAAATCTCGGTAGCTCAGGGAGTAGCGACAGTACCACCGCACGTTCAGCAGGATGATTTCAGGCAAAAAGTGCCGCCATTTGAACAGGGAGGACGTAGACATTGGAGAGCGAGTCAGGGGAGCTGGGCTTGTCCTACCTTACCATTGACCAGTTTTTGCGACACAACCGCATAAACCAGAGCCAGAAGGTCAATTTGCATTCCCGTACCCGGTTCGAGCGTGTAAGCTTCCACATTAAACCGGATAGGTATGAATTTGTAGAGTTGGAGTGACAGAGCCTTACCTGATGCGAGTTGCTGGAGGGGGAGGGTTTCGATCGGGGGAACTATCGAATGGTTTCAAATTGAGTAACCCGTTCTGTTAATGCTGGAGCAACGGCTAAGTTGAAAAAGCGAGTTTTTAGATTTAACAGTTACTGGGTTTTATTATGCTTCGTTTCCTCTCATTCTCGAAAATTTCTCAGTTTCATAAGGCTTGTTCGACTGCTTGCCTGAGTCTGGTCATCTCCAGTGGAGCTTGCCCATTTGTTGCTCAATCCGCGGCAATTGCCAGTACACCTGTGGATCGCTCAATTATTGAGCAATCGAACCCTGCTCAAGGAACAACTATTCAACTGCCGCCACAGGTTATCCGGCGAGTCCGACGCGACTTAGTTCAGCGGTTTAATTTGCCCCGACGGGATCTCAGGGTTGTACAGTTTAGCCAGGAAACTTGGTCAGATAGCTGTTTGGGTTTAGCTGCACCCAATGAGCGATGTGCGATGGCAACAGTAGACGGATGGCGCATCGAACTCTCGAATGGGCAGCAGAACTGGGTTTATCGCACCGATCGAAGGGCGCAAGTCATTAAGCTAGAAACTCAGGACACGGCTACCCTACCGCCGCAACTGGTTGATCGGCTATTTGAAACAATCGCCCGTGAAGCCAATGTTCCTGCGAATACGCTCAAAGTCATTGAGTCTCAGCCTCGAACCTGGGACGGCTGCATGGGAATTTTTGTCTCAGGACGCGCCTGCACCAGGATTGCCATTCCTGGCTACCGTGTGATTGTGGAGGGCAATCGCCAGAGCTGGATTTATCACCTGGATCAAGAGGGTACGCGCATCGTGCAAAATGCAACGGCAAGCGGCAGTGGCAGTCAAATCACGCCTTCCTTCATGCCATCCGAGGCAGAGTATCCAGGGTTAACTGAAAACATCGTGTTTCAGATGACAGTATCGGGGGGACTAGGCGGCGGTACAACTCAGACGGTTTTGACTGCCGATGGAACGCTCTATCGCAGAAGCACAGGCATACCGGCTTCTAACGCTGAACCGATGACGAAACGCCTTTCGCAGCAGCAGTTGCAGCAGTTTGAGCAGGTCTTACAGCAGCAGCAGTTTCCCAACCTGAACGGCATGAGATATCTCACCTCTGCTGCCTTGGCAGATTATCCCACCACTGTTGTTCAGGCAATGGGAAGCACGGTCGCGTATATTGATCTCGAACAGGACAGCCTGCCCCAGTCCTTACAAACGATTATTCGGGCATGGAATCAGCTATGACCTGTCTTTGGGGATGAGATCGATATCAGCTAAAGTAAGTGTCGATCGCCAGTATTCCTGTTCTCGTTTCTGGCTTTGGCAGCGCTATGCCTGTAACGTTCAGCAGCAGATCGCGATTTGCTGCAAAGCCAGGGAAGGATCGTTCACGGTCAGATAGGTTCGTCCCTGCCACTGTAAGAAGACCGCTTCGTTTGCCTGCAACTTTTGCTGACCCCGTCGCTTAAAGTTCTTGTCTCGATAAGCGGCGTTTACCGCTCCAGCGAGTGAACTGGCGCTGATCCGACCCGTATAAAACAGCGCAGCAGGGGTTTCACCCACGCCATCATCATTCGTATCAATCAGCAATCGATCGCCCTCTTTCACTTCTAGTCCGTGATCTGATCGAGCGATCTCAAACTAGATTGGCGATAAACCTGCGCCTCGCTGCTGCCTGCGTAGAGATCTGGGACCTGTTGAATCCCGTGGCACCTGAGCAGGTTTTTCCCGTGTTTGAGGAAATCTTGCAGGTGTTAGAACAGCAGGGGCAGTTAAAGAGCTTCCGCTCTGTGTCGGACACCCTGTTGATTGCCTTGGCTAGGGTGATTGAAGCATAGCTGTCATAGAATGCAATTAGGCTAAAACCCTTGCAGGGAGAGGGATTACGAATAGTTTTTTCGTACTAATATTTTTAGTGCATCCCCAATCAACCTCTATTAATTAACCTAACTGCGTTGTCTCAGGCTCTGGATTTGCTCTAATTGCATCTGGTGACAGCAACCCTTTAATCACCCCAAACTTATGCTTTCAGCGACAGACCAACCCCTTACTTTTCCGAGGAGTAGCAATTCTAAGATTATTATTGCTACTCCTCGGAAATACAAACGGTTCAGGCATAATAAGGGTGCTTTCTCGAGCAGGAGCGTATGGGGCGATCGCTCAATGAAAAGTGCTGGGCGTGCAGTCTGCTAACGCCGAATCAGGCACGACAACAGCATGGGTCGCAAGACGGTGATGGCTGCTGGAATGATGCGGTTTGCCACAGTCGGCGATCGTATTATCGTCAGGGTCGCGGCAACCGAGTGCGGCGGCAGCCGCAGGTAGCTGAGATGGTCGTACCGGTACCCATCGTTTTGTTTGTCGTCCTGCACACGTATGTCGAAAAGCCGCGTCAGCCCAACGATGACATTGTGATTCATACGATGTGCGCGGAGTTGTGGGTGGGAGAGAAGCCGACCGCGCTGACACAGCCGCAGCATACTTTTGGGCTGCCACCTAGACTGGTGAAAGACTACGCACGGCAGCTTTTGGAGGCGCTTTACCAGCAGTATGGCAACGGGCGGCGCAGCGGCTTTGAACGTTTTGCGCGGGAGGAACAGCACGCGATCGCACAGTGCCCGATCCGCCCCTGTTCCTATCATGCTGAGCATCTTCTGTTTATTGAAACAGGAGGGTGTGGATGACAGCGACACAATTGGAATTGGAGTTGTGGGATCAGTTGCAACAGGCGCAGCAGATGCCGGAGGCGGTTGACGTGGCGCAACTGTTGGATGAGGTGGAAGCAGCAGCGGCACAACTGCCTGAAACCCAAAAGTTGCAGTTTGCTGGAGATGCTTTGCTTCAGATTGCTGAGCTGTGTGCTGTGCGAGCTGAGGTGCTGATGATCTAGTGGGAAGAGTTAGTCCGTGATCCAATCGTTGAGCAAGGCTTTTTTGCCGATGTGGTGCGACAAGCGATGGCAGTGGATTTGAGCGATTTGATGGAGCTAGCCCGATCGCGTCAGCAAAGAGCAAAGCCGATTGCTAAACCGAAAGAATCGATTGCGGCTCCCGTTGACAAAGCAGCAGTGCTGGCAATGGTTGACCAGCTAGAAGCAGAAGACGAAGCAGCGCAGAAACAGTCTATTTTGGTGATTGCCCATTCAGAAGATGTGGCTAGCTGGACAGCAGCGATTTTAGAGTGGCTACAGACCACCCTACTTTCGGTTTCGATCGCCGAACTCAGTGATAGCTTAGAGATGCCGTGGATAGAGGTATGGTTAGGCGTATTGTTCGGCGGTTTTCAGTTAGAGCAGCGGGGGGAGTTTTATGAGGCGCCCATTTGGGTGAAGCGCTCCGGCGACCAGGCAATGACTCTGAGGCAAGATGGGAGCTAGAGGCAGGAAAGTTGGGCTTGGCTGAGTGAGAACTTACATCGGCAAACTTTGGATCGCAATAATTTCAAAATTGGCAACGAGATTTTGGGGTCGCTTGGAACCTTCCCCCCGCTGCCACTGAAATGTAGTCATTGGAAAACCTTCAGAAATCCACCCAGAAGCTTAATTTTCTGAATTTTGGCAAGCGATATACTTTGGGAAACGGATGACAGTCCTTCATCGGGGAGCATTCAATGATTACCCTGCCTGGAATTACTATCCACAGCAAAATCTATGAGAGTTTAGCTTCTTTGGTGTATCGGGGCATCAGAGAGCAAGATAACTGTGCAGTGATTGCCAAAGTTCTCAAGCAGGATTATCCCTCTCCTCAGGAATTAACTCGCTATCGGCAGGA
>NZ_JAMPLI010000082.1:0-12345 GCF_039962475.1 Leptolyngbya sp. GB1-A1 | reverse complement strand
TAATTTCAGGCAAGAAATGCCGCCACTTGAACAGAGCAGCAGTAGCCATCGGAGGGCGAGAAGGCATAACGGGGCTTGTCTACCTTACCAGCGGCTGTTTTTGCGACACAACCGGGATGCATACGGGTCGCAATTGTAAACGCCCGCCCCTATCCTTTGCCTTTTGGCTCCAGCCTATCAGCCTGATTTGGCTGGGTTGCACTCACGGCAGTTCAGACACACCTTTGCTTTCGCTATCCATAGATTCCTGCTCAACGGGATAACTGAATGAGGCTTTCAGCGACCGCTTTTTCATCTCGCTTTACGGCTTGATGACCAGTCGCTACCGTAGAGATGATGCTGTCACCCCTTGCATCTGGGGAGAGGGACTTGCACCCTCACAGTAATCAAGTTGTCAAGGTTCGGTATCCTCCGTTCCTTGCCATCCGTCCCTGAATATTGCTATCCATTTGGGATGAACGAATCGCACACAACCTCAGTGCAGCGGAGGGTTGAGAGTTGCTGGTGCTGAGTTCAAGTTTGTCTGCCGCCGCTGATTTGAGCCGTTAATCTTCTCTAAAATGGTTCCTTTTCGCGCAGTAAAGCGTCCTGGATAAGCCTTTTAACCTTCAATTATCAAGGCATAGCGTGTTGATAACACAATTATCTAAATCAATTCACTGCTCTCAGGCTGGGGTCAAGCCATTTGCCAAGTCATTTCTTGACCTGCTCGTAAGGGCACAAGTCCGGATTCCGTGAATGGAACTTCATCAGGAACACACCATGTCGTTTTGGTCAAAGTGATGTGTTCAGTATTACGTGGAAGTTGATAAAAATCTGGTCCATAGAAGCTGGCGAAAGCTTCAAGTTTATCAAGAGCATCGGCAATCTCAAACGCTTCTGTGTACAACTCCATGGCGTGCAGAGCCGAATAGCAACCCGCACAGCCACAGAAACTTTCTTTGCTATTCCGAGGATGGGGGGCGCTATCGGTGCCTAGAAAAAACTTAGGATTACCAGAGGTTGCTGCTTGCAAAAGCGCCGAGCGATGCTCCTCTCGTTTCAAAATTGGCAGGCAATAAAAATGGGGGCGAATGCCACCTTGAAATAGACTGTTGCGGTTAAATAACAAATGTTGTGGCGTGATTGTTGCAGCAATGTTGTGTGCAGATAGGACATACTGCACCGCATCTGAGGTGGTAATGTGTTCAAGCACTACGCGCAGGCTGGGAAATCGTTGCTTGAGCGGGAGCAAATGTCGCTCGATAAATACCTTCTCGCGATCGAACATATCAACATCGTGATCGGTCACTTCTCCGTGCAGGAGTAAAGGCAGGTCTACCTGCTGCATCGCTTCAAAAACGCGATCGCACTTACGAATATCCGTCACCCCCAAGTCTGAATTGGTTGTTGCCCCAGCGGGGTAATACTTGACCGCTTTGACAAACTGAGCTGTTTTCGCTGCGATAATTTCTTCGGGACTTGTGTTGTCAGTAAGGTAGAGCGTCATTAGTGGCTCGAACTGTTGACCCGCTGGAACTGCTGCAAGGATGCGATCGCGATAGGCTGCGGCATCAGCTATCGAGCGTACTGGAGGTTTCAAATTTGGCATGATAATCGCACGGGCAAATTGACGTACCGTATGCGGCAGAACCGCTTTCAACGCCGCGCCGTCGCGTAAATGGAGATGCCAGTCGTCAGGCCGGGTGATAGTGAGCTTTTGCATTCTTCAATTATAGAATTGCTAGTGCTTCTGGGTAGTGTTCTAGACCTGTGGAAGTAAGGGAGAATAGTTCCTACGTCTATTCCCTCATGCTCCTATGGTTCTAGAGCCTGTTCTTTGTCCTGCTTGTGGTAGCTCTGGTGGGGTCAAACATGGCAAATCCTCCGAGGGCAAACAACGCTACAAGTGTCGCAATGCCGATTGTTCCCGTAGCACCTTTATTCGAGATTACTCTTACCGGGGCTACCTGCCAGAAGTGAAACAACAAATTGCCGATATGGCAGTCAACGGCAGTGGCATTCGGGACACGGCTCGGGTGCTAAGCATTAGCCCCACAACAGTCATTGAAGAGTTAAAAAAAGTCTCGCCACCTGAAGCAAGTGAACCAACCCCTACTGGAACAATTGCCTGAACCTGAGAAGGTCGAAGTCATTGTGCAGCAAGTGGATGAGGCAGAAATGGACGAGATGTGGAGCTTTGTGAGCAATAAAAAACAGCAACGCTGGTTATGGCACGCGATTGATCATGCGAGTGGTAAAGTGCTGGCTTATGGGTTAGCTGACCATACTGACGCAGCGTTGAAATCATTGATGCAGTTGCTGATACCCTTTGAGATTCAACAGTTTTACACGGATGGTTGGGGTGGTTATGCTTGGTTGCTGGATGAGGACCAGCATGAAGTCGGCAAGCATTACACCCAGAAGATTGAACGGAAGCACTTAACGTTACGAACTCGGATCAAGTGATTGACACGCAAGACGATTTGTTTTTCGAAGTCGGAGTGGATGCATAACATTGTGATTGGGTTATTTATAAACCGCTATGAGTTCGGGCTTCCCGTCTAAGTCCTTCCACAGGTCCAGAACACTACCAACTCAGCCCTATCAAGCTTCCTGAGTTTAGCGTACACTTTTCTCTCCGCAGGTACAGCGATCCCAAGTTCGCTGAATCTAGGATTAATGCGCCTGAAGTCCTATCGAGTTCATTAGAATGCAAGACTCAGAAGATGCCCCAGTTTTTGTGCCTTGGTGGTCAGGTAAGCTGCACTATAAGGGTTTGCTGAAATTTCGAGTGGAACACGTTCGACGATCGCCAGTCCCCAGCCATCCAGGCTCACTACCTTACGGGGATTGTTTGTGAGCAGGCGGATATTCTGTAGCCCTAAATCTTTGAGAATTTGTGCGCCAACGCCATAGTTGCGAAGGTCTGCCTGAAATCCCAGCCGTTCATTAGCTGCAACGGTATCGAGTCCTTTATCCTGAAGCGAATAGGCTTTGAGTTTGTTCACTAAACCAATACCCCTGCCTTCCTGACGTAGATAGACCACCACGCCCTGTCTTGCCGCTTCAATCATTTGCAGGGCTGTAAGAAGCTGTTCGCGACAGTCGCACCGCAGCGAACCGAAGGCATCTCCAGTCAGACATTCTGAATGAACGCGAACCAGTGGAGCCTGATGCTCAAACTCCTCTGGATTCCCTTTGACGATCGCCGTAGCTTCCGAACCATTTAGGGCATTGCGGTAGCCATAAATTTGAAAGTGGCCAAACTGAGTGGGTAACTCCGCAACGGCTTCACGGGTTACAAAGCGATCGAACTGAAGACGATAGCGAATCAGATCCGCAATGCTGATGATTCCGAGATGATGAGTTTTCGCGTAAGCTTGCAGTTCCGGCAGTCGCGCCATTGAACCGTTTGGGTTTTGAATTTCGCAAATCACGCCAGCAGGATGGAGTCCTGCCAGTCGCGCTAGATCCACAGCTGCTTCCGTGTGCCCTGCCCGTTTAAGGACACCGCCTGCCTGTGCCCGCAGCGGAAAAATATGTCCGGGTCGTCTCAAATCCTGGGGACGAGTAGCAGGATCAAGGGCAACCTGAATCGTGCGCGATCGATCGCTGGCGGAAATTCCCGTTGAACCCCCCAGATGCGGTGCGGCATCAATACTAACGGTAAATGCTGTTTGGTGGGCATCTGTGTTGCTTTGCACCATCGGCGGCAAATCAAGCTGGTCGAGCCGATCGCCCGTCATTGCTAGACAGATTAAGCCCCGTGCCTGGGTTGCCATAAAGTTGATCATTGCAGGCGTGGCAAACTCAGCGGCACAAATCAAATCGCCTTCGTTTTCGCGATCTTCATCATCCACAACGATGATGGCTTTACCTGCTTGAAGTGCCGCGATCGCGCTAGACACAGAATCAAATGAAAATGGACTGATATCGCTTGAGAGGCGATCGATTGAAGGAATCGAGGAATGATTGGGTGATGATTTAGACATAACAAACGTAGAGCTTGAATGATGAGAGGAATTATTTTGTGGGAGGTCAACTTGTGGAAGATCGATCACCTACCTCAGCATTATTTGTTTATACGCGCAGCAGAATTTAGTGGCTCACTTCTGCAAAGGCTTTGCCGTTGGATAGACCCTGACGCAGATTGATTGCTTCAACAAAATCATTTAGAGAATGCTTCAATCGCTGGTCGGTTTCCTCATCCACCTGAACCGTTTGATCCGCTTGAAGCTGAAGCTGCTTATCAACAGCGTAGACACCCCCCAAAATATGCCGCGCCTTCAGTTCAAACAGCACGGGTTTCAAGGCATAATCCACCGCTAACAAGTGGGCGATTGTTCCTCCCGTTGCGATCGGCAAAACCACTTTGCCTTCAAAAGCTCGCTGCGGCAGCAAATCGAAAAATGACTTGAGCAATCCCGTATAGGAGGCTTTGTAGATCGGTGTGGCAATAATAATCCCGTGAGCCTGGGACAGCAGCGCATTAACGGGTTCCAGTGCCGGACTATTGTACTGTCCGTAAACGAGTGCTTCCTGAGAAAAATCGCGAACTGAAATGGTATCGGTGTGAAAGCCCTGCTGCTGTAACAGGGAATTAGCATATTCCGCCAGCCCATAGGTGCGGGAAGGATGAGTTGGACTACCGGAAATCGTCAGAACGTTAGGCATTGTAAAAATCTCCTACAGGTTATGCAAAGCGATTGAAGCGAGACCGCTTTCTCAATGATTGAGAAAACTCGTAGATGAAACTGCTGTGAGCAGATCGGTTTTGGAATTGCGAAGATTGCTGCTGAAGATTTGCAATCTGATCGCTGCTAGGAAACTAATGCAGCCTGATCCCGCTCACTAAACTCTCTTCGGCTTATCCTGCCAGAGTCCAATTCCGTCATACAGACCTGGAGCCATTAAAAAGACTTGAACCCAGAGAATGTTGAACCACCAGTAAAGCCCTTGGACAATATTTTCTCGACCAAAGATTGCTTCTGTGATGGCATAGAGAAATATAGAAATGGCTAAGCTGGCGATCGACGTGACGATCCCTTTCGTCGGTTGACTCAGACCATTGAAGGGCCATAAATTGAACTGCCAGAGTAGTCCTAAACCTACTGTTGTCCAGATGGCAGCGAATGTTGGACCTGTTGTGGTGGTGAACAAATCCATCCCTGCCTGCTTGAGGATGAATGCCATGATGAGCGTTAATAAAATCACGGCTCCCGTGTGAATTAACCCCAATCGCGGCTGCTCAAACCCGAGCTTGTTGAAGGGCCAGCGTTCGAAGAAACTGCCGACAACGGTTGAAGTCGGATACCAGTACCAAGGGATATAGAAAGGCGTTAATCCCCAGATCTGCGGTAGAAAGGTGAGAGCAGGCGCAATAAAGAAGACGGCAAAGAAAATATTGAGCAAGCCGCTTACCGGATGCCAGTTTCGTACTGTATTGTCTGTGACGATCGTATTATCAAAGAAAAATAAACTGAGTGCTGCCGCAATGATTGCCGTTTGTCCCCACAGTCCAACTGAGGTATCCGCCAGACTGGCTTTTGCGGAAACATATTTCCAGATTTCTCCAGTCAGATACGCCAGAATCAACAAGATTGCTAAATTAATCGTTCCCCGTCCCAAGCGCGACGAAGAGAAACGATCGCCCGGATAGCCGTTGAGCGAAAAGCCTAAATGCCACCACCAGACGAAGAAAATCGTGATGTAGATTAGCTTTGAAGTGACATCAAGCCGCAGAATTTGACCGAGCAGAACTTCAAAAATTAAGCTGATTGCCCCAATGATGGCAATGAAGAGAATACCTTTATAGGGCTGGCTTTTCCAAACACTTTGCCTAAAAGCAGAATCTCCAATACTCATACAGTTCCTCCTGAGGAACGCGCTGCCCGTCGCCGTGTGGCCTGTGACAGCAGTTGTACGGCATGATCAGCAGAAATCACCGGAGCAAAGAAGGTATTGATTCGCCGTAGTGCAGCAGGTTCATCTTCCTGAAACTGGCAGGCTGTCGCATCGCCAATTACGATCGGATTTAGACCATGATCGCGTGCTGCCCGTGCATTCCCTTCAATGCACCAATCCAAATGAATTCCGGTAATGAGCAAAGTACGGATACCCCAGCGGCTTAGATAAAGCGGTAGTGTTGTGCCAATAAACGAAGACTGATGTGCCGTTTCAAAGAACTCCACATCATCGGGATGCTGTAACGCTTTCAGCTCATTCACTAGTTCTGCGTCCCAGCGTTTCTTTTCTTTGCTCCAGTCTTTGTAAGGCTCATACCAGTTGCGGTACTGCGCTTCATCTAAGGGCGTTTTGGGATAATCCTGCCGGAACACATCGTAGCCAATCCAGAAGAATTTCGCCCCCGCTTGCCGAGCGGCGATCGCCACCTTTATCGTATTTTCCAGGCTGGGACGTTCCCACTGCCTTTCCCGTCCCTGAACACCCTCAGGATGATAGAGACTATTGCTTTGGCTGATTGATAGAAATGCGGTTGGCTCTTCCAGCAGAGACACAAGATCTACACTTTTCCACTGCGGATGCAGTTCTGGAACAGGTGTGCCGATCTTCTGGGCAGATTGAATTTGTCTTGACTCGGTGAAGTTCGTTACAGCGTTACGATCGAATTGAATCTGTGACATGGAACTTGACTTCCTTAAATGCAAATTTGTCTTGCAGGCACAGCATTGCCATGCCTGCATTACTTGCTATTACAGCCAGGGATGACGCGGCGGATTAGTACCATTCAAGAAGTAATTACCAACCGCATAGTACTTCCAGCGAACGGGAGCGTGGAGAGTATGGGCACGGGCATTGCGCCAGTGGCGATCATAGTTGAACTGTTGCAGCGTCGATTTGGTTCCGGCGAGTTCAAACAGTTTGTTGGTGGTAAGCAGCGAGGCTTCAGTGGCCAAGGCTTTGGCTTCAGCAACAGCGATCGAAGCTTCGACCACTTTTGCTTCTTCCAGGTTAGATTCGTAGGCGCGATCGATAAATTCTCCTGCCCGACGCAGCAGTTCTTCAGCCGCGTGAACCTGAATCACGATATTGCCCAGGCTGTAAAGCGTCAGGGGATCTTCATAGCCATGTTCCAAATTGCTATCGACCCACGGACGTGTGTGATTGCGAACAAAGTGAATCGTGTCGCGCAGCGCAGCCTTGGCAATACCCACATCGACAGCAGCCTGAATAATTTGAGCCACTGCTCCCATCGGAGTTGCCCGCTCGAATGCCCGATAGTGGGGGATGACGTGGTCAGATTTCACCGCAACGTTTTCCAGAATCGTGGTGCCGCTGGCAGTGGTCCGCTGTCCAAAGCTTGTCCAGTCATCCAGCAGGGTCAATCCAGGTGCGCCCCGCTCCACAAAGGCAACGACTGTATTTCCGTCTTCGTCTGCGGCGATCGTCGGAATCCAGTGTGCTAGAAGTGCGCCTGCTGAATAGTATTTGCGCCCGTTCAGCACATAGTCATCGTCGGAGCGCGTTAATTTCGTTTGCACATCAACCACTGATTTGGTGCCAATCTCCGAGAAAGCGTTACCAAATCGCTTGCCTTGCAGCACTAAATCAAAGAAAAATCGCTTTTGCTCCTCGGTGCCGTCAAGCCGGATTGCTTCCACCATATAGAGGTGGTTTTGCGGAATCTGACCGAGGCTAGAATCGGCTTCAGAAATGATTTTGATCACTTCTGCCAATGTTGCATAGGAAACACCTGCCCCGCCATATTTTTTAGGGACAATGATGCCCCAAAGTCCGCTCTGAGAAAACTGTTTCACCTCTTCAACGGGCAGTCGGCGATCGCGATCGCGCACCGAATCTTCTTTAACAAATTCTGCGGCAAGTTCTGTGGCAACAGCGATCGCTTCTTCATCGTTTGAATGATGTGCGCCTGTGGTTCAGCTTCAATCTGAATATTGACCAGTGTTGTCATCTCAAACCATCCTTTTGTGTATATTGAATAGATTCGCGATTGATTAAACCGCAACGAGACTTCTTTCTGGACGGCGCGATTCAAGCTGGTGAACGAGCGGAATCACATCCCGTCCGAAAGCAGGCAGGTCATCGCTGCAATGCAGGAATCCGCCGAGAATCAGATCAACGCCTGCTTCGTGGAACTGCTGAATTTTTTCGGCAACCTGCTCTTTTGTGCCGATCAAGCCAGAGCGGAAGCCGTCGTTGTACTGCACCAGATCCTCAAAGTTAGAGTTTGCCCACATTCCGGTTTTTTCCCGGGTGGCAGAACCCGCCTGTTTCACTGCTTCTCCAAATCCTTCAACGGCTTCGCGATCGGCTTGAGCAATAATTTCGCGCAGTACCTCATGCGCTTCTTGCTCCGTATCGCGGACGATGATAAAGGCATTCAAACCAAACTTAATGGTGCGTCCTTCAGCACGGGCAAGTGCTGAAACCTCCTCGATTTGTTCACGCGCTCCCTCGATCGTATTGCCGTTCATGAAATACCAATCAGAGACACGCCCTGCCATGCGTCGAGCCGCTTTGGAGTTACCGCCCTGGAAAATTTCCGGATGGGGATTTTGATTGATCGGCTTCGGTTTTACCCAACCACCATTAATCCGATAAAAGTCACCTTTGAAGTGAAACTCATCTTCTGTCCAGAGTCCTTTCAGGACCCGAATAAATTCTTCCGATCGCCGATAGCGTTCATCGTGATCCAGCCAATGTTCGCCGTAGATAGTAAATTCATCTTTGAACCAGCCGCTCACGATATTAAGGCAAAAGCGACCCTTGGAGAGAAAGTCGATCGTCGCGCCCATTTTCGCCACTACACCTGGATGCCATAATCCCGGTAGAACGCCTGAGATCAGCTTTAATCGCTGGGTGACGGGAGCTAGAGCCGCAACAGTGGTTAATGCTTCTAGCTGTTGTTCGGCACCGTAATTAGCAATAAATCGAGTTTGGACCAGACCATAATCGAATCCAACTTTTTCTGCCGTTTGTGCGAGTTTCACATTGTAGTCATAGCCCCAATCCGTATGTTGCGGAATACGGCTGATCACTAGACCGCCACTAACATTGGGAACCCAATAGGCAAACTGAATGGTCAACTTGACACCTCTGTAGAAATTGAATAGCTTCTGTAGAAATTGAGCTGTTGAAATTAAACAAATGTATTCCGCAAGCTTTTCAGCCGGTTGTTAACAAATTGTCAGACTAGCTCACCTGCCATCATTCCCTCTAGATTATTAATAACGGGTTGGTTTTCAAGCTACCTTGCCAGCTTAAGCTCCTTAGCTATCAATAGATAAGTGATGCATCGTTGACTGGTCCGATCGCTACCAACGAATCTGGTGAAGCTTCGATCAGATTCTTTACTTCAAATGAACTGGGTGATACCGGACCCCTCTAATACATTCAATGTAGCTAAGCTCCGAATTTACAACGATCATTTTGATCGAGATCAAAGCCAACTACATCGGATTGGACAAAAATTAGGAATCGTTTTTAAGAATACTGCGTGACAGTGGGTAACGCCTGATTGAGCGTCCAGTTGCCAATATCGCGGTACTTATAATCAACCGGATCATGCAGGGTGAAGGTTCGCAGGTCACGCCAGTAACGATCGAATCCGTAGTGGCTTGCGGTCGATCGACTGCCTGTAAGTTCAAAGATACGATTGGTGACTTCTATGCCGACTTTGGTGGCAACCGCTTTGGTCGCAAACACTTGAATGGCAACTTCTCCCCGCTCTTCTGCCGTTAGTGCTGTATCTTTGTCCCAGGCTGCTTGTGCCGCGATCGCCGTTCGGTCTGCTAGCGCGATCGTAGACTGTAACCCTGCCCATAATTCGCCGTAGTGTTGAAGAATATAAGGATCTTCAGTTGCTTTTTCAACGGCTGCCGTGATCCAGGGTTTGCTCTGGGAGCGAGTGTATTCCTGTGCTGCTGACAGTGCCCCTTCGGCAATCCCCAGGTAAACATAGGCTTTGGTCAATTGGGCAATGATGCCTAGAAAAGTCGCGAAGGCATGATTGGGGAAGTTGGGATAGCCTAGGACTTCCTGCGGTTCGACAATCACATCTGTGAAAGTAATGCTGCCGCTCGCAGTGCGCCGCTGACCAATGTTTTGCCAATCATCATTGAAGATTAGCCCAGGTCGATCGCTCGGCAACACCACTAGATAAGGCACATCTACCCCATCCTGCACTGCTGAGAACATGCGCTGATCCGCAACCGGAACGCCTGTGCCAAACCCCTTCACGCCGTTTAAGCGAAATCGATCGCCATCTTGAGTAATTTTCAGGCGCGTGTCGCGCATATTGATTGAGTTGCCCCAGAACCACTGATGCTCGACTGTGCCGCGATAGTAATACTCTTTTTGTTCGGGTGTACCAGAAACGTGTGCCAGTGTCGTTAGTCCCAGGTGATTGCAGTAGAGTTGACCGATCGAGCCATCGGCTTTGGAGAGCTCCTGAATCACCTTCATGGCAGCCAGAATGCTTTCGCCTGCACCGCCATATTCACGGGGAATCACCAGCGTTAGGAGTCCGGCTTCCCGCAGTCGGGAGACTTCGTACTGGGGCAATCCTGCTTGCTGATCCCGCTCTACCGCATTTGCTGCAAATTCCTGTGAAAGCTGAGCGGCGACCGAGCGGTAATCTTGAACCTCTAAGCGTTCGAGTTGCTGGACCATAAGAACTCCTAGTAAGTTTTGAGAAGGGACCGAAATTGGGTGATTTTTGAGCTATCCAGATTGATACTGAAGTTGAAAAGGCGATTATTGCTTCGGGAAACTACGAAATAATGCCCTGAAGATAAACGGCAGAATCTCCTTTGATCGCTTCACTGCGTCTGCCGTCGATACCAATGGGGAAATCACCGACCAAAGTGACTCGCTGAACGCGACGCAGTTGTTTGCCAAAATCATCAATGGCATAGTGTTGGGTTGCGCGGTTATCCCAGAACGCCACATCGCCTTCCTGCCACCGCCAGCGAACCGTATTTTCCAGCCGAGTGACATAGGCTTGCAGGAGTCGGAGCAAATCATCGGATTCCGTTTGAGAGAGTCCTTGAATTCGACGTACGAAGCCACCGATAAACAGGACTCGTTCACCGGATTCAGGATGAACTCTAACGACTGGATGCAGTGTTTCATAAACGGTAGATTCAAAGATGCGGCGATATGCCTTGAACTCCTCAGACAAATCGACCCTTCCTGTCGTGTAATCGTAGGCGTTGCTGTAAACTGCCCAGAGTTGATCTGCCAGTGGGCGGAGAGGGTCAGGCAAATCTTGATAGGCAGCCGCCGTATTTGCCCAAACTGTATCCCCGCCGACAGGAGGGATTTCAACCGCCCGCAGAATTGAACCGAGGGGTGGGCGATCGACAAAGGTGACATCAGTATGCCAATGGTTTGCCCGATTCACATTACGTCCATAATCGAGGTCCAGAATTTCAGGATGATTGGGCAGGGAGGGCACTGTGGGATGGGCAATGGTAATCTCGCCAAATCGACGGGCAAAGGCAACTTGTCCTGATGCGTCTAGCGATTGTTGCCGAAAGAAAATAACTTTGTATTGAACGAGTGCTTTACGGATATCACTAATCACCTCATCGCCCAGCGGCAAGCTGAGATCCAGCCCTACAATTTCTGCACCAATTCGCCCTGCAACAGGTTGAACGTTGAAGTGCTTAGATATAAAGGATTTAGGTGCAACAAGAACACTTGAATTCATTACTTCTTCCTTATCAAACTGAGCTGCTAAACGAGTCTGAGTTATGCAAGTCTTTCTCAGCAATTCCTCATCATTGATGCTTGTTGTTAATGCTTACTGTTGACGCTTATGAATTGTGGGAAAGAGATTGTCCAGAACCTCCAATAAATAAGCCAGCACTTGACAGAGCGGATCAGTCATAATGCTTGCCTTGCCAATTCAATTATCTAAATGTCAATCGGCTTACTGTACATTTAGCGTAGTATGAAGTAAGAGTCCTAAAACGATCAAGCACTCAGGCTACATTTTTGGCATTTGTCGGAAATGACTTCGAGACAAAATATTAACGAGGGGCAACCCGCGTTGGATGAATCGTGCCCTGTAGCCACTTCCCTTTTTATTTGTTATCTTTTCTTTATCGCGACTTTAATTTCAGCAATCGTTCCTGAGCAGCTTGTCACGCTTCAACCGTTTTTCTGAAACAGAACCGAGTGAAGGATTGTCCTTGCTGCGGTTCCTAGCAGAAGCTGAGCCGGACGCCACGGCAACGTCAACATCTTGAATAAGATAGGGAGACTAGTAGTTCACCAAATAAACTTTGCCTAGTTAGCATGCTTTAATTTAGGATAGAGATGCCCTAACCGAATGCGCGCACCTGCACTGGAAAATCTCCAATTGACCCTGGCTTT
>NZ_JAMPLI010000081.1:0-10000 GCF_039962475.1 Leptolyngbya sp. GB1-A1 | reverse complement strand
GGTTGCTTCGCAGTTTGCCGAAGGCGTAATCGAAGGTAGTAAGGAGAAGGAACCGACACGATCTCCTCGGGCGTTGGTTGGATTATTAGCAGCTTTGACGTAAGGGACTAAAGCGAGGGCGGAGTTTCAACTTGTCTTGAAATGCCGCCCCTATGTTTGTCTCTGGCTTCCACCCGCGTTCATGATTTCTGCAGGTCTGCGTAGCCTCAGCCTAGAATCACCGATGATTGGTTAAAGTTACGCCTAGAAACTCCTTGCAGAGGTTTTCGCTAAGACTGCGCGAAGGTCATAGCGATCGAGGTTCATCACCTTGTCCCACGCTGCCACAAAGTCATTTACAAATTTCGACTGCGAGTCCTCAGCTCCGTAGACTTCCGCAAGGGCTCGGAGCTGAGAGTTTGAGCCGAAAATGAGGTCAACACGGGTCGCGGTCCACTTGAGGTCGCCTGTTTTGCGATCGCTTCCCTCGAACACATATTCCTCCTCCGAGACCGCCTTCCAGGTCGTGCCCAGGTCGAGCAGGTTGATGAAGAAGTCATTGGTCAACGTCTCTGGTCGATCGGTGAAGACGCCGTGTTTGGACCCTCCAAAGTTTGCACCCAAGACGCGCAAGCCGCCCAGGAGAGCCGTCATCTGAGGGGCTGTTAAGTTCAGCAACTGCGCCCGATCAACCAGCAACTCTTCGAGCGATTCACTGTGTTTGCCGCTGGTGTAGTTGCGGAACCCGTCTGCAGTTGGCTCGAGCACCGCGAAGGACTCGACATCCGTTTTCTCTTGCGACGCGTCCATGCGTCCCGGCTTGAAAGGAACTGTCACATCGTGACCGGCATTTTTCGCCGCTTGTTCGATGCCTGCACAGCCGCCCAGAACGATCAAGTCAGCGATTGAAACCCACTTTCCGCCAGACTGCGAGCTGTTGAACTCCTGCTGGATCCCCTCCAGGGTTGGCAGCACTGTTGCCAACTGGTCTGGCTGGTTGACTTCCCAATCTTTCTGCGGCGCGAGACGAAGACGCCCCCCGTTCGCTCCACCACGCATGTCGGAGCAGCGGAACGTTACCGCCGACGCCCAAGCGGTCGAAACAAGTTGGGAGACAGACAGTCCCGAAGCCAGGATCTTGGCTTTGAGGGCGGCGATATCCTGCTCATCAATCAATTCATGATCGACTTCGGGGATGGGGTCTTGCCACAGGAACTCTTCTTGAGGAACCTCCGGACCGAGATAGCGCGATCGAGGACCCATGTCACGGTGCGTTAGCTTAAACCAGGCTTTAGCAAACGCCTCAGCAAACTCATCCGGGTGCTCGAGGTAATGCCGCGAAATTGGCTCATAGATGGGGTCCATCTTCATAGCCATGTCCGCCGTGGTCATCATAGGGGCGTGCCGTCTTGACGGATCGTGTGCGTCGGGCACTGTACCCGCACCCGCGTCGCCCTTGGGCTTCCATTGCCACGCACCAGCCGGGCTCTTCGTCAGTTCCCAGTCATATTTGAACAGGGTTTCGAGATAGCTGTTGTCCCACTGCGTCGGCGTAGGAGTCCATGCGCCTTCGATTCCGCTGGTGATCGCATCGACACCGACACCCGTGTTGAAGGCGTTCTTCCAGCCGAGGCCCTGATCCATGACGGTGGCCCCCCCAGGGTCAGGACCCACGTGCGTCGCCTCGCCCGCACCGTGGCATTTGCCAAAGGTATGTCCGCCAGCGGTGAGCGCCACCGTTTCTGCATCGTTCATCGCCATCCGCTTAAAGGTTTCACGAATATCGCGCCCTTCGCCGATCGGATCAGGGTTGCCGTCCGGCCCTTCCGGGTTCACATAAATCAGACCCATCTGAACGGCAGCGAGAGGGTTCAGCAGCACCCGGTCCTCCTCGTGACGCTCATTGCCAAGCCAGGCTTTCTCAGAACCCCAGTAGATGTCTTCCTCTGGTGCCCAGACGTCCACGCGCCCACCGGCAAAGCCGAGCGTCTTGAAGCCCATCGACTCTAGGGCACAGTTGCCGGCGAAGACCATGAGGTCAGCCCACGAAATTTTCTTGCCGTATTTCTGCTTGACTGGCCAAAGCAACATGCGCGCCTTGTCCAGGTTGGCATTGTCTGGCCAACTGTTGAGGGGTTCAAACCGCTGGCTACCCGAGCCCGCACCGCCGCGACCATCACCCATCCGATACGTGCCAGCGCTGTGCCAAGCCATCCGGATGAAGAGCGGCCCATAATGACCGTAGTCAGCTGGCCACCAATCCTGAGAAGTGGTCATCAGCTCATAAATATCTGCCCTCAGGGCAGCTAAGTCGAGAGTCTTGAACTCCTCAGCGTAGTTGAATTCCTCACCCATAGGATTGGACTGGGGTGAGTGTTGGTGGAGGACGTTCAGATGCAAATAATGCGGCCACCAGTCTCGGTTCGATGGTTTATGACGAGGCTGATGTTTCTGACCTCCGCCCGCAAACGGACATCCGCTTTCGCTGCTCATAGTATTTTCCTATCCAGGTGTGTGGTGTGGTTTCTTTTGACGTGCTACAGGTATTGCAAACAAACAGCACAGGTGTAATTACTGGGATAATCGATGGGAAATACAATTGAGGAGAAATCGAGAAGAAAGATAATCAACGTTGTGATTTGAAACATGTATTTTTAATTCGAAATAATTGGTTATATTAATAGCCCAAGAGTGCGCCTGTGCAAGCATACCTATCCATACAATGCCAAGTTGAACTGGAAGTGGATATTTAACTTGGAGGAGTTTCCTCGGCATTGAAGGGTAGCTTGTTTCCCAGAGTTTTCAGTTATTAGAACTTGACAAAGATTGCTGTAAGAGATTTCAAAGCTATTTAATTTCTTTCTATTAATGAAGCGTTAATCAGCAGTGTGGCCGTTGAGCATGTAAATAACATATCCGTTTGATTTACGGTTGCTGGAGCAAGGGAAGGGCCCCGCTTACGCCAGTTTTCGTGTAAATAGGGGTGATTGAAGCGATCGTGTTACCCGATGCCATGAGAACTAACTCAGAGTCTGAAACAATGTGAACTCCTTGCAATCTCCCTAGAACTGCCCCTGAATATCCTGCTCGAACCTCAACTTTGATAGCCCGTGTTGGAGCGGTCGCGGTGGCAGTCGCCTCATTCTTGTTTTTTCAGCTGCAGCCTTAAGCTGCTCAAACGTCAGCCCGGAATTTTTTTCGATACTGTGTCCTACGGTTCCTTGCAACGTATTACACAGCATTGCCTGCATTGCAGGATCGGATACTAGCACCTAACCATATAGTGCTTAAATTTGAGCCATTTTTCCTTTGGTTGGGCGGCTCGGCTATGACAAGCAAGAGTTCATGGGGGACGAGGCGATTCCTTGTGAAACGTTCAAGGAACTAAAGCTCACTACCAATCAAATCATCCAGCTCGGAAAAGGAAGTGGATGAGCGATACCCTCTCACTGGGAACGCCAATCACCTTGTGCTTGCCGGCTGGCCCATGAAAGGAAAAGGGGAAGAATGGTCTGGTTTTCAGCGCGAGCCCCGAGCGGAGAAGTACACTAGCTCCGGCTTCTTGCCCAATCAAGAGAACGGATTCAGCCAAAAATTAGGATGCCGAGGTAGTAATCTAGGGCAACACAGATTTTCTTTCAAACGCGATCGGATCTATACTTTGCACATTAGTCGCACCTCAGCCCGATCGGTCGAGTGCCACTAGAGACCCAGTTTGTCCACCTAGCCAAGGGGGTGAAACTAACAAACAAATGCTCAAACAAACAAAAACCAGTAGCAGAAAGGCAAAAACCACTGGTTAACGAGGGACCAATCTCAACTACCAGCGGTTTTTAGTTCTTACACAGGCTATTTGGTTTTTCATAAGTCCCCCTAGGGGGTCAAATCGCTGAAAAAGTAACTCTTTCAGCAGCGGGGATTTTTGGTTTAAAAATCACCCAGACTTGAGACAAAGATAGCACACTGTCAGATCGGTGCGTCAATTGTTGCTGCAATTTTTCTCAAGCCTGCTGGGAACCCGCTTCATTCTTCACCCCCTAGGTCACCGGAAAACTCACGAATCAAGCAACCCATTCACGCAGCACTAAGAACGTCCCCATGAATATTTCATTGATTGGGACGAGAGTCTCCTCGTCTCCACAGGGTTTTGCATCTCAAAATTTGTCATGGTCAGAAAGGAACGAAGAAAACGGCACAAACCCACAAGCCTTCATCTCGCTAGAACAGTTCCGTAAAGCAATCGAGCAAGAGTTTATTCACGGCAGCGCGATCGACCCAGTCCTGTTTGCTGCCACTGTCCGAGTAGTTCCTGACCTGATCTACGAGCGCGGGGAAGTGCTTGAAACCCCGATCCATGATGCGCTGAACTGGAAATACACCCGCTTTTGGATTAGTAGACCGATCGCAACGGTCGCCGCACTGCTCTTGAATGAAGATGATTCTTGCTGGCAGGCAAAGCTCGGTCAGCCCAGAGTGAACCAGACAGGGAAGGTTTGCAAGTATGAAACCCCAGTTGGCAACGGGTCAAGAGCCTTTCTGCCCGACCTTCCACCTGCCATCCGACAAAGAATTACCGATCGCTACAGCATCGATGTTCCCTTAGACGGTTCATTCTGGGACTGGTTAGCTGCCCATCCTGAAATTCCGATCGTCTGGACAGAAGGCGGTAAGAAAGCCCTCTCCCTCCTGAGCTTGGGCTTTGTGGCAATCGCGCTTTATGGGGTGAATGGTGGCTACTCCAAGGATGCGCTTGGCGATCGCGATCTGATTGCAGAGGTCCTGCGCTTCTGTCAGGTGGGCAGGCAACATGTACTAGCATTTGACCAGGATGCAGAAGACAAAACGCGGCAGCGGGTGAATGTTGCGCTATCTCGCTTCGGCGGGCTGCTGCATCAAACGAATGGAACGGTGGCGATCGCCCAGTGGAACGGCAAAGACGGCAAGGGCATTGATGACCTGATCGTGAATTGCGGGGTTGAAGCCTGGGAAAAAGCAAACGCCGAGGCACTTCTACTGGAACACTGGCGCATCTGGCAGCAGTTCGCCCAGCAGCTTACCTGGACGCCGGCGATCAGGTTACAGACTGCTGACTTATCTACCCTGGAGCTAGAACGTCTCCCTGCGGAAGGCATAATCGCACTGTGCAGCCCCAAGGGAACGGGAAAGACCAAGTGGATTGCTCATCAGGTTGAGGGATTAGAGAAAGTCCTCTCTGCTGGACATCGGCGATCGCTGCAACGTTCCCTCAGCCAACGATTGAAGCTGGATTACATTGGCGACCTAGATAAAGCGAACGGAGAGTTTATCTCTGGCTCTGCCTACACCCTCCGCATCAGCTTTGTCGTTGATTCTCTGCTGGCGATCGACCCTGAGCAGTTCAAGGGCTGCGACTTGGTGATTGACGAAGCGGTGCAGGTAATTCGCCACTTGCTGGCCTCTAGTACCTGCGCGAAAGACGGCAAGCGCCCAGCCCTGCTAGCACGATTCCGGCAGTTAATTCGAGTTGCTCGTCGCGTCATTGTTGCCGATGCAGATCTGGATAATGCGACGCTGCACTACCTCAAAGCCTTGAGGGAAGATACAAGCCCTGTCTTCCTGATTCGCAACGACTTCCAGCTGCAAGGATGCATAGTACAAATGTTTCAGTGTCCTGATCGCACTGCAATCACGGCAGACTTGTTAGAAGACATCGCGACACTGGAATCCGGCAAGGTGTTGTTTGTCGCGACAGACAGCAAGGCAACCTCGAAGACACTGGCCAGGACGATCGAGCAGCAGTTTCCTCAGTTGCGGGTGCTGGTGGTTAATTCTGATACATCGGGTGGAGAGTTTGAGCGAGCCTTCATCCAAACCCCAGACTCAGTTCTGGAGCAGAGTGAGTTCGATGTAATTATTTGCTCTCCCTCACTGTCCACCGGAGTCAGCATTGAAGCTCAGGGCATCATTGCTAAAGTCTATGGCATCTTCAGCGGCGTCAGTTCCACAGATGCAGATATGGCTCAGGCGTTAGGACGAGTCCGGGAGCCGGTGGAGCGAGTGGTATGGTGTGCCAAACGGGGTAGCAACTATAGCAAAGCATCCCGGTCTACGAATTTTCTGGAGCTAAAAGCCCATCTGCAAAGCTGCACTTCTGCCACGGTTAGCTTAATTCGCTCATCCCTGCGGGAAGATGTCCCAGATCTCAAAGCCTATGACTGGCAAGCTGATCCTCATCTCGACTTTTACTGCCGCATTGCTGCCGCCCAGAATCGATCGATGCTACAACTGCGAGAGGCGTTAATCGTGCGGCTTCGCTTGGAGGGCAACCAGGTGACAATCCAGAACCGAGAATCAAATGGCAACATTGGCGAACTGCTGAAGATTGCTCGCGACGAGCTACGGCAATTGGACGCGGAGAGTATTGTGGCAGCAGACGATTTGACGATCAGCGAAGTGCTGCAACTGGAGGCGCAGGAGAGTATTTCTCCAGAGCAGCAGCGGGCGATCGCCAAGTTTTATCTGAAGGAGTTCTATTGTCTAGACGAACTCACGATCGAGGACATCCTGGCGGATAAGGAGGGGCGACGACGGGGGGAACTGCGGAGCCTGGAGGAATTGCTCTACCCTGGTGTGGCGATCGATCGCACCGTGAAGGCATTGGACAATCAACTGAGATGGAATCAATCGCTCTGTCCGTGGGATATCTCCAGTGCTGCGCTCCGTCGAGCCTTACGAGAGCAGCTCGGGCTAACTGATTTTCTGAACCAGGACAAAGAATGGACCCGGTATGACCTCTGCCCTTATGCGACCAAAGCCAGGAAATGGGCAACCCAGATTAAGCAAGCCCTTAAACTCACAATTACTGAAGAGATGAGCGATGTGCAAATCATCCACCAGCTTCTATCGCAACTGGGCATCAAAACTGATTTTCGCTGGTCTCGATTCGTATCAGGGTATGAGGGCGAGAAGCTGAGGGTTTACCGATTGCATCTTCTGTCCTGGCGGGAGGCGATCGCGATTCTGGAACAGCGTAAAGCTAAGCGCGATCAAACCGTAGGTGCTGGATCTCCCCTCCTGTCTAATATAGAAAAACAGACGGGTGATCCGCCCCCGACCTCCTTCCAGTTTCTTAAAGCGTGGCATTCTCCAGAAACCATTGAGGATGTGCGGCAACTGTGGCAGGAAGCTGATTGTATCGAGGCTCAAGAGGAACTGAGGAAGATTATTCCGATCGCTGTGCTGGAGAGAGCAATTGACCCCTTGCAGGAAACATTGCTCCTTGAGGGCTTGAAGCAGTGAGTAAACTCACCCGATCTCGCTTAAACTTTTGGATAGCGTTTACCGGGTGAGTTCGGTGGCTCTGGTAATCACCATCTATAACCAGTCGGGTGGCGTAATGAAAACGTCACTAACCATGAATTTGGGCTATCACATGGCTCAGCATGGTCGGAAGGTGCTGCTGATTGATATGGATCCGCAGGCGAGCCTGACTGTTTTCATGGGCTTGGAACCTGCTGAGCTGGAGCAGACGATCGCCAACTCGATGTTGAATGAAGCTCCATTAGCGATTCACCCTGGTATTCATGGAATGGATCTATTGCCTTCTAACATTATGTTGAGTGCCGCGGAGATGCAGCTTACTTCTGCAATGGCGCGAGAATGGCGATTGAAGCGAGTCTTAGAGCCGATTCTAAATCAATATGATGTTGTTCTGATTGATTCTCCGCCTAGCTTAGGGATTCTGAGTGTCCTCAGCTTAGTTGCCTCGACCCATGTGCTGATCCCGATTCAGACGCAGTACAAGAGCTATAAGGGAACGGAGTTGCTGTTAGATAGCATTCGGCAGGTGCAGTCTTACGTCAATTCGGGGTTAGAAATAGCAGGAGTTGTGCCTACGATTTATGCTGCAAGCAATGCTCAAGATAAAATGATTCTGGGGGCAGTTCAGGAGCAGCTTGGCGCAATCACAACGGTCTTTCCCCCAGTTCCGCGTGCAACTGCCTTTGCGGATGCTTCAATGGAACATCAGCCCCTTGTTCGATACAGTTCCAGTCATCCAGCCGTAAAGGTTCTGGAGGCGATCGCTACTCAGTTGGAGGCGTTGGCATGAGTAAGAAGCGAGTTGTGCCGGAGATGCGCGGGGTTAAAGCTTTTCTCAGTTCTTTGCCTGAGATTACCTCTGCCTCTGGAGATGCGGCTGCTATAAACTCAATCGCGATCGAAAATATCCTCCTTCCCTCGAAGCAGCCCCGGCGATATTTTGACTCGGAGAAGTTAGAAGACTTGGCGACATCGATTCGGCAGCATGGGGTTCTGGAACCAATTCTGGTGCGTCCCCTGCCGGATGGGAAGTATGAATTAGTTGCCGGAGAGCGTCGCTACAAAGCGTCTCAACTGGCTGGGCTGAAAGAGATTCCGATCGTAGTACGGGAGTTATCAGACCAGGGTGCAGTGCAGCTTGCCCTGGTGGAAAACTTGCAGCGGGAAGACCTCAACCCAGTTGAGGAAACCGAGGGATTACTGGAGCTACTAACCCTTAATCTACAGTGCAGCCGGGAGAAAATTCTGGATGCACTGACTCAGATGGCAACAGCTCAGAAAAAGGGAACTGATTTATCGGTCAATGTTTCCCGACGAATAGAAGCGATCGCCAAAATTCTAAAGTCAACCGTTGGGATTACGCCTGAGAGTTTTCGCACGTCAAGGCTTCCACTGCTGAAGCTTCCCCCAGATGTACTAGAGGTGTTGCGCCGGGGCAAGTTGGAATATACCAAAGCAAGGGCAATTTCACGTCTAAAAGATGACTCATTGCGGCAAAAGCTTTTACAGGAGGCGATCGCCCAAAATCTATCGTTGACGCAGATTAAGGAGCGGTTCCAAGACCTGACTTCGACGGCTGAAAAAAAGCCAACTTTGAGCGATCGCTTGGTGTCTGTTTCCCGCAAGGTGAAGCAGGGGCTAGATGACCCCAAAAAGCAGCGGCGATTAGAAAAGCTATTGCAGGAGCTAGAAAGCCTGGTTGAGGAATATTGATGAGCAAATTCACTCAATAGGTGGGGCGAACGATGCCCGTAGTCAAAGTCGAACGCAACGTAGATACCTCACCTTAATATCTGCACCAGTCTCCATTAGGCTTAATCAATAGCCATTAGGCTTAATCAATAGCCATTAGCTGCCCTCGAATTGCCCCATCTGGAAACTCAGGGTTATGCACATTAATATAAAAGTTCTCCGGGTTGGTCAGAATGCGCTGAACAAGTCCTGCTTCGCCTGTAGGGAACTTGCCTTCTTCACCCTCGGTCAAACAGTCGCCGGCATTACCATCTTCTGGTCCAGCCAGGGCCACCACAACTGGTCCGTTTTCACCAGCTGTTCCCTCGTGGATATGGGCAGCCATTCCATCACCAACTGGAACTAACTGAAGTTCTGAGACTTCCAGAACATAACATAGAGTTTTTGGATCACCATCTACGCCAAACACATAAGCTGACCCCATTCCATCCGGGTCGCCTACCATGCGGTTATTGCTAGCATTACTAGGAACTTCCGCTTCACCATCTAGCTCTGTTGACAGCACCGCATTGGTATGACCAGCTCGGGCAATCTGAGGCAAAGCAACTCCAGACAGCAACACAAATAAACTCAGCATGCATCTGATGCTTGAAATTCTGGTTTTCATATCTTTACCTCTGAACGGAGTACAGCTGTTTGTCAAATTTAAGATGGTTCAGCTATGCATCCGAACTCATCCAATCTGCTTACAGTACGTCTGAGCTGGGATTTCGGATTCACTAGAGACAAAATTGCAGCTCGGTGTAATCCAAATACATCCCAGTCTTCCATGCCGTCTTCCTGTTTCATTTCAGTAAGGCAAATTACTCATACGCAAAAGCCTCTCTTGCAAACGCAAGAGAGGCTTCTAACTTCATAATTACCCTGGCATCGAGCTATTGTTGCAGGAAGCAACCCTCCAACTATCGTCGCCGTTTCAGCGTTTCACACCTGAGTTCGGGATGGGTCAGGGTGGGTCCACCGTACCATA
>NZ_JAMPLI010000080.1:0-12748 GCF_039962475.1 Leptolyngbya sp. GB1-A1 | reverse complement strand
TCGATTACACGAGTGCGTAAATCCGTTGAGTAAGCGACAGGCATTTCACCAACTTGATAGATTGTCCACTCGTTAGCTTAATAGAAAAGGGGCTAATTACCTAAAAACTGCTGTAAACCAAAAACCCTTCAGGCAAAAATTCTTCAAAAACAAAGGGGACATTACTGCCCCCAGAGTCAATCGGTTTGATTTTGCAAGATTTATTCGATCGCCGGAGCAGTCGCAGGCTGAAGGGCAATTGGCTTCGATCGCGTTTGCTGTTCTGCCATTGTCGCTAACGAATTTTGCAGCGTTGCTGTAACCGCCAGCGTTTTCGCATCGTAGACCTGGGTGATCAGCTTCGGATATAAGCCAATCCCGATGATCGGAATCAGCAGACTGGCAATGATAAACACTTCTCGCGGTTCTGCATCAATCAGAGCTTCGTGAGATACCAGCTCTTTGTTTTCAGGACCAAAGAAGATTTCGCGCAGCATCGACAGTAGATAAATCGGAGTCAGGATCACGCCGACCGCAGCCAGGGTAATCACAATCACCTTAAAGGTCATGCTGTAGGCATCGCTGGTTGCAAATCCCACAAACACCATGATTTCTGCAACAAAGCCGCTCATGCCGGGCAACGCCAACGACGCGAGCGAACAAGCCGTGAACATGGCGAAAATCCTGGGCATCTTTTGACCAACCCCGCCCATCTCGTCCAGGATCAGGGTGTGAGTACGATCGTAGGTTGCTCCCACCAGGAAGAATAGACTTGCCCCGATTAGACCGTGGGACACCATTTGCAGCATCGCGCCGCTTAAGCCCAGGTCAGTAAAAGAAGAAATCCCGATCAGCACAAAGCCCATGTGAGAGATCGAGGAGTAGGCAATCTTGCGCTTCAGGTTGCGCTGAGCAAACGAAGTCAGTGCTGCATAGATGATATTAACGATGCCCAGGATAATCAGAATCGGCGCGAAGTAAACGTGAGCATCGGGCAGCATTTCCACATTCATCCGAACCAGCGCGTATCCACCCATTTTCAGCAGAATGCCTGCCAGCAGCATGTGGACTGGGGCAGTCGCTTCACCATGCGCGTCCGGCAGCCAGGTATGCAGCGGGAAGATCGGCAGCTTCACTGCGTAGGCAATCAGGAACCCGCTATAAACCAAGAGCTGGAAGTTGAGCGGGTAATCCTTTTGCATGAGCGATCGCATATCAAACGTGACTGTATCGCCGTAAAACGCCATTGCCAGCGCACAGACGAGAATGAACAGCGAACCGCCTGCGGTATACAGGATGAACTTGGTCGCTGCGTAAAGGCGTTTCTTGCCGCCCCAGATCGATAGCAGCAAGTAAACCGGAATCAGCTCCAGCTCCCACATTAGGAAAAACACCAGCATATCCTGCACAGCAAACACGCCAATCTGTCCGCCGTACATCGCCAGCATCAGGAAGTAGAAAAATTTGGGCTTCAGCGTGACGGGCCACGATGCCAGGATCGCCAGCGTGGTAATAAATCCGGTTAGCAAAATCAGCGGCATCGAAATTCCGTCTGCGCCCACGGACCAGCGCAAATCAAGCGCAGGAACCCAGGAGTAGCTTTCCACAAGCTGCATTCCCGGATTCGAGGGGTCGTACTGGGTATAAAAGGCATACACCAGGATCACAAAGTCGATCAAGCCGACGATCAGGGCATACCAGCGCACTGTTTTACCGTCTTTATCCGGGATGAGCGGGATAAACAGGGAAGCAACAATGGGTAGAAGAATTGAGGTGGTTAGCCAGGGGAAGTTCTCGATAGTCATGGCGTTTTGTGATGAGTGCTTGAGGAATGAGGTATTCTCTTCCCGTCACAAGCTCATTGTTGTGGGTTTATAGAGAATTGTCAGTCTGGAAAACGGAAGATTTTACATTTCTTGAGAGTGTGAACTTTAGGGAGGGGTTAGAGAAGCCGAAACTGCCCTCCAGCCCCCAATTCTGAGAGAAACTGAGCCTTTAAAAGCTAAAAGCCTTCTTTATATAACCAGAATGTTGGTGGCTCAAAGCGCCTTAGAATCGGGGGATTTAAGAGGCAAGGATAGGAGCTAAAACGCGGCTCAAACCCTTGCTGAACCCGATCGAAAAAGGGAAACAGCATAGACAATCCTGCAACCGTTCTACCCTGCTTCCCCCAGAAACTGCTGATTTTTAAGGTTGAATTAATTGAAAGCCAAATAATTTCAAGGATTCGGGCAGGTTAGGAAAAATAGATTCACTCAACCTGCCCAATGAAATCTAAGCGATCAGGTGACACCGGAGACCAGCACCAATCCCAGCACTGCACCAAACACAATCAGCGCGTAGAACTGCACTCGACCATTTTCCAGGTATTTCAGGGCTTCCCCAGTAACCAAGGTGACAAAGCCAGTCAAGTTAACCAGACCATCTACGATTCGTACATCCACTTCCAGCACTTGCCGTGCCAGACGACGACTGCCCTGCACAAACAGCACATCATACAGGTCGTCGAAGTACCACTTGTTCAGGGACAGGTTGTAGAGCGGCTTGATCTTCTCAGCGATCGTCCCTGGATCAATCTTGCGGCTCAGATACATGAGCGATGCTAGCGTAATCCCGATCAGCGCGATGCCCACCGAGCTACCCGCCATAATCAGGAATTCGGTTAGATCAAACTCAGATGCCATTTCTGCGGTAGCGGTAAGCTGCTCTGCCATCACCCCATGACCGGGATGGATGAACTCCTCAAAGTAGTTCGCAAAGGGAGTGCCTACCAGACCGATCAGCACAGAGGGAATCGCCAGTGCCATCAGCGGCAAGGTCATTGTAATTGGCGATTCGTGGGGTTCACTATGGTGATGTTCGTCGCCCGTGTGCGCCTCATGGTCTTCCCCTTCAGCAGACAGTTCGAGTTCCTGAGAGTTCATTGCGCCAGGACCGATCGACAGACCAAGACGCTGGAGCTGCTCTAGCTTAAGCTGCTGCTTGATCGCAGAATTCGTACCCCGGAATTCGCCTTCAAAAGTGCTGAAGTACATCCGGAACATGTAAAATGCCGTGATTCCAGCCGTTGCCCAGCCAATGCTCCACAGAATTGGGCTGACTTCAAAGGTGGAACCCAGAATTTCATCCTTTGACCAGAACCCAGCAAACGGGGGAATTCCAGAGATCGCCAGCGTACCGAGCAAGAAGGTAATTGCTGTAATGGGCATATACTTCCGCAGACCGCCCATCAGCCGCATATCTTGCGCATAGACTGGATCGTGACCGACTACGCCTTCCATCCCATGAATGACGGAACCCGAACCAAGGAACAGCATCGCCTTAAAGTAAGCGTGGGTCATCAGGTGGAATAGCCCTGCTCCATACGCGCCCACGCCCATTGCCATCACCATGTAGCCCAACTGGGACATCGTGGAATAGGCAAGACCCTTCTTGATGTCGTTTTGGGTAATGGCGATCGAGGCTCCCAGGAAGGCAGTAAAGGCTCCTGTCCAGGCAATAACGTTCATTGCGCTGGGGATGTTTTCAAACACCGGATACATCCGGGCAATCAGAAATACACCTGCTGCCACCATCGTTGCAGCATGAATCAGCGCGGAAATGGGCGTTGGACCTTCCATTGCGTCCGGTAGCCAGACGTGGAGGGGAAACTGAGCTGACTTCGCCACAGGTCCCAGGAACACCAGCACCGCAAACAAGCCTGCCAGTGCCATGCTGATTGCGCCCGACTCGACGAGCTGGGTCAGGCGATCGCCCATCAAATCAAACTCAAACGTATTCGTTGCCCAGTACAAACCGAGAATGCCGAGCAGCAGCCCAAAGTCGCCGACCCGGTTAGTTACAAAAGCTTTTTGACAGGCATCTGCGGCTGCTTTACGGTCATACCAGAAGCCAATCAGCAGGTAGGAACACATCCCCACCAGTTCCCAGAAAATATAGACTTGCAGCAGGTTCGGACTAACGACCAAACCCAGCATTGAAGAACTAAATAGACTCAGATACGCATAAAAGCGGACATAACCGGGGTCATGAGCCATGTAACCATCGGTGTAGATCATCACGAAGAAGGCAACCGTCGTGACGATTACCAGCATCATCGCTGTAATGTGATCAATGGTGTAGCCCATACTCAGGTGGAAGTCACCTGCCGCCGCCCATTCAAAAATCTGGGTATAGGGGGCGTGTCCTTGAATTTGGCTCCACAGCAGCGCGAACGAGAAAAACATTGCAGCTCCCGTCAGCGACACAATAAACGTGGAGCTTAGACTGCGAAGCTTGCTGACTGTTTCGCCATAAGAAATCAAACCCAAACCCAGCACCATCGCCCCTGCTACGGGCAGAAAGGGGATTAGCCAGGCATATTCATACATCGGTTCCATGACTCACGCCCACTCCAAAAAGCAATTCAATTGAGTTGGCAAAACCGTTTACATTGTGACACAGACAAGTCACCCTGATTCTTGAACAGAGGAAAACAGATAGGAATTTGTGCCTATTACCCACTCTGAAGCAGGCAGGAGGATTAATCTGTTGTCAAAGGAACAGTCGCCTACAAGCTTAATTGTTCTTCAAGATTACGTCGAACGTCACTTGGTAGAAATCACCCGATCGCGTCAATCCTTCGATCGACCGAGGTGAAGTCGTATATAAAGGTACCCAAAGACGGAGCGTGAACAGAAGTCAGAACAGAGGTCATCAGACGATCGGTAGACGAGGCTAAGCAAAACCTGGTTCAGGATTACACGATTAACGGTTCAAAGCAGTGCCATTTCAGGTCGAAATCCTGTGCGTTTGCCCCCAGGCTAAGGTAGTCTCATATTAATTCCGGTAATTCGGTCGGGATTATTGGGTTTAAGATTGTTTGAGAGGCTGTTTGACCAGTAATCTATAGACAGTGATGTTTGTGAGCTGTCTCCCTAGTCCCCAATTTTGGATAAAACTGAGCTTTTTCCTGGATTCAAAGCTGCCGAAGTTAGGGAATCGAGGGGGTAAGGGGAAACAGAGGATATTGGGCAGGTAACCTAGGTCGTTGGTTCTTAGGTCATTGGTCATTCGTTATAGCGTTTGATTTTGTCTCGCCGATTTTGTTTTTGAGCTGTTGATTCTTGAGTTGTTGGGGTTGAGTTTTTCATGGTTGGGTCTGGCTACCAATTTTTTAGAGGTCGATCGCTTAAAAGGTTAATCGCAGGGTTTTTGTTGGGGATCAGCTTATCGATTTCGATCGTGGCTTGCAGTTCGGTAGGAAGTTCCCGTTCCCAGGTTGAGCTAACGCTGGTTTCCTTTGCAGTGACGCGATCGGCATACGAAAGCATCCTGCCCCTATTTGCGGCAAAGTGGAAGGTAGAGCATCAGCAGGACGTGGTCTTTAATCAGAGCTATGGTGGGTCGGGCGCGCAGGCACGGGCTATGGTGGATGGCTTAGATGCCGATATTGTCAATCTCGCCCTCGCACTGGATATGAAGCGAATTGAGAAAGCCGGACTGCTTCAGGCGGGTTGGGATCAGCGGATTCCGCATGGGGCGATCGTCACGCACTCTGTTGTGGATCTGGTGACTCGCGAGGGCAATCCTAAAAACATTCAGGGTTGGGCGGATCTGGCGCGAGAAGATGTGCGCGTGGTGACGGCAAACCCCAAGACTTCCGGCGGGGCACGCTGGAACTTTATGGCACTCTGGGGCGCAGTGACGCAGCGAGAGGGCAATGATATGCAGGCGTTAGACTACACGAAGCGCGTTTACAGCAATGCGCCAGTACTCCCTAGAGACGCACGGGAAGCCAGCGACGCTTTCTTTCAGCAGGGACAGGGCGATGTGCTGCTGAATTATGAAAATGAAGTGATTTTGGCACGGAAAAACGGCATGGATCTGCCTTCGGTGCTGCCGACCGATATCAATGTCTCGATCGATAATCCGATCGCTGTTGTGGATACCAATGTAGATAAGCACGGAACTCGTGCCGTCGCGGAAGCATTTGTGCAGTTTTTGTTTACACCAGAAGCACAGCGAGAATTTGCCAAAGCCGGATTTCGTCCAGTCGATCAGCAGATTGCTCAGGAGTTTGCAGCGCAGTATCCCAAAGTTAATAACCTATTCACGGTGAAAGAGCTAGGGGGCTGGGGTCAGGTGCAAGCCAAGTTCTTTGATGACGGAGCAGTGTTTGACCAGATTCAAGCCAGCCTTCGAGGGTAGCTTAATGTTCTTTGCAATGTAGATCCTCAAACATTGCTCCAACAATCTCCCAGCCCCGACACCTAAACCCTCATTTATTATCGATATCCAATCTCGGAGTTTTAGCGGATGACTTCTACGTCTCAATCGCCGGTGAGCCGCCCGGAACGTTCTGGTAAATTCTCACTGCCATCGCTGCCCTGGCGCGTCACTATCCTGTATCTCGCGGTGATGCTGCTGTTGCCGATCGTTGCCTTGTTTATGAAGGCAAGCAGCCTCAGCCTGTCCAAAATTTGGCAGATTGCCACTGATCCAGTCGCGCTGTCTGCTTATGATGTGACCTTTACGACTTCCCTGGCGGCGGCAGGCGTTAACGGAATTGCAGGAGTGATTATTGCCTGGGTGCTGGTGCGCTACGAGTTTCCTGGCAAGCGATTTTTAGATGCGGCGATCGATCTGCCCTTTGCCCTACCTACATCAGTGGCAGGTTTAACGCTGGCAACGGTGTATAGCGATAACGGCTGGCTTGGCTCACTGCTGGCTCCGTTTGGAATCAAGATTGCTTTTACACGGCTCGGCGTGTTTGTTGCCATGCTGTTTATTTCGCTGCCGTTTGTGGTGCGAACCGTACAGCCCGTTTTACAAGAAACCGAAATCGACGTGGAAGAAGCTGCCTGGTCGCTGGGGGCTTCCCCGAATCAGACCTTCTGGCGCGTGGTGCTGCCGCCGCTCCTGCCTGCGATTTTAACGGGCGTTGCGTTGGGGTTTGCCAGAGCGGTTGGAGAATATGGATCGGTCGTGATTGTGTCCTCCAACATTCCGTTTAAAGATCTGATCGCACCCGTTTTGATCTTTCAACGGCTGGAGCAGTACGACTACACGGGGGCAACGGTGATTGGTCTGGTCATGCTACTAGTTTCGCTGACGATGCTGCTGGCAATTAATCTTTTACAGGCTTGGGGACGACGCTATGGCTCATAACACTGGGATGACGGTCGATCGATCGAATCAAAAACTTAAAGCTGCAAACCAAGTAGGCTCGGGTGCCTGGGTGAAATGGGGGCTGATTGGCTTCGTGGTGGTTTATCTGGGCTTGATTCTCTTTATCCCTGCCCTGAACGTTTTTGTGCAGGCCTGTAGTGGCGGCATCGCTGGATTTCTGCATACCTTTAATGAGCGCGAGTTTCAGAATGCCGTGAAGCTCACGCTGATCATTGCAGCGATTGTCGTCCCGGTAAACACCATCTTTGGACTCTGTGCCGCCTGGGTGATTGCTCGCAATCGCTTTCCGGGTCGAACGCTGCTCCTGAGTATTCTAGACTTGCCCTTCTCGATCTCCCCAGTGGTCGCGGGTTTGATGATCGTGCTGCTTTACGGACGGCAGGGCTGGTTTGGTCCGATGCTGCAAGCGATCGATCTCAAGGTGATTTTTGCACTCCCTGGCATGATTTTGGCAACCTCGTTTGTATCGCTACCGTTTGTGGCGCGGGAAGTGATCCCGGTTCTAGAAGAAGTTGGACCAGAGCAGGAAGAAGCGGCGAAAACCCTGGGCGCGAAAGACTGGCAAATTTTTTGGCGCGTCACCCTGCCTAATGTGCGCTGGGGTTTGATTTACGGAATTATCCTAACCAATGCGCGGGCGATGGGCGAGTTTGGAGCCGTCTCCGTTGTATCAGGCAATATTCTGGGCAAGACACAAACAATGCCGCTCTTTGTTGAAGAGGCATATAAGCAATACAACACCCAGTCTGCCTACACTGCTGCAACGCTGCTGGCTTGTCTGGCGATCGTCACGCTGATTGTGAAGGAAATTGTGGAGCGCAGAACGGGAATCAAAAAAGGAGCAGGCTGATTTTTGTAAGCACCAGCTTTTATGACTTCCAGCGTCAGTACACTGTAGCTTTATCCTGGAGCTTCAGCAGATCCTCCACCTTTGCAAATTGACGATCGCACGCTTCCTGCAATTGATCGAGATCCTCGACTTTCTGCAGGAAGTTTTGCGATTCAGTTCTGCCCCTGCTCAGTCATTGGCATCCGCAGCGTGAATGCCATTCTCATGTTGACGATCGGGGTTCGCAGTAGATGGGAAATGATGCTGAAAAAATTATCGTTGAGCCAGTTGAGCTGACCGAATACTCCTCGTATGCCGCCGCAGTTCCAGGATGAAGCGATCGACCGCAAACTTAGAAATTCCCTGCTCAATCAGTCTTTGCATTAAGCGGCTGAGCATTGCATCGGTGATCTGCTCGACGTTAATTCCTGATTGAGGATGTGTGAGTCGGTTCCAATATTGCTGGGCTTCCCCTTCCGGGTTGCTCTCAATTCGCTGATTGTAATAATTAGCTATCGCTTGATTGCAGGCAGCTCTCCAGCAGTTCCAATACTCGATGACAGCTGTGAACGAGAACGGCGAGCGTTGAACGACGTGGGACATAAACTCTATACCTGAAGTTAGAGGGCATGAACTTCGATTTAGTATAGAGGTCAATACGATCGGGATTACTGAATTGTTACGGAACGATTTAACTCTGATTCACACTAATTTATACTCAAAAATTCGTACTTACAGAAATTTATATTCAAAAATTCATGCTTAGAAGAGAATTTCAATTTCCCGCATTGCTACCCTAGAGCTTCTTCAGAACGGGTTCACCAGGGTTAATAATATTCAGGTGTTGAGGTAAAGCTTTTTATTCCAGACATTCTAATTCCAGATAACTCTAAGCGGGTGATGGGACTCGAACCCACGACGTTCACCTTGGGAAGGTGACATTCTACCACTGAATTACACCCGCGCGACCGATTAAAATCGTGTTATTTAGCATAGCGTATTTTAGACCAATCGATCGATTATTCCGTGACTGAACTGGCTTAATCAAGTTACTCTTTGGGCATTGGTTGTGTTGCAAAAAACGGTCTCTGGCAAGGCAAACAAGCCCAGCTTTGCCTTCTCCCCCTCCGATGTCTACTCATGCTCTATCTCTAGTCGTCTATTCTGTTCGTCAATTAAAGTCAAAGGCGTATGGTAATACTGGTATCGCGCTGTCGCCCTTCTTTATCCCAAACCAAATCCCAAACCAACGTTAAACTACTAATGTTCAAATGCCTATGGGTTAGATAGCAACTGCTGGTCAATAAGACTTTTTTGAATGGCGATGACTGCTGGTTGGCTACGATCGCGTACGTCCAATTTCTGCAAAATGGCATGAACGTGGACTCGTACTGTTCCGGGTGCAATGAGTTTGTTTGCCCTCAATGTCTAATGTTGCCAAAACATTTTTCTGATTCAAGCTAAAAATTGTGATTCCTCGTTCAGACAGGCGTTGCTTCTGTTCCGTCACGTTCATTGCAGCATGTTACGACGGGTTGCGGATTTGTCGCTCACGTTTGAATCCCTCCTGCTCCTCCTACTTCCGCTTCAGGTACGGTTGCTGTAAAGTTTGGCGATCGCTCCGATGGATAGCCCCATTCGCATTACCATCTTCAGAAACACCAGTTTTCAAGCGCATTTTGTAGTTTATTGTAGTAATTTTTTTGCACCGGAACTTCGATGCTTGTTACTCGCTTTAACCGTGGATAAACTGCTAAACCAACCCTTACCCCAGAAGAAGAAGACCATCCTCACAGCAACACTCAACATAAAAGCTAGAGTCGCAGGATACTCCCAATACCAGTTCAACTCTGGCATATTCCAGGGAGATTCCTCGGTGTTGAAGTTCATTCCATAGATCCCAATGATAAAGGTTAGAGGAATAAAGATGCTGGAAATCACGGTCAACGTTTTCATGATTTCGTTCAACGGTTGCTGACAGGAGATAGGTAAACATTCATCATGCTGGACGCTAAACTCCCGATAGGTTTCGAGCATATCCAGGATTTGAATGCTGTGGTCATAACTGGAGTTTAGACTAAGCGAAGGGTGGAACAGCTAAAAAAGAGCAGCCAAAATAAAAGACCTCCTGCACGAATGGGAGGAAATGTGCCAGTTAGGAACAAAGGCTTGCAAAAGGGGTAGGCGCATGGCAGAACTGAGCACAAGGAGGAATTGCCATGCCTTACCAAGAATTGCAAAGCCTGTCTGCTGGAGAGTTTAAGCGATTGTGTGGCGTGAGTCGGGAAACCTTTGGCGAGATGGTCGAGGTGTTACGCCCCCACCTGGAACGCCAGGGACAACGAGGCGGACAAAACAAACTGAGCGTTGAAGACCAATTGCTGGTGACATTGGAATATTGGCGGAAATATCGCAGCCAGTTTCACATCGGTACGAGTTGGGGACTGCATGAAACCACAATCGGACGCATTATCCGGAAAGTGGAAGACATCCTGGTCAAGTGCGGTCCGTTTCGCCTGCCCAGCCAACGGCAGTTGTACAAGCTCGGATGGGAATGGAAAGTGTTGATGGTGGATGTGGGCGAAGTTGAAATTGAACGCCCGAAAAAAAACAGAAACGTTACTACAGTGGCAAGCAAAAGTGCCATACGCTGAAGGCGCAACTGCTAGTGGAGTTTGATAACGGGCAAGTGATTGCTACCGCAACCGCCAAGGGCAAGATGCATGACTTCAAGCTGCTGAAACGAAGCCGACTGCCCTTTGTGCCATCGCAGTTATGTTTAGCTGACCCGAGGGGTATCAGGGGTTTGCTAAGCGTCATGCTGGGGCTTGTACTCCCACGAAGAAACCGCGCAACCAACCGTTAGCTGAGGACGAGAAGCAGCACAACCCTTGCATTAGCAAGACTGCGGGTGAGGGTGGAGCATATCATTCGTCGCTTCAAGATCTTTCGCATCTTCTCAGGACGCTACTGCAACCGAAGACGGCGGTTTGGCTTGCGCTTGAACTTGATTGCGGGACTACTCAACCACGAACTGGCACATCCTTGCTGATTCATGCAGGAGGTCTATTGTAGACCCCCCAAATTGAACGATATTACCCCCTATCTAACCCTTCGACTGCTATAAGGGGTTCCCAGTCCATCGACAAAGGTATGTAGTTTACTACTAAACCCACCACGACTGCGCCCTAGCGCTTGCATTTGCTGCCCTCCCCTTTTGCCCCGGCTGCACAGGCGTGAGCACGTAAAATCGTGCTATCAAGCAGCAGGTTTTCTAAGTCCGGTTCTATAAGCAAGCGCTGGTAAAGCTGTTGCCAAATGCCGCAACGACTCCAACGGTCGAAGCGCTTGAACACACTGTTCCAGTTGCCATAGCTTGACGGCAGCATTCGCCATTGTGCCCCACTTCGATCAATTCACAAAACAGCTTCCATGAAGCGGCGACATTGCGCTTCGTTTCCGATATAAATGCCCGGTTGATACCGCAACAGCTCAAGCAGTTTGTGCTAAAGTTCGTTGCTCAGTAGAGTCGGAGTTGACATCGCCTTTTAGCTTATTCAGCCCAACTTCACACAATGTTCAACACGACCTAGGACCAATGGTTTTGGATCTAGGATTACTTGAGCTTTAAATCTAAAACCATCTGTCGTGCGACAACCTGCATGACTTTTCCCTTAGTACTTTTACACCCAAGTGTAAACTATTTTTAGTTCACCAGTACTATTTTTACACCAGTTTTACACCAGTTTTTCGCCCAAATTCCCCTCTTTTACCTCAAAAAATTTCAGGGAGATCACCATAACAACCTCCCTAAAACGCTTTATCCTTGATGGCTCAGGCGGGATTTGAACCTGCGACCTTGGGCTTATGAGTCCCCTGCTCTAACCACTGAGCTACTGAGCCTAGCAATAGTTTCAAATGAAGAAAACTTTCATAGTCATTTATCGTCACTCAAAACCAATGTTTTTCATTATAACCATTTTGCTTCTCACTTGGCAAGGGCAGAACTTAGGAGGTCAACAATTCTCACTTTGGCGATTCAGCTAGTAATGCAATGTTCTAGGCCCGTGAAAACAGCTTAAGGGGTGACAGTAAAGCTAAAATACCCACTAGAAGTCATTTTTAGCGATCGAGCATCCACTAAAAATGAGCATTCTCTTTTATGTTCTCAAGTGCTTTCCTATTACTGAAAGCGCGGGAAATGAAAGCCTCTGAATTTGGACTTACTTTTTTACGACTACCTGAATAGCAATTTTGGCTTGAAGCCAAGTGCTTGAAGCAGTTACCCAATGAGCTTTTTAAACTGATTTTCACCCCTAAGAATAAAATGTCCTATTCAACATAGGTATAAATGAAAAACATTAAAGGCATTGCATAATGAGAATATGAAATGAGGGTACAACTCATGCAATAGACCTCTTGCATAGATCAAATGGCAAGTGCAATCTCAAAGTTGAGAATGCCTGCGAGAAGACGAGCTCTGCGGGTAAAGTGCTACCGACAATCGCGATAGGACCTATCAAGACGCGGAACCGCTTAAGTCGATGTGCCCGTCCCTCAATAAATCATACGTCTATTCAGCAACACCGCATTAAACAAGGAATAAGATACTAAAATTCCTTCTCTACTGAAGCAGCAGAAAAGGAACATTATCGAAAATTACCCTGGCATCGAGCTATTGTTGCAGGAAGCAACCCTCCAACTATCGTCGCCGTTTCAGCGTTTCACACCTGAGTTCGGGATGGGTCAGGGTGGGTCCACCGTACCATA
>NZ_JAMPLI010000008.1:0-216984 GCF_039962475.1 Leptolyngbya sp. GB1-A1 | reverse complement strand
AGGGCAGCATACCCTAAAAAGCCCTTCCAGGAGCCAACGCTTTGTAATCCCGACAAAAAAACTTCCACCGGACTACGAGGCTCAACATTCGTAACCTGTTCTGCAGCTTGATTGCTAGGTGGATGGAGTGCCATGACCCCAGAAGGCAGCAGGGTAATATGGACATCCGGCAAACTTTCCAATTGTCTGAGAAAATCTTCAACTCTGCGGTTAGAAATATACACAATCACTAAATCCAGGGCATGATCGAGGCTATTCGCTTCAATCTGAACCAGATTCACGCCCTGATGATCTTTGGCAATATTCAGGACATCCTTGCCGTGTCCCTGTGGAACCTGAACGATAAGTTGCCGCATAATACCCTCCTGCTACTAACCATCCCGTACTGCTAAGAAATTCGATCTCTAGCTAAGGGAAGATTGTAGAGGCATGTTTTTTGATAATGGAGAGGATGACAGTTCATTTCGTTTAAATTCAATCCCTTGCTACTGATAGATGAGTTTTAGGACTAACAGATTTCACTAAATTTCTGCACAATTTCTCCACCTTCTAAGGGTACGCTCTTATTCTAAGGAAAATATTTAATTTCCTTATTCGTTACAGACTCTATGCCTTAACGGGTGCAGATTTGTCAATTTGCACAACACTACTTTATTCAACTCGAAGAATCGCTCTACTGCTCAATGAAACACAGCTATGTTCCAGCCGCGTTCACCAAGGTTTATGCTCGGCAGCGAGGTACACCAATTACACCCTCTGAATTTGCTGTATCTACTTCTGATCCTGATCAAGGTTATATTCAGTAACCCTTTAAACTTCCTCTGATGAATCCTCCTGAAGAAGAGAAGACAGTTCCCGGTTGAGTCTGCCTGTGCGAACCAACTCAGCATAAGTATCTGCTTCAATCGCCAGCAGTTCCTGCTTAAATTGTTCTGCTGCAAAGATGCGGAGGTCTGGATTTTCGTCCTGTAAGGTATCGATTTCTGCGGTCAATCGTTCGATTTCGCCATTAATCAGAGCCTCCTGATAACGGTAAAACTCCGGCTCAATGGCAGGGCGATTTTCTGGCTGACCTAGCTGCTGCAAAACCCGTTTCATAGCGGCTAAACGAGCGACTGTTTCCTGGAACTGCTGACGTAAGGGCTGATCACCCAATAAATTTAGCTTCTGCAGCAGTGGCTGAACCGTGAGTCCCTGCACTAACAGCGTGAATAGCACGACCCCAAACACTGTGGCAATGATTTCTTCTCGAGCAGGCAGAATCACAGGAACACTTAATGCCAGGGCGATCGATACAGACCCCCGCAGTCCACCCCAGAGCAAAACTGTTTGTTCAGGTAGCATAATTTTGGATTGGGTGAAGCGATTGCTGATTGCGCTTAAACCATAGATGGAGATTGCTCGTGTCACAATCATCGCAACGAGGGTAATGACGATCGTGCCCAGGTTTTGTCCCAGGATATCGAAGCGAATCTGATCACCAATCAGTAGAAAAACAATCGAGTTTACGAAAAAGGCGAGAAACTCCCAAAACTCGCTAACAATAATTCGAGTGCGGGGATTCATGCCAATGCGAGAACCAAAGTTGCCTAAAATTAATCCGGTCGTCACGACTCCAATTACCCCAGAACCACCCAGATCATCAACAATCAAATAAGTGCCATAGGCAGAAACCAGTGTTAGCGACTGTTCCACTAGCGGCAGATCAAACCGCTGTGTCAAATAGGAGATGCCAAATCCAATCAGGCTGCCGCCTGCAATGCCAATACCCATAACACGCATAAACTGAAGCACCGCCGATTGAACGCTCAAATCCGCTGTTCCAAGCGGCAGGGCAACCAGAAAACTAAATGCGACAACCGCGATGCCATCATTGAAGAGGCTTTCGCCTTCCATGACGATGCTAAGACGGCTTCCCACCCCCAACTCTCGAAATAACGCAATTACTGAAACAGGGTCGGTCGCAGACAAACTGGCTCCCAGCAGTAGAGCAGTTGTGAGCGAAACCCCTGCAAACCAATTCAGCCCCAGCGCAATGCCAACGATTGCAATTACAACTCCTAGCACCGCAAACAGGCAAATGGGCAAGGCTTGCTCCTTCAATTCCGGCCATCTAATATTCCAGGCAGCTTCAAACAGCAGCGGCGGCAAAAAGATAGACAGGATCAAGGCAGGCGACAGATCGACTAACCGTACGTCGACAAACGCTAGCCCTAAACCGACAATCACCAGCAGCAAAGTGTAAGGAATGCGCCGAAACCAGCTAAACACACGGGGCAGCGTTGCCACACTTAGGGAGACGGACAGCACCAGCAAAAACTGCTTCAGATTGGTCTCGATCGTCATTTCAGCCATCGCTGGATCAATTGCCATACTTTACCTTAATTTTTTTAACCAACCTAATCTCTTCAAACTATTATCAAATAACTGCCACAGTCTTAAGGTAGGATGCTGTCAGAAATCCGCATCTCGTTACTTCTAGAATTTTGTGGCTTGAGGAGGAGCAGATGTCGAAAGGAATTAAACATCGGTTCAGGAATTTTAGAAGTCGAGGCGAAGCTCTAGTTCCGCTCCAGCAGCTTCAAACCGAGATACTAAAGGAATCTACGCCTGACCTATCCTATCTGATTTTAATCGTGAGTTCATGCCTGATTGCCACTTTTGGCTTGTTAGCAAACAGCACTGCCGTCATTATTGGCGCAATGATTATTGCTCCGCTCATGCTGCCTATTCGTGGCTTAGCTTTTGGTGCGCTTCGAGGAGACGTCATCTTGCTTCGGCAAGGCGCAATCGCAATTATTGCCGGAACTTTACTGGCAGTCGCTCTCGCCTACAGTGTAGGATGGCTGGTCGGCATCGAAAATTTTGGCAGCGAAGTTTGGGCACGATCGGAGCCGACGCTGCTCGATCTGGGGGTGGCAATTGTCGCGGGAGGCATTAGCGGTTATGCAAAGGTGCAGCCCAAGATTTCAGGAAGTCTGGCAGGAACAGCGATCGCGGTTGCCCTAATGCCGCCAATTTGTGTGATGGGTTTGGGGTTATCTCAGGCAAACTGGTCACTCAGCCAGGGAGCAACCCTGCTCTATGCAACAAATCTACTGGGGATCATGCTCTCCTGTATGTTGACTTTTCTGCTCACAGGCTATGCTTCATTTCGCAATGCCCATAAACCGTTAACCTGTGCGCTGGCATTTACCGCCATTTTGCTGCTGCCGCTGGGTATTAGCTCTAGCAGACTAGTAAGACAGGCACATCTCGAAGCCACCATCCGGCAGACATTGCTCAATCGCACCATTACCTTTCAACGAGTCGAACTCCTGACCAGCAGAACCAACTGGCACACCACCCCGCCCGAAGTTAGGCTCAATGTACGTGCTAAAGAACCCATTACTCCCAAACAGGTTGCCTTGCTGGAGGAGTTTTTGCAGCGTGAAATGGGACAGCCGTTTACGCTCATTTTTGTGGTGGGACAGGTCGAGGAAGTTCAGCGAGAAACCTTTGATTCGCTTAATCAACGGGAGTATTAGTATTCATACTGGGCTGTAAAACTAAATTGCTAAAGAAACCCCCGACTTCTGCCAAGCCAGGAGTGTGCGGTGAGTTATGAGAAATAGCGGTACTTATTGGCATCCTATAACAGAAGCCCTGAAGTTTAAACACAACGACGGCTCAGTGATTCCCAGATAAAGATTGCAATCATTGCTCCGATAATCGCCACGATAATTCCAGGAATGCTCAAACTGGCGGCAGCAAGCTGTAGTGTTCCTGTCTGGATGATACTCATAATACTACCCTCAATCAATAAAACCCAAAATAATCCAAGCAAGGATATTCATAATTATGTTTCTAATACGCTATTACATTTAAATTTTAATCGCTTACTTAATTATGCATCTTCGTCCGGAAGTTCTATCACTAGCCTCAAAATTTCATCCACTTGACTTGCTTATTGTCATAACCGTTTCGTTTTTAAAGTAAGAATATATTTTTTAAAAATTTGCAATCCTTTAATTCTGCTCTATCGGCTCTATTCTAATCACGTTGCTATATAGGTTCTCGACGAAATTCATGAACTAGCTCTGAACGCACTACTTTCAAAAATATTTCTAAGAATTTTTCATGGCTCTATTCCATCCAGCATGAATTTAATCTTTTCAAAAAGATACTCTGGGTCATTGGCTAACCTGGGAAAATATAATAATGTCAGGGGAACATCATGCTTTGCAATTGTATAGACAATCTTGTAGAGTTGATTGGCTAATACGGTTTCCTGTTGCTATGGGTCAAATGTGTGCTAAAGACCTCCATAAATTCCTTCTGGATAAAGGGAAGCGTCACTTCTTCGTGCTACGTCTCGCTGCCTTTCCACTGCCGAAAGAGGTCTTGAACAGGGACAATCGCGTAATTAATGACAGTATCAGTGCTTTCTAGAACCTTATCAAGGTAATCACACAACCACGGATTCTTTATGATGTAGGGTACATTTTCCTGATGAATATCCCACTCCATCCCAGCATTGCAGTTTGGGTGAACGGCTGATGTAAAGTCATCAAATCCAGTATCAAGACCTAAAGCTGTAAATAGCCGAACTAGAAATGTTGTTCCAGCACGACCAGTCCCAGTAATGACAATATGATGTTTTGGCATAGCATCTGCTTTACGATTTACGACGCTTTTTGCGATATCTGGATTGGGAGTTACCCTGGAACCCAAGCGACTTTACTTGAGATTCTTGCTTTTTATCACTGTTGGTCTGCTGCTCTGAGTTAAGGACAACATACTTTTGATTGCGATCGCGAATTTTAGCATCCTCATCGTTATAGAAAAAGGATAATAAGGCAAACCGTTTTCCGCTTAACACAGGCGTCACTTCATGCAGCAGCGAACAGGAAAAGATGACGGCTTCGCCCACTCGAGGACGGTAGAGGCGATTACCGTATTCTGGAAAACGAAGACAGCCACCCGTATAATTTCCCGTATTCAGGTTGATTGTCATAGCAAAGCGACGATGGGCAGTGCCTTTGGTCGTATTGTCCCGATGGCGGTTAAAGAAACCTTGTGTTTCAGCATCGTAGCAAGCGACAAGGTAACGTTCAAATCGAGTAATACTAAATTGAAAGGCTTTCTCAATTTCTGGTTTTACCCGCCGCAAGATTAAATCATTAATGGCTTGTAGATGGGCTGTATCAGTAATATGAAAGTCCTTACGCTGCTTAAAATCGGCGTCCAAAACTTCTACTGTTTTGCCATCAATCTGCCGCATAAAGCCTGAATTTCTTCCTCCGTTGGCTTGATAAAGATGAATCAGAAATTCACAGAATTCTGGATCGATTACATCGGGGATGAAAAGGACGGGAGCCTGCCTGACCGCCATCATTGCTGGCTCTGGTACTGGAAGACTTTCGATAAAGCGAAATACATCAGCAACATGGCTTTCAGGATTCTCTAGGGGAAACACCTTGAGAACATGAAGATTCTCATCGAGGACCAGAGTTGCTGGGCGATAGAAATCTGGATTGGACTCATCTGGCAGTACGCCATATCGTAAGCTGACGAAGCGATCGAAATCCCAGATTAGTTTGAAATAGGACGGAATCTTGATTAACTCTTTCAGAACGATATCTTCTGGATTAATTGTGACTCCAAAGAATGGAACTTCGTATTGTTCAAGCTGTGGCTGTAGTGCCGCAAAATCCTGTAGAACCTTAGCGCAGGATTGGTTACTAAAGCGACCAAGGAAAGAAAGGATAATCCGATAACCACCTACTGCACCAAAGTGATAGGCAGGGTTGGAACTGGAGGAAGCTGTGAACCAGGGAACTGGATCACCTGTGGCGAGAAATGTCATAAAGGCAACAGAGGAATTGACTCGATCCAATTTTGAAAGGAATTCAAATACTCCCTACAAGCAAGGATTCTCAGAATCTAGAACAGGTGGGGTAGATTCTAACTTTGATTCGTTCTTCAATACGTTTGCTGGTTCGAGAATTTGTTCTAAAGCATCTTCATCAAGCTCATAGGGTTCACAAAGCTCAGGCAGTCGATTAACTTCCAATCCAATGTAGAAAGGGTGGTTTTCAAAATTTGAATCAGCGTGAATTTGAGGCATTGTTCGATCCTTCAATTCCTTATTCTGTTGGGTCAAGACGATCGACAAATACGGTCAAGAAGAGCATCGGGATTATTGGAATAAGACAAATTAACCATTGCGTGAGGCTGAGGGGAGCTGTTGCAAAGAGGACATTCATTACACTCCACTGGCTGAATAGAACTTGTAGAACGATTGCACCTAAAATGCCAAGACCGATCGCCCAGGCATCACGTATTGAAGTATTCCGGCCCTGAAATTTATCCACGATTGCCCGACCTAAATGGCTGACACTCAGCAAATACACAATTCGTCCGGCAACTAATGCCTGAATTGCCATTGTCCGGGCAACTGCAATATCTCCCGTCGTGCGTCGTGCCCACTCAAACATTCCGAAGATTAAAATCCAGTTGAAGACCGAAACCGTAGCAATGCGCTGAAACAGTTTGCCCGATAGCAAAGGCTCTCTTGGATCGCGGGGTGGCTTTGCCATTGTGCGATCGGTTTTGGGTTCAAAAGCAAGGGGAACCGTCATAGCAACAGAGTTGACCATGTTCAGCCAAAGCACCTGGATCGAGAGAATGGGTTGATCTCTAGCAAGCAGGGCACTGATGAGGATCGTCATCGACTCGCCACCATTGACGGGCAGAATAAAGGCGATCGCCTTTCGCAGGTTCTGATAAACAGTACGTCCTTCTTCAACGGCTGCTTCGATTGAGGCAAAGTTATCGTCAGTGAGCAGCATATCCGCTGCTTCTCTGGCAACATCGGTTCCCCCTTTGCCCATTGCAATTCCAATATCGGCTTGCTTCAGGGCAGGGGCATCGTTCACTCCATCTCCCGTCATTGCCACAATTTCACCTTTCGATTGCAATGCTTCAACCAGGCGCAGCTTTTGCGCCGGAGCAACTCTGGCAAACACGGAGCCAGATTCAACCGCCTGCGATAGTTCAGAATCGTTCATTTCTGCGAGCTGCTGTCCGGTAAACCCAAACAGGTTACCTTTGCTCTGAAGCCCGATGCGATCGGCAATTGCAGTTGCAGTGGTTAAATGGTCTCCGGTGATCATCTTCACCTGAATTCCCGCTGCCTGACAGGCCTTCACTGCGGCGATCGCTTCCGCGCGAGGAGGATCAATCATACCCTGCAAACCGAGAAACGTGAGTCCACTGTTCAGGTCTGCGTGATCCAGCGTCGTCTGCTGCTTGGGCACTGTTTTTTCGGCAAAAGCCAGCACTCGTAATCCCTGTTCTGCCAAACGCTCTGTTTCAACGCCCAGAAGCCCCTGATACAGCGGCATATCATGCCCTGATGCATCGCGCATCTTCTGGCATCGACGCAGTATGGCTTCCAGCGAACCTTTGACGTAAATAATATTGCCAATAATATTGCCACCCGTCGTTTTCCTATCCGCCCCATGATGCAGCGTTGCCATATATTGATACTGCGATTCAAACGGGATGACATCCAGGCGAGGTAGCAACTCATTGAGCTTGGATTGGTTTATGCCTGCTTTTTGGGCAGCCACAATCAACGCTCCTTCCGTTGGATCGCCGATGACTGACCAGTGATCCTCTTTCCATTCCAGATGGCTATCGTTACACAAAATACCCGCAATCAGACAGTCTTCTAAGGCAGTATGGTTTGGAGAACCTACAACAGACGGAAGACGCTCATTCGCGATCGCCTCTTCTGTGACAGGTTGAATTTCTCCTTCCGAGTTGTATCCCACGCCGCTTACTAAATAACGCTGTCCGGCTGCATAGATTGCCTGCACCGTCATCTGATTTTCAGTCAGCGTTCCGGTTTTATCCGAGCAAATGACCGTTGCACCGCCCAGCGTTTCAACCGCAGGCAGTTTGCGAATAATGGCGTGTCGACGTGCCATGCGATTTACTCCGATCGCCAGTGTCACCGTCACCACTGCCGGAAGTCCTTCAGGAATGGCACTGACTGCCAGAGCTACCGCCGCTTCAAACATTTCTGCCCAGGAGCGTCCTTGCCCTAACCCCACAAAAAACGTGAGGGATGCCACAGACAGAATGATATACAGCAGGGTTTGGCTAAACTTGGCGAACTTGCGTGTGAGCGGCGTACTCAGGCTGTGGCTATTGTTCAGCGATTGTGAAATCTGCCCCACTTCTGTTTTATTTCCAGTCGCCACCACGACACCACTACCCTGCCCAAAGGTAACGAAGCTACCTGCATACGCCATGTTCGTGCGTTCTGCCAAAGGTGTATTGCTGCCCAGCGGCTGAATGTCTTTCTCAACAGGAACCGATTCCCCGGTCAGCGCCGATTCATCAATTTGTAAGCCGCGCACACGCAACAATCGCAAATCTGCCGGAACCTTGTCTCCTGAAGTCAGCAGAACTAAATCGCCCGGAACCAATTCCTGTGAAGGAATTATCTGCCTTTTTCCCTCTCGGACCACGGTTGCTTCTGTGGTCACCACTTTTGCCAGAGCAGCGATCGCCCCTTCTGCTTTTGACTCCTGCAAATAGCCAATAATGGCGTTAATCAGCGTCACGCCCCAGATGACGATCGCATTTGTCCATGATCCCAGGAAAGCTTTAATCGCTCCGGCAATCAGCAGAATGTAGAGCAACGCCTGATTAAACTGCAGCAGAAACCGCAACCAGGCAGGTTTTCCGGGCTTTGCTGCCAGCTCATTTAGACCGTAATGTCTGCGCCGTTGAGTGACTTCCCGTTTAGCCAGCCCACGCTCAGCATGACTTTCGAGCAATCGGGCAACATCTTTACCCGATCGATCGTGATAAGTTGCAGTCGTTGAAGCGTGATTCACAATGATTTGCATAGCCTTTGGAGAGGAAGTTTCACTTGTGAATGAGGAAAATTCCAGAACTTCAGGGAGGAGTAGTCCCAAAGTTCTGGATGGGGTAATGCTTCTTGTTACGTAAGAAGCTGTAAGGAGTGCAACGGACTAGCGAGGGAGGAACTTACGTCCGCCCCTGTAGCACTGTGCTACCCAAAGACTACCAACTCAAAGTCAGGATGCCAGAAGGAAATCGGAGGGATTTCGGGGGGATTGCTCTTTTCAGGAGAACTGCTTTCAGGGAAACTGTTTGAGCCGGTAGCCCATGCCATGCACCGTTTCGATCAGATCATCGGGTGCATCTGCCGCTCTCAATTTCTGACGGAGGGTTCTAACATGGGTTTTGACCGCTTCTTCGGTGGGTAATTCTTCCCGCGTCCAGAGTTTTTCGATAATAATTGGGCGACTCATGACACGCCGACCGTTGGAAATCAGCAGTTCCAGCAGCGCGAATTCTTTCGGCGTTAAATTCAGAGGCGTGTCACGGTAAGTGACTTCACAGGTTGCTGGATTTAACTGAAGTTCGCCCCAAGTCAGCGTAGGATTGACATTAGGACTTCCCCGCCGCAGCAGGGCACGAGTTCGCGCCATCAGTTCATCTAGGTCAAACGGCTTGACCATGTAGTCATCGGCTCCGGCATCCAGCCCAATGATTTTGTCTGCGATCATATCTCGCGCCGTGAGCATCATGACTGGAATTGCGGCATTTCGCGCTGCGGCTCCTCTGGCTCGAAGCTGTTGACAGAAGCGGAGACCGTCCACCTTGGGCAGCGTTAGATCCAATACAATCAGGTCGTAATCCTGAGTATTTACCCAATCCCACGCAGCTTCACCATCCTCTGCCACATCGACTTTATACTGACGGTTTGTAAAGGCTTCCGCCAGCATATTAGCAATTCGCAAATCGTCTTCCACAACCAAAATACGCATTGAGGTCTTAGACTTGGGATCTGAGATAAGGCATATTCAGGAGAACAGCGATCGGGCACCAATGTCCGCAGCCCTGCGGGATCGCCTTTCTCCTACTCTATTGTAAATTTCTCAGTAAATCTTTCAGGCTGCTATGGTGACGTTCAGTGTGCTGAAATGGTCAATGGAACGCAAATGGATCACAGCATCCTTTTGTCTGGCACTGCTGCTCTTGGGGCTGATTAATTTAATCTCCTATCAAAATGCAACCCAACTCATTCACAGTGCCGCCCAGGTCAAACAAACAAGCGACCTCCTCACTGCTTTAACTAGCGTTTCTGAAACGCTAACTGATAGCGAAGCTCGACGTTGGCGGTATTTTTTGTTAGGCGATCGAACAGAGCTGGATGCCTACCATCAAGCCATGCAGAATCTCACCTTCCAATTAGAGAAACTGCGACAGCCCTTATCCGATACGCCTGCTCAACAACAAAGGCTCAACCTGCTAGAAACACTTATTCAGCAGCGACAAACCCTGCTTGAGGAATCAGCAGCACTCTACGAACAGCCCATTCTGCTTTCCGCTGAAAATCCTTGGGTAGCGCAGACCAACCAGAACCAGGCACAAATTCGTCGAATCATTACTGAGCTACAGAACGAGGAGGAGCAGCTTTTGCAGAGCCAGGTCGAGCAATCTCAGGCAAACTCACAGGTGAGAATGGCGATCGAAAATCTGGGAACTATTCTGGCATTTGTAGGGCTTCTGGGTGTTTATATTCTGCTCTATCGCCAGATGTTTAAGCGTCAACAATCAGAGCAAATTCAGCAGAAGCTGGCGCAGGAGAAAGAATTGGGTGAACTGAAGCTGCAATTTTTCTCGATGGTTTCGCATGAGTTTCGAACTCCTCTCAGTGTCATCGTGGGATCAGCGCAATTACTTCAGGAAAATTTGAAAAGATTGGTTGAGCCTAGTAAATTAAAGAACCTGCTTCAGATACAGGCGTCTGCTAAATTAATGACCCAGCTCCTAAACGATATCCTGACTTTAGCAAGGGCAGATGCTGGAAAATTGCAGTGCAAACCAGAACTTCTGGAAGTACAGTTTCTTTGTTTAAATCTGGTTGAAGATATTCAACTTTTTAGCGAACAGCCAAGAACAATTAAGTTTCACAAGTACGGTACTCGTACCTATGCTTATTTAGATGAGAAACTCATTTACTCAATTCTCAGCAATTTATTATCTAATGCAATTAAATATTCTCCTCCAGAGTCTTCGATCAATTTCACGGTCATTTGTGAACCTAATGCTGTAATTTTTGAAATCAGAGATCAAGGGATTGGCATTCCTGAAGAAGAACAAGCAACTATCTTTGAACCCTTTTGCCGAGGCAGAAATGTTGGCAGCGCACCTGGAAGTGGTTTGGGTATGGCAGTGGTTAAAAGATGTTTAGACTTGCATCAAGGTAAGCTGTTGTTAGAGAGCCAAGTTGATATAGGTACAACATTTACGATTAGAATATCCCAGCCTGATAAAGTTGGTTTTCTGCCATGACGATCGAAAACCTTGAGGCAGAAAATTGAGCAGCAAGGTAGCTCAGAAGGCATTTAGGAAAATAAAGAAGAAGGAGCAAAGCCTGTACATCAATCGTTACGAGTTTGGTCTCTTTGGCTAACCAGCAACCATCAATATAGGTAAAACACTACTTACTGATCGTTTATACGCTCAAAATTGCATCAGGCCAAAAGACAAGGTTCCAGTCATCTTCAATCAGATCACTGGAACCTTAACGCACTCAAAATTGAGCAGACTTCTTCAGACGCAATCGCAATTAAGCAAGCACAAAGTTGTTGTTGCTGAGGGTGCTGGCTTGAATACCTGCCAGAACTGCCAGCACTTCACTACTGCCTGCCGCCTGCACAAAGGCATTTGCGCTCTGATCGCCGCTTCCCTGAACCAGAGTTAGCTGTTCAAAGGTAAGTCCGCTCAGGCTCAACAAATCATCTTCGCTGCTGAAGTCGGTAATGGTATCTGTGCCTTCTCCGATCGCCAGCCTAAAGATGTCCTTGCCATCGCCGCCCGTTAATAAATCATCTCCTGTACCGCCATCCAAAGTGTCATTCCCTGTAGCACCTCGCAATAAATCATCACCACCCAATCCCTCAATGTAATCATTACCACCAAGCGCATTGATTACATCATTAGAACCATTCAATCCAGCAGTGCGGTTACTGCGATCGTTAAGGAAAGTGACCGTATTCGAGTTCAATACCGTATCGACATCGGCATCAGCATTGATCACATCAAAGCTATCACTGACAGCATCTTCCCCGTTGAAGATAAGATTGCCAATTTTTCCGCCTCCACTTCCCTCCAGGGATAAGTTATCTAGATTCTCCAGATCAAAGTCAGGCAGGACAGCTCGAACATTGTTAACCCCCTCAAAAGTGATGACTAGGTCTTCACCGCTCTGCGTGAGCAGCAGGTTACGAGCCGTTAAACCTTCCCCGGTAAACTGAAGCGTATCGACTTCAGCGATCGTTTCCTCAGAGGGACTCGTTCCCCGACCCACACCGCCAAAGTTACTGATCTGTGCGCCTTCTCCCAATCCGATTTGCGTTACGCCCTGCTGATCTTGAACATTCAAGGGATTTTGCAGCCGAATCCCAAACAGGGATTGATACATCATCCGGTAAATTTCAGTGTTATCAAGCGTGCTGGGCAGAATGTCAGCATTTAAGCCATAGGTTTTTGACACAATGCTACCTGGAAAGTCGGGAGTGCCAACCCAACCGACCGCAAAGTTGCCTAGCGGACCATCTAAGCTTGGTTGAGAGGGGAACGATCGCCAGGGATTTTCAGGGCTGGCAGTGCTGCCATTAATGCCATCCAGGTAGTTTGGATTATTCCCATTACTGTTGACGAAAGGAACTTCCGGCTGCGATGCTGCAAGCTCAGGGTTGCTGGCATCAAAGTTCCCGGTTGGACGAGTGTAGGGCGCAAACTGAACAAGCTCCAGCCCCCCTGCATCACTGTCTGCCGCCGTCACGATCATAGTATTGGGGTCTTGAGTATTCACATAGTCCATCGCCACGCCGATCGCCGCATCTGCCCGTCGAGCCGCTTCGACTGTTCCAACAGCATTATTGTTGTTGGCAAAGTTGTCGGTTCCCTCTTCTTCCAGCACCACAAAGAAGCCATCCGGGTCGCGGTTGACAATCTTCAAGCTGGCATCCAGCATTTCAGCTACAGTCGGAGCCGTTTCCACATAGAGCGGTTGCGGATCGGCGGTATTGAGTCCCAATCTTTCTTCAGGAACGTCAAAGAAAGTATCCTCTGCCGCAAACACACCTAACAGTTTTTCAGGCGGATTTGCACCATTGACAGTTGCATTCATCTGCTCCTCGGTGTAAACCACGGTGTAGCCGAGGGATTCTGCCAGTTCAATCAGGTTAATCGTTGGACGACGTTCTGGGCGGATTTCTGAAGCATCGATTTCAGCCGTGACGTGAAATCCAGTTGTGCCGATCGGCAGCATATAGAGTTCCCCGCCGCCCATGATCACGTCCGTTCCAGAGCGAATCACCTGCTCAATGATTTCAGCGTACTTATCTCGTGCCCGAATGTTATTGCCCTGACGATTTGTTGTTTCAGCCGCAAAAGCAGCCGTTCCCGGCTCTGCTAATTGACCCGACTGGATCAATGCCGTCGCTTTACCCGCTTCGATCGCCTCCTCTAAAATCGTTTTGCCCCGGTTGCCCGACAGCGGAATCACCTCAGTATTGTCCTCTTCTAGCCCAAAGGACTCTGAGAACACCTTCACCCCATTGGCGTGGGTCACGGCTCCGGCATTTGACGTTCCGGTAAGCTGGTCTTCCATGTGTCCCAGGTAGACTCCAGCATTGCTCATCATGTCCCAATTGAGCCTGCCATCAGGACCCAGATCAGTGTTACGCAAAGCCATGTAGTGAGAAGGACTCGTGCCATCGGGGTGAATGAAAATTACATTTCCCGTCGTGCGAGTTGCTTCAGGAGCAGGAATCGGAGGCTCAACTCGTGAGGGCAATTCTGCATCAAACAGGGTTTCGTACATCAATTCGTACATCCCTGTGTTGTCTACCGTAGATGGCAGTTTTTCGGCATTCAAACCATGTGCCTTGCTAACGATCGAACCCGGCACATCCGGCGTACCGACCCAACCCACCGCAAACGGAAAAACATCCCCATTGGCATCAGGAGCGGCAATAAAAGGGGTTGTGTTTGTTCCCTTCGTACCGTCTAAAAGATTTTGGCGCGGTTCAGGATTAGGATTCACACCGATCGTACCTACCGGAGCAGTCGGATCATCTCGATCGACCACTTCTAACCCGCCTGCATCACTATCTGCTGCCGTTAAAATCAGCGTGTTGGGATTTCGTTCAACAAAATCAAGGGCAACCCCGATCGCTTGATCGGCTCGAATTGCTGCTTCTACGACACCCGAAGCATTGTTGTTGTTGCCGAAGTTATCAGTACCCTCTTCTTCCAGAATCGTGATCGAACCATTATTAAAGTTAGGATGACGCTCGACTAGTTGTTGCGTTACTTCCAACATCTCACCGATCGTGGGTGCAGTTGGAACAAAGAGCGGGCGAGGGTTGTCAGTATTTAACCCCAACACTTCTTCTGTGACATCGTTAAACGTATCCTCTGCCGCAAACACCCCCAATACCTTCGTTGGTGTCGTAGCGTACTTGTTTGCATCTAATAACTCAAACAGTTGATCACGGGTATAAACAACCGTGTATCCTTGACTCTTTGCCAGTTCAATCAGGTTTTCAGTAGGGCGATTGAGCGGATTAGTGCTAATGGCATCCAATGTAGCAGCATTGCCATGAAAACCATCCGTTCCTACAGGCAGCAAGTTAATTTCGCCGCCCGCCAGAATGAAATCAACTCCAGATAAAATCACTTCTCTGGCAATGTCTGCCTGCCGTTGACGAGGAGGAACCCGTCGATCATCGATCGTCGTTTCGCCGACCTGAGCCACAAAGGCAGCCGTTCCCGGTTCAATAATTGCACCGGATTGCACGAGAGCCGTGACTTTATTGGCTGCGATCGCTTCTTCAACAATCGTTTGACCCACCCTACCCGATCGGGCAACTACCGGAGAGCCGTCTTGATTGAGACCAAAAGATTCTGCGTAAACCTTCGTTCCCGTCGCGTGGGTAACTGCTCCTGCATTAGAGGTTCCAGTAAGCTGGTCCTCCATGTGTCCTAAATAAACACCTGCATTTTCTAATCGATCCCAGTTAAGCCTGCCGTCCGGTCCTTGAGAGACAAATCGTGCCGCTGCATAGTGAGAGGGGCTCGTACCGTCAGGGTGAAGGAAAATAACGTGATTACCGTTCGTCATAAAACCTCAGAGCGTTAGCAAGTTGAAAAGCACAAGGGATCGTTGTGTTACCCGAAGGAACACGTCGGCAAGAATGGAAATGGTTTAACAAAACCCTAGATTAGGGGATGAAAACTGATGCTTGGAAAGAATTTTCAACCAAATTAATTCAGAGATCAGTTTACGACGTTTCAAAATCAAGACTAGGTAGATGCTTTTACAGCAAACTGATTAAGCTCGCCAGATAATAGAATTCAACAAAAAGATTAATACAGGTTTAAGGTGTTACTTTACAATTAATTAAGAAACGACTAAACAAAATAATCTATTTCCAAAGACAGATAGGGGAACAAATATTTTAGAGGGACAAGTATAGAAGGACAAATATTGTGGAAGAAATCATTGTCACGCCTGGAATTTGCAACTGGGCAGCTCGTATGTTCGAACTCGTATGTTCGAAACTGCCAGATCCAGTGGTTGATAGACTAAGCCCAATATTGCTTCAGTCACTGCGAGCTGAGAAGATCGCCTGTTAGCAGAGGAAGACAAAGGAAACTCGTCACGTCTTTAGAGGTGACTATAGAGCAATACCGCAGGCTGTAGTAGTTTCAAGCAGATGCTCAAGGGATGTAGAGGCAAGTGCATTGCTACAAGAGGACGTTGCCAGGGTTGCTGGAGGGAAGATGTAATGGTAACTGATGCATTTCACTGCCGTCAACGCCTCAACTCTCTACTGAGCAAAACTTTGTGAATTGACCGCTTAAGATGAAAACCGATGAAGAGTTGAGGTTGAATCAGGTACGTTTAGGTTTCGTAGCACTAAGTTACTGATAGCTGGATCAGATCTTCGATTCAGCCCTGATGGCAAGCAGTAACCCTTTAGCTTATAGAGGAATCAAGATTCCCTTCATCATCTTAATGGCAGTGGGCTTGACAATCACCTTTCTGCGCTACAAGCAGCCCGCTCATTGTGACACCCTCTGTACTGGCACTCAGCCCTGCCAAGCGGGACAGTGCAAGTTTGGAGAGCAAAGAGCAGGCTTTCCCATAACCTTTGCGAAATGCGGAAGGCGGTTCACTCCAAGTGGTTGGGGCAAGGCTGGGCTAGAAGATTATGCCTACGCGAGCCTTGGGGCATTCACTCTTAATGTTGCCTGCTCCAGTCTTACCTTGTAGCTGTTCTTAAGGTTGATTCGATGGCTTTTCTCTTTGTTCCGAGCATCATTCAGAATCAAAGGGTGAACCTTACCGTCTCCATTGGGAGTGAAGTGAGCCGCAACATTGTTTCACGATCGGGGTGCATTGCCGAATGATAGCCAGTTACTCAAATTCCCTATCCCCGTCGAGCCACTATGAAATCTAACGTGCTTTGTGTCAAGCTTCTCCTCCTGGTAGCCCTGCCCGTTCTTGGGATTCTCACCCCGGAGAAAGCGGTTGCCCTGCCTGCTCCAGATCTGAAAGCCAGATTGCTATCAGACATTGCCTTTCAATATGCAAAACTTGGTGATTCGCAAGAGGCCGTTGCTGTTTCCGAGCAAGCACTGGAGGCAGCGGCGGCAATGCAACCCTGCTTTAAGGCAAATTCTCTGGCAAAAGTAGCAGGCAGCTATTTGCTGGTTGGACAGGAGGCAGAAGGCAAGCGATGGGTTGCAGAGGCGATCGAGACTGCCCGCACTCAAGCGGCAACCGCATGTAGCGGCAGCGCCACGTCTCCAACCGAATCGTTAATGAATCGGGCTGGGGAATTTGCCGAAGCAGGACAATTTGAGTTAGCGATCGCGCTCGGCAGTGGGATGGGCGATCCACTTACCCTGTCAGAAATTGCAGCTGATTTGCTGGAAGCAGGACAATCTCAGCGAGCGGATAAGTTACTGAAGGAAGCGATCGCCCAAGCGCAAAAAATTGACGATGCCTACTACCAAACGCAAACGTTAAACAACATGGGCATGAAGCTGGCTCTGGCAGGACACCCTGAACCTGCAAAGGCGGTACTGGAACAGGCAATCACCAGTTCGGCAGCGCTGGATACCGAGAACCCTGAAACGGCTTCATTGCAGAGACACGCTCTCCTTTGGACGGCACGACAGTTTACTGAGCTAGGCGCAAATGATCAGGCGATCGCCGTCCTGGATCAAACCCTCCCAAAAATTCGCAGCCGCCCCGCTGACTCGTTCCCCCTTGACAAAGCGATTCAGCTTGTTGATGCGGCGCTTCTCTACCAGCAGTTGGGTTTGAACGACAAAGCAGTGGCGACACTGGCAGAGGCTTACCAGTTTGCTAGAGCCATTGCCCCTAATAATGCCCGACGAGGTCGAGCTGATGCAGATGCGCTGGGTCAAGCCGCAGTGGGCTATGCCAAGATCGGCGACTTCGAGCGAGCCATGCAGATTGTTCAGGAGATTCAGCCCGCCAGCGCACGACAGGGGACATTGGGAAATATTGCGATCGCCCATGCAGAGGCAGGCAATCTGGAAGCGGCGATCAAGCTGGCGCAGTCCAACCCCAATCGCAACGGCGCGATGATTGGCATCGTCAGACACTATTTGCAGCAAAAGCAGCCAGACCAGGCATGGCAGATTGTCCAGGCACAGCAGGTCAAAGGCATTTTGTCGGAAGTGGCAGTCGGGTATCTTGATGCAGGACAGCCCGAACAGGCACTGCAACTTGTTCAGGCTGGCAAGCTGGAGGGATTCACGCCAGACCTTGTGCAGGGTTATGCTCAGTCGGGGCAACCAGAGCGGGCAATGCAGCTTGCTCAAAGTGAAGGAATCGCATGGCTACTGCCCTCAGTGGTACAGGGGTTTGCCCAGCAGAAGCAGTTCGATGCCGCTTTGCAAACGGCTCAATCCATCGTTGATCCGGTCGATCGAGCACAGGCACTCATTGCGATCGCTCGTGCTTATGCTGAACCGCAAGCTGAGGCACAAGGAACAATTCAACGGTTCATGATGCAGCTGCAGGATAAGGTTGCAGGACTGTTTGGCACCTCCGATCGGGAAAGAGCAGCTGAGGTGTTAGGGCAAGCCTTGCAAGCGACGCAGTCTATCTCCTCAGCGAATTGAAGATTCTCACCCCCAGTACGTCAGCAGCCTTCCCCTACTCCGGTTCGAGTTCGAGACGAATCGCAGACTTTGCGGTGAGAGTTCCTTTCCGATCGCTGCGGTCTGAGCTTGACGCTGCTGCACATAAGCATCTACATCCGCTCTTGCCGACCGCGTCAAGGGAACCTCACCCACACTGTCATGCTTTGCCTCCCGAATGATGAGCTGCATTCTTGAGACTATGGCTGGGGTACCTTCTCCTGCTTTACCTCGGTTGTCAGATCGCTAAAGACATAATCGCTAAAGACATAGTGGGACTGAAGCATCCCTTTATCAGAAGACAATCTGGGGTTAGAGTACAATCAAGACAATACAAGCGGTTGGCGTCATGCATGCGATCGAGCCAGTTGTACCTTTACAGAAAACCTTTAGCCAGTTCTTTAAGCGTGCTCGCTATATAACTCGGAGCGATTATCGCCAACCGATTCCCCCGCCTGCCCTCCCCCAAGCAGATCAGCAATGGGGCATTGCCTTGCTAGCACCCCTGCAAGGTGGCTAATGGCGAAGATGTTGCCTGAGAAGTGCTGCAAGTGTGCCATGCTGTCGGCAGAGCAGGCGCAGAAGCTGCATGGTGAGGCAGGGGATGGCTGCTGGAATCCGTCAGTTTGCTATAGTCGCAGATCGTATGCTCGCAATCGCGGTCGTATCAATCAAACGCGCAGCCGCAAACGCAAGGAAGCCGGACTTAAAGAAATCCAGGTCGAATTTGAGCCGCTCAATCAATTGGTATTCGGCGTGTTGGTAGTGTATCGCAGCGCAGGAACCGACACTCCAGTTCACGCAATTGCGGCTGAGATTTGGCAGGGGCAAGAGAAAGTGGCGATCGTTCCTCCGGTTCACTGTGCAGGCATGGTTCCCAGCCAAGTGCATACTTATGTGGGCAAAATGCTGAATGTGCTGGAGGAGCGATACGGCATCAAGAAGTTTGCTAGCCTCACTCGGCTTGATCCAAATTTGTGTTCGATTCGTCCTTGTCCATTACAGGCGTGAGGGCTGAGATGAAACCAATCGAGCAACTGGAATTGCCGTTTTGGGAGATGTTGAAGGAGGCGACGATCGCGCCGGACGAGGCGAATTTGCAGCAATTACTTGATGTCCTGGAAAGTGCTCTGACCAACCTGGATACCGCTGGGCAGTTGCAGATGGCAGCAGAAGCGATCGCCCAGATTGTGCAGGTGTTTCAGAAACGATCCGTACTCGCGTTTGAAGAGTTGGAGGCGACTGCCAGTGAGGAAGGTTCCGTCATGCCCTTAGATGCCTTCGATCGCTATGTGCGGCAAACGATGGAGGTTGATTTTGAGCAGTTCATTGAACCGATCGAGCGTTTGCCTAGAAAGATGCGAGAGCAGCAGGAGCGATTACCCCTTTGGGAAATTGCGGAGCAATCGGACGAAATGGGGTCAGTGATAGGGGAGTTAGACCAAGCTGCATTGTTGCAGGCATTAGATGAGCAGATGAGCCAGGCTCCCGGTTTAACCGAGGTAGAAGCTTTTAATCAGGCAATGGGCATTGCGCATGATGAAGATGTTTCGACCTGGACTGAAGCGATCGCCCAGTGCTTGCGGAAGCACCAGATTGCAACCATCCCGCTGGTGCAGCTTCAGCAAATGGTGCGGATGCCATTGGTGCAATTGTGGCTTGCATTGCTGCTAGGCGGGTTTACAATCGAGCAGCGGGGCAAATTCTACGAAACCGAGCAGATTTGGGTTCTAGTCGGCTGTTAAATGCGTCTGTTACTCCCCTTTCGCAGTATGCCCTCAGGCCCCTGGTTAGAAGTCGGCTTAGACAGCCTATTTTGCAATTCCTCGTCGCGTCAATCTTGAGGTTCCTAGATTAACCGCTGCGAGCGATCTGAGTGATCTGTAGGTTTGAAAGGGGTTGATCAAACGGCACGATCGCTCCTGCACTGCTAACCTTTAGGATAGATCAGGTATTTGCATCTAGGCCCTTGCGTTAAAATATGAAATTTCCTGATAAAACGAACCATCATGGCAAGAAAGCCGAAAGAATTTGGTGAACTGCTACACCAGCAACAGCGTGCCAAGGGACAGAACGTGAGTGAGGTGCCATTGAGCAGGGAGGCGCGATCGTACCTGGAAGCCTATTTAGAGTGGCGACAGCAGCAGGGAGGCGTATTTGAACCGATACCGGAGAGTCCGATGTTTCTAGCGCAGGACCCGAAGAATAAGAGGCAGCGGTTAGGCTACAAGGGGCTGCACAAAATGGTGCGAAAGCTGGGAGCAGTTGCCGGAGTGGAAGACATTAATCCACACCGCTTCCGCCATACGTTTGGAACGGAGGTGACGCGGCGCGGGGTTGACCCACTGTTTGGTAAGGAGTTGATGGGGATCAAGAGCGTGCAGCTTCGCTGATCCGGAACGGATCGGGTGTTTCAGCGGTACGCGAAAGGGGTGTTTAAGCAGGCGGCGGCTGAGGCGTATCTCAAGGCGATCGGCGAGGATAGTGATGAGAAGAGTTAATGGTCGAGGTGAGCAGTCGGCAGTGTCCCATCTCGTTCGGTTCACCCACGCGCGGCACGACGGAACAGCCACGCCGACCCGACAAACAGTGCGACAAAAAATCCATTCAGGGCAGTAAGTTCTAGCGGTCCGCTCCAGGGGTAGCCCAACCGGGCGGTCAGTGCAATCGTAGCGACTGACGTCTGAGCGAGCGCTGTAGCAAACAGCGCACGGGACATGCCACGGGGTCGGAACCGCGCGATAAAGGAGCCGATGATCCCAACGGCGAGCACCCCGAAATACATCAGGTTAGCAGGGTCGCCATCCTTGCCGATAATGCCGGCACCGAGACTGAGCCAGATCAGACTAAGGGCTGCCGCGATCGCGACGCCAGCGGCAAATCGATAGGTCGTGTTGTTCATTGTTCCTCCTCAATTGGTGGTAACGTCGCGCAGCAGTGTGCTTTTGTTCCGTAACTATACAAAGGCGATTAGGCGCAAGTCTGGAATATCGGACTTGCGCCTAATTCATATAGCCCTGCTGCGTCCTTGTAATTTTGGATAGATTCTCTAGAGTTGGGTAGCCCATTAGTCATTGTTTCAATAACTGTCGCTTCGGAGACACTGTCTACTGTCACACCGCAAATCGTCACTTTGCCAAAAATAGATACTAAAATTTCCTGGCGCGATCGCAGAAGCTCCTATCAACAATACGCTGCAGAAAGACAAGAGAATTCAACATTGCCGAATTTAGTCATCTTCGGCGATTGTAGAGGTGGTAACGATTGAGATGAGCGGCAGCAGATGAGATTGAACTTGCTCTAGGCATCTTGTGCTGTCCGCTCCATTGATGGGTTAGCCCGTAAGTTCTGCGCCAGGCACCTCACGGCACCACGTATGAAATCCTGACAGTATTCTCGCACAGCGAACTTCGATCGGGGTATCTATCCAATCTTTGTTAAGTAGAAACTCACTGTATCGAATGAATTCTTCGTCTACCCGATGTATTCCAGGTCTTGACCTACGATCGGCAATCTGAGTTTGTGAAGCGGCTGGAACTAGCTTTGAGACGGGTGAGTTAGGAAAGTAGTGTTAGGGGGTTAGGCTATGACAGTAGAACAATTGGCTAAGGCGATCGAACATCTGCTGCTGACTGGGGCAATTGAAGGAAATAAAGTGATAGAGCTTTACCATTTGTTGATGGACTTTGAGCAGGGAAGGATTGAGGCTGCTGAGCTACAGGAGGCAATCGACCAGCATGAACCTCACTGATTTTTAGGGCGTTGCATAATTAGAGTATGAATTAGGGTTGGTTTTCATGCAATGTCCGGAGTGCGGCTCGACTCACATTCGTAAAAACGGCATCAAGAAGGGTAAACAAAATCACATCTGTGTCGATTGCAAGCGTCAATTTGTTGATCGCTATGAAGCCCACAAAGGCTACAGTGACGAAGTGAAACGGGAGTGCCTCAAACTGTACGTCAATGGCATGGGATTCCGTGCGATTGAGCGTGTTAAAGGAGTTCATCACACCACAATCATCACTTGGGTCAAACAAGTCGGGGAACGGTTGCCTGATGCCTACGAACCAGAATCAACGCCCCAAGTCGCGGAACTTGATGAATTAGAAACCTTTATTGGCTCAAAAAAACAAGATTTGGCTCTGGACAGTGGTTGACCACTTCCAAGCAGGAATTTTAGGTTGGAGGTTGGGTGACCACAGTGCTGAAACGTTCCGACCCCTCTGGGCGATTGCGAAGCAATGGAGTTGTTATTTCTACGTGACTGATGGATGGAAGGTGTATCCCCAGTTTATTGACGCGGGCGACCAAATTGTGAGCAAGACGTATATGACCAGAATTGAAGGTGAAAACACAAGGTTGCGACATTATCTGGCGCGATTGCATCGCAAAACGTTGTGCTATTCCAAGCCAGTAGAAATGCTGGCACACTCAATTCGGTTGTTACAGCACTATCTCAAGTTCCACGATGTTCCGGTGCCTTGTTGAGTCATACCCTTAATAAGCAACGCCATTTTTAGAAGCCATCGCTGAAAGAGGAAATATGACAATCAGAGCTTCTCTCAAAGCATGAATCCATCAGAAATCGGCTCTCTCCTAATGCAAGCACAAGCCTCTTACGAAGCTTCTCCCGCAGGCATTCATACTTTTGCTTTGTACTGGATCACTTGGGAGGCATACCGCACTCGAATGCTAGCAGTTGCTACACGATTAAGGGGTTGGCGCATTGCAGATGCTTATTTGGCAATTGGAACTAGAAAAATTTCAACTCAAAAAATTTATAAAAGGTGCTTTAAGGGAGTAACAGGAGTAGAACTCTCTGAGCAACCAGGCATCGTAGCAAGAGTGCTGTCAAACCTGGATTTGATCGAATCCCTTAGGCAGCGCCTCATTCACGGATATCGCAGTGCTAATCCTGAATTAATTCAGGCTTCTAATGAATTTCTTGATGCCATTCTTACCCATCACGAAAAAGTATTCGGCAAAATTGTGCTCCCTTTGCAGGACGGAACTCAAATTCAACTAGGAAATGTTCTTGCTAAACGTCCTTGTGGTGGGCGTGGAATTCCTATCCAAAACAACTACGAACTACTGAAACCGTGTTTTGAGCTGAAGGATACGGCTAAACGTGACGGCTTGCCCGATCGCTCTATTGTTCATACCTTAGAAAAAATCGTTGTTCATTTGAGATCTGGTCAGTAACAACACGACTCACAGGACAAGCTAAGTAACGACCCATAAACCCAAGAACAATTGAACCCAAGAACAATTGTGCGATCAATGGATATTGCCTCAAGTCAGGTCATCAGCACAATCCTCCGGCACGATAGCAAAGTCACGAGCTACAAGATTGCGCTACTGCGGGCTATCAACGATGTTATGCTGTCATTTCCGGATCTGGGTAGCTATCGCCAAGATGTTGCCGTTCCCCTACGTCTCCTTGCTGAGTATTGGGTTGCTTACTATTGGGGCTTTGTCGCTTTGGATCAACCGATCGCTCAGGGACAAAGGGCACAACGCGACGGCGGGCTTCGCAACGACGTGGAGTTTCGCCCTGCTCTGACGGAATTTCGACGGCAGTGGGAAGAACATACCGGGGGGCTATCTCAGGCAGCCGATGGGTTTCTGGTGATTCATGAACTGCGAATCCCACGAAAGCTATCGACCTACCCCACTGCGCTGATAACTGCCTATCAGAAGACTTTGACGACGATCGCCAAAACGATCAAAATGCCGATTCAGTATGCGGGGCCGGGCAATTGGACGATTTTTGAGAAACCTGCTGCTTATCGGGAGTTGAGCAGTCGCGTCGTAGCAGTGCCAGGGACAGAGGCGCAGGGTGTGTGCCTGATGATTACGGCTGAACTTTGGCAAACCTTTCAGGCGATGTCATTGTGGGTTGAGGCTCTGTGTATTTATGAGTGGTGTCTATTCACAGAGCGAGTATCTCAGTCCCATCAGCCCGTGAGCCGAGGCGAGATTTACAACCTGCTCACCGATCGCCCTGATAACCGCCGACCTCTGACTTGGGAGAACAACCAGATCGAAATCTTGCTGCTGGAAGGTCAGGAACTCCGCTGCCCCTGGACAGATAAGCGAATTGCGCAGGGAACTGCCTACGACCTGGATCATCTGCTGCCGCTGTCAGTTTATCCCATTAATGAAATGTGGAATCTGATTCCCTCTGACCCTAGCTTTAATCGTCATGTGAAGCGCGATCGGTTACCCAATGCGGAAAAACTGTTTGCGGCTCAATCGTCACTGGAATGGGACTATGAACGGTATGGCTTGTCGGCTACGCTGTCCCAAGCATTACAGGAGGATGTGAGGCTACGGTTTACGACGGGGCGCTCGGTGGGGCGAGGGGTGGCGGCAGGTGTAATTGTCGATCGGGTGGTTGATTTGATTGAGCAGATAGGGCGATCAAGAAATTTAGCAAGGTTTGACTGAGATTTAGCAGTCTATTTGGAATGCCTAACGTAGCAAAGTGATCAAGCCTAACTTGGATTATTTGTGAAGCATAGTAGAAAAATATAGTAGAAGGGAAAGCAGATCGAATTGGGGATGTGATCGAGAAAACTTGACTGGACCTCCTACATAAATAAGTGGGAGTGTGCCAGTTTCAGACAAAGGGCTTGCAAAAACGGTGTGAGCATGGCAGAACTAAGCACAAGGAGAAATCGCTATGCCTTACCAAGAACTGCAACGCTTGAGTGTTGGAGAATTTAAGCGATTGTGCGGCGTGAGCTGGGAGACCTTCGGCGAGATGGTTGAGGAGTTGCGTCCCCACCTGGAACACCAGGGACGACGAGGTGGACAAAACAAACTGAGCTTGGAAGACCAGTTGTTAGTGGCATTGGAATACTGGCGGGAATATCGCAGCTAGTTCCACATTGGCACGAGTTGGGGACTGCACGAAACAACAGTGGGGCGCATCATCAAGAAGGTCGAGGACATCCTGGTCAAATGCGGTCAGTTTCGCTTGCCTAGCCAACGATAGCTATACCAACCGGGGTGGGAATGGAAAGTGCTGCTGTGGACGTAGGCAAAGTCAAAATCGAACTCCCGAAAAAAAATAGAAACGGTACTACAGTGGGAAGCACAAATGCCATACGCTGAAGGCGCACCTGTGAGTGGAGTTTGACACCGGGTAAGTGATTGCCACCTACAAGGGCAGGACGCATGACTTCAAGCTGATCAAGCGCAGTCGCCTACCCTTTGTGCTATCGCAGTTATGTTTAGCTGACCGAGGGTATCAGGGGGTTGCCAAACGTTATGCTGGGGCTTGTACCCCAACCAAGAAACCGCGCAAGCAACCGTTAGCCAGAGACGAAAAGCAACACAATCGGGCACTAGCGAGACTGCGAGTTCGAGTGGAGCACATCATTCGTCGCTTCAAGATCTTCCGCATCTTCTCAGGACGCTACCGTAACCGCAGGAGGCGATTTAGCTTGCGCTTGAACTTGATTGCCGGGCTGCTCAACTACGAACTAGCACATCCCGCCTGATTCACGCAGGAAGTTTACTATTTCAGCTAGCCTCGGCAGCCTGCAAGACGCGTCTCACGGTTTGGGCATCGGGTCGTAAAGTAGGGTTGCGATCCAGTAAAGCAACAATAACTGCTCTAACATCGCGCGGAATGCCTCTTCTGAGCTTGCCGATCGGTGCTTTTAGTTCCTCACTTGTCGGAAGTTTATTGCTCAGCATTTGATGCAGAGTCGAGCCAAGGGCATAAAGGTCTTGAGAAACTCCCTGAATTTGTGCAGAAGCACTCAACGATTCAGGCGGCAAGTAGCCCGATGTTCCCCAGGGCACCGGATCTAACGCATTGATTTGGCAAGCACCTTCAAAATCGAAAGCTCGCAATGTGCCATCTTGACTGCGCATTAAATTCATGGGCTTGCAATCTCGCCAAATCCAACCAGCGGCATGAAGTTTTTCTAGAATACAGGCGATCTGAATGCCATACTGTATCGCTTCCTGAATGGGTAATTTTTTGCTGCGTTGGAGAAGAGCCTGTAAGGTTTCGCCTTCAATCGCTTCCATTGCAAGATAGAAATTTTCTCCTGCTTGAAACGTTGCATAAACCTCAGGAACCTTTACTCCTGCCAGCTTTAGCGATGAGAGAATTTCAGCTTCATATTTTACTCTCCAGTATCCATCTCGCCCATCCCAGTCAATCTCTCCTGCTTTTCTTCCTTCTTTTAAAATGCACAATCGAGCCGGAAGCACGCTCAAATCTAGCGCGCGATAGACTCCTCCCTTTCCTCGCTGAGACAATGCCTCATAGGCACGAAAAGTTGATTGGAGTTGACTTGCTTTAGGGGCCGAACCGGAGCTGAGCGATCGTGAACTGTGAATGAAAGGATCAGTCACCCAATGAGGAACAGCCGCTTGGGCTTCACGTAGATCCGGGACTAAATTGCCTTGAGGAGTTCGTACAGCAGGAGTTTGAGTTCCGTCAGGGTTTGTAATGGCTAAAGAACTAAATGAGCCGTAGCGATAATAAACACAGCTATTTTGTCTCAGCGGCAGATCGTAGGGGATCGGAGGAGAGGATAATCCTTCAGTCAATTGATGCAGCCGATCGGCAATTTCAACGGCAATTTCAGTTGTTTTTGGATATACAGTAATAAATTTTCCAACCTGACTGAACCCATAGAAAAGACCGCTGTTAATTTTCTTCAGTTCCTTAAGAGAATTGGGTGCTTTGAATAAAATGTTATTCTTTTGCAAGAAAGGCGCAACTCGCTCAAAAATTTCAATTGCAGACAAAACCGTTGCAGAAATATGAAGCTTCCATCCCTGCTCGGCATCATCGCTATTTCCTAAGCGGCTAGATCGCCAGATGGAGTAGTCAGATTCTACTGGAAGGTAAGTCTTACAGAACTGCTGCCATCGACTTTCCGCTTTTTGTACCAAAGCAAGATATTCTGTAAAGTCGATATATTTTTCTGACGTTCTACTCAGTATCTTACTGCTCATCTTTTTCCTCTTGCTTAAGCAACTAAAAACAAAATTTCGACAGCATTATTAGTAAATCCACAACCCTTTTAAATCATGGATGATTAACACAAAATACAGCCCTTTCAAAGCTGAGGTCGTACAAGAAATGGGATGCAGGAATGATGTCTCTTCATGGAAACTGTGCCCCTACATCCCCTCGTACCTTAGTAGAGTGGAAAAAGCTCATTTCAGCTTGCTATTTAGTCTTGGGAAGACTCAATCCCAATAGGAAAATCGGTTGTCGTGGTCGTGAAAGTGGTTGTGGTTGTGAAAGTGCAGACTAAGGTTGTGGTTGTAGCTGTAACCGTGGTTGTAGTCGTGGTGTTCTGGGCTCCACCCGTTGTTAGACGCAGGTTTTTTAACTGAGCTAGCTCTTCTGGAGTTTCAGCAAAATTTTTCATTGCGGCTTCCCACGCTTCTGAGCCAACACCTTCGCGAGAAACTCTTTCAGCCTGCTTTTTGAGCCTTTCAGCAAAGGTTCTATCAGCTAACGCCCGATCGAGAACTTCTTGAAATTTCATGATTCATCCTCCTTCTTGTAGCAGTTTTAGAAAGCTCAGTAATGTCAAGACAAAACTTTGATAAACGTGACTCAATAAAAGTTCAAATTCACGTGACCTCTGAGTTTCTACTGTTAATCTTGACGAACCTGCACAGCTAATGCTATTACCCACCTGGGTACTAAAAGCCTATCCGAACACCCGTATTGCTCTCACCACAATGCATGCACAAGCGAGGTGAATCATCCCCAGATAGTTTTCTTTATGTTTCTCCCAACGAATCAATAAGCGTCGAGATCAATTCATCCATGCGTGTGTTCGCTCAACGACCCATCGTCTTGCTCGGTAGTTGGGAATATCATGAATGATTCGTTTTCCTTTATCCCGGGATGGAATATGTCCCACATATCCCCAGGCTTTAACAATCTCTCGCACTTTATGGTAGTCATACCCTTTGTCTAAACACAGATTGCAAACTTCAGTGTCACCGGGAATAATGCGTTGTGCTGCTATTGTCATTTCGGTCATCTTCATGTCATGACGATTGGCTCCTTCAATGGCGATTGCAAGTGGGATGCCTTTACCATCGGTTAACAGACTGCGTTTGGTGCCCAACTTCCCTTGGTCAGTGGGATTAGCTCCCGTTGCTTTTTCCCCCAACGGTGCTTTGACCATTGCACCATCCATCGCCATCCACTCCCAGTCGATGCCAACCGCCTCGGCATACTGTTCTAACCCCAACTCCCACATGCGTTCAAACACGCCCTGCTCAACCCACAACTGAAAACGATCATGAACGGTACTAGAAGCACTTAAACAACGAGGTAAAGCGTTCCACTAGCATCCGGTTCGCAGCACATAGAATACGGCATTTAAGGCTTTGCGATCATTCATTCTGGCGTCATCCTTTCGGCTTTGGAGCTTCGAGTAGAATGGCTGCTTTTACCCGTTCCCAGACTGGGTCGGGCAGCAGAAAAGTGGGGTCAATGTCTGTGAAGCTCATGGAGTTCTAAACGCTGAAATAGAGCCGCTGCGATCCTCTCACAGCTCTGGGGGTTTTCGGATAGATTTTTAGCAAAGGCTTTTTCAAGCATTGCATCCTGACGTGGGTGGGGTGAGTGGAATGGAAACGTCGGGTCGGATGCTGCCCCAATCGCTGGGTGGGAAACCGCGCTGTTCCGTTTGACCGAGAACTGGGGATTGCCCCTTGTAGTACTGCCTAAACCATCCCTATTGCCTCATTTTGTTTGTCATTCAGAAAGTTTTGCGGCACAGTCAAAGCAACTCTTCCAAAGCGGCGGTCGCGTTCCTGATAATGCAGCAAGGCGCAATACAGTGCTTTGCGATCGAAGTCGGGAAATAGCACATCGGTAAAATAAAGTTCCGTGTATGCGATTTGCCAGAGCAGGTAGTTACTGAGACGCATTTCGCCGCTCGTACGAATGAGCAAATCTGGATCAGGATGTCCTGCTGTATAAAGCTGTTCCTCTAGCCGTGCAGCATCAATTTCTGAGGGATGTAGCATTCCCTGTTGAACCTGTTGGACAAGCTGACGACAGGCATTGATCAGTTCGTTTCGACTTCCATAGTTGATTGCAACATTGAGATGAACCTTGCAATTGTGGGCAGTTTCCTGCGTGGCTCGGTGCATTTCCTGCTGAAGTGACGGGGCAAGGTTTGATCGATCGCCAATAAAAGTAATCTTGACGCCTTCTCGCTGCATTTCTGCCAATTCGCGCTGGAGCAGTTGTTCAAACAATCCCATGAGAAACTGAACTTCCGACCGCGGACGCTGCCAGTTCTCGGTGGAAAATGCATAGGCAGTGAGCGTAGAAATGCCCCAATCCTTGCAGCAGCGCAACAGTTCCTTCAACGCTCTGGCTCCCTGCCGATGTCCCGCAAACCGGGGCAATCCTCTCTGCGTTGCCCAACGCCCATTTCCATCCATGATGACGGCAATATGGCAAGGCAGCCGTTGCGGATCGAGATCCGCTGGTAAGGCTAAAAAGTTTCGCTCATTCATCGTCATGATTTAAAGTTCTCCTCACTGAATGACAGGGACTTTCACCCAATAAGTCCTGCAAAAAGGCTGGAGTCAGACCTTGGTTCCAGCGGCCTAGAAGCCGCAGCGCGTGGATGCAGGTCAAGGCAAATGTCCATTGGTTTGCTGTAGACCAGGCTTGCCATCCCATTACCTCAGTCATGCGGTAAAGCGTGCCCACCAAGCTACTGCGATCGCGCTGATAACCGATTCGCCCCTTCATTGTTTGTAGCAAGGTCCAGCCAACACAGGGGAGCGATGAATTTGGGTATGCCCAAACGCCAAAGCCCCAAAACTTTGCCATGTGGTTGATTTCATCCAGCAGCAGTTCATGCAGCACCGCTTGCAAAGGTCCAGTCGTATGGGCCATCAACCAGAGATAAAGGCAGGCAGCTCCATATTCAGTCGCAACCCGGTGCAGCCCGTGACGGTAAAGCGCAATCGTTGAGTTAGCCACAGAGTGATAGGGTCGAACTGCATGGGGTTGGGGAATTATTTTTTTTCCTGCGAGTTGGGTATAAACTTTGAGCAACGCGGGCGTGTGTTGCCGCTCTTCTTTTTCCCAAAGACCCGGTTCTAGCAATTGACCGTCTGCCGCGACCACTCCTCCGACAAAGCGAGCCATCCGGGAATCGATCGGTTCTAGATATTGGCGACTGGTTTGGGTATAACCCCGAATTGGGGCTTCTGTGTCAATCGCCCCTTGTAGAATCGACAGAAACGCCTGGAGCTGTATCCCCACAATTTGATCCAGGGCAATTCCCTGCCAGTCGATCGGTTTCCAGGGGCGGGGTTGGGGGTGGTGAAACTGATTCGGTAAATCCTGAAGGCGATCGTTCAGGTGAGCGATTGAAAAATAATGGTTGAGCAAATCACTTAAATCCTGCTGAGTGGGAGAGCTAGAAAAATCGAGAGAAGCTGATTTGATGTGATGCAATTTGTTGTTATGCATTAGTGGCAGGTCGATCGTCATAGGATAATTCCGTCGAAGATTTGATTGCGATCGTTCACAGCTTAAGCAATCCATCTGCTTCGCGTCAGTCGGGGACAGTCGCCCATTGAACCTGTGCAAAAGTCGGAAAAGTCGGAAAAGTTGGGGATAGAGACACTGGCCGGACTGATTCAGTAGAATGTGTAAAAAACTTCATCAGTTATTCCGCAATGGAAGCTGAAATGGCACTGGTATGGGTGGATCAGCTACTCGCTCGAAAAACTGGAAAACAGCTTAGCGCCCTGCAAAAGGAGATTTTGGGTAAGGTGCTGCGTGGGCAAAAGTACCCGGAGATTGCAGCGCATTCTGGTTATACTGAGGGACACATCAAGGATGTGAGTGCTCACCTATGGAAGGTGCTGTCTGGGTTATTGGGCGAGCGCATTACCAAAAGCACCTGTCGAGTTGTTCTGGAGCGGTATCTCCACACGCTGTCTGAGGTTTCGGCAACATTCCTCCCTGCACAGGCATTGGTGAACGATCGCCCCCCGTCCAAAACTCTTCTGGGTCGGGAAGCGGCAATCGCGCATCTGGATCATCTCGTGCAGCAGGGTTGTAGAGTCATTGTCATTCAGGGCGAAGGCGGTTTAGGCAAAACGACGCTGGCACAGCACTATCTCCAAACGCAAGGATTTGAAGCAGTGCTGGAACTGCTGATGGCAAAAGAAACGCAAAATATTACCTCGGTTGAACGCATTGTTGAGGAGTGGTTAAAACAGGACTTCCAGCAGGAACCGGGATCGGAATGGGGAATTTCGCTGGGACGCTTAAAACGCCAACTGCATCAGCGGCGAATCGGTATCCTGATTGACAACCTGGAACCTGCGCTGGACGCAGAAGGTCGGTTCATTCCACCCCATCGTGCCTATGTTGAGCTACTGCGAGTCCTATCAGATGCTAGAGTTCAGTCTGTCACACTAATGACGAGTCGCGATCGCTTATGTGAACCCGATCTGGCAGTAGAACACTACAAGCTACCCCGGCTCGATCTCGCGGCGTGGCAAACCTTTTTCAGTCGCCAAACGGCGATCGATCTGCCCACCCTGGGGCAAATACATCATGCCTATGGTGGCAATGCCAAAGCAATGGGGATTTTGTGTGGTGCTATTGCTGAAGACTTTAATGGTGACATGGCAACCTACTGGCAGGAAAATCAGCAGGACTTGCTGGCAACACGAGACTTAAGAAATTTAGTGATCAATCAGATCGATCGCCTGCAAGCATTAGATCCGGCTGCCTATCAATTGCTTTGCCGCTTGGGATGCTACCGCTATCAGGAAATGCCGGCGGTTCCCTCGGAAGGAGCGCTGTGTTTACTTTGGGATGTACCGACTAACCAACGACGGCAGGTAATGACTGGGCTGCGGGATCGATCGCTGGTGGAGTGTGAACAAGGCAAATACTGGCTGCATCCTGTGATTCAAGCGGAGGCGCTCGCCCGGTTGCGTGCCAGTCCAGACTGGGAAATCAGCCACCGCAAAGCCGCAGAATTTTGGACGACTCAAGTCTTGACGATTGAGACCGTTCAAGACGCGCTGCAAGCTCTGGAGGCACACTACCACTACATCGAAATTGGGGACTTTGAAGCAGCGGGGAGCGTCATTCTCAAAAGCCGGACGAATCAGTGGCGGCAGTTTTTACCTCTAGGCAGTACTCTCTACCGCATGGGATTGCTGCAACCCGTCCTGACCGCGATCGTCCAAGTGATCCCTAACATTCAATCTCCCGCCAAACTCAGCGAACTCTACAACATCCTGGGAGATTTGTATTGGATTACGGGTCGCATTCAGGAAGCGATCGCCTGTCAGGAGAAAACAATTGGGCTGGTGGATGCTGCTCAGCAAAAGCTCTCTTTCATTACCCGAAACCAGCACACCGTTTACTATGTTCGGATGCTAGAAGTGGATTCACTCCTGAGCATTGGGCTATACCAGATAGACTTATGGGAACTGGAAATCGCCGCCCGACTCTTTCAGCAGGTGATCGACCGAGCGCAAAACACCGCCCATCATCCTTGGGCAGAAAAAGCATCGGTCTGTTTAGCCCTAACCCATTCCTATCTAGGGCAAGCCGATGCCGCCTATTCCTTAGCAGAGACAGCCTATCAATCTATTCTGGCTGAGAAAGTGATCGAACAAACCGGACGATTCGCCTATTTCATTCAGATTCTAGGGCAAACCTACACAAATTTAGGGGAGTTTGAGCGCGCACAGGCAATGTACGATCGTGCCTTGAAATTTGCAGAAGAAAGTCATTACACCCAGGTCAAAGCAAAGACGCTGAATGGACTCGCAGAACTTTGTCGCCGCCAGCAGGCTTTAGACAATGCACTGATGTACCACAAACAGGCGATCGCGCTGCTCGATACAATCGGAGCTGTTTGCGATTTGGCAAATGCTCATTTTCAATTGGGACTCACCTACCAAGCAATGGGTGAATCGCAACTGTGTCAGCACTCATTAGAGCAGGCATTACGATTGTTTAGGCAAATGCAAGCAACAGGACAGATTGAAAGGATTCAACTACAGATTCAATTCAAGTGACTTCTAGAAGGTGAAAGAGAAAGCTTGCAATGATGAAAATTTGTAAAAAAGCCGCGATTTGAGTACCTAGTTCTGACAGTTTCAGAGCAACATTCTCAATCAGAAGGGATGAGTACTTAGTTCTGAGAGTTTTATACCGACTGAACAATCTTGGAAACTCACATTTGTTGGTCGGCTTTTCGGTGTATCTTATTTGAAAGTAGGTTAGGCTGTGCAAGTCTCACAGAAACCTCTAGATCATTCGTTATCGAGAGAGAGTTATGAAAAGACGCTCTGTGCTGTATGCTTCGCTGTTTACAGCGGGTTTGTTAGTGACGGCTTGTACTCAACCTCAACAGTCTGGGCAAGCAGGGCAGGATACATCCTCCCAGACCCAGGCGACGGGAACTCCCCCTGCTGTTGAACTGACCTTTGTGTCTTATGGAGTCGCGAAGCCGCTGTATTCCAAAATCATTCCAGCATTTCAAGCAGAATGGAAAGAAAAGACAGGTCAACAGGTAACTTTCAAAGAGTCTTATGGAGCTTCCGGTGCTCAAACGAGAGCTATTTTGGGAGGGTTAGAAGCAGATGTTTTGGCTCAGAATATCCAAAGTAATGTTGACCCGCTTGTGGAAAAGGGATTTGTTGCTACTGATTGGAGTAAACGTTTACCGAATCAAGCTTCTCCTGCTAGCACCGTCATGGTGTTAGTTACCCGTCCTGGTAATCCGAAGCAGATCCGCGATTGGCGAGACCTGGCAAAAGATGGGGTATCGATCGTGGCAATTAACCCTCAGACTTCTGGGAATGCTCGGTGGGGTATTTTAGCGGGCTATGGTGCGTTAGCGAAGAGTGAAGGTGAAGCAGCAGCAAACGCTTATCTAAACGGCTTTGCTAGAAATATCAAAACACTCGTGAGCAGTGGACGAGAAGCATCAGATGCCTTTGTCAAAAACAAAATTGGGGATGTGCTGGTTACGTTTGAGAATGAGATTATTTTCACTAACGATGCCATTCCTGATGATTATCCCTATATTGTTCCAACTGACAATATTCAGGTTGATTTTCCAGTAACTGTCATTGACAAAACTGTTGACAAGCGCGGCACACGGGAAGTTGCAGAGGCGTTTACAGCGTTTTTATTTACCCCGAAGGCACAAGAAATTTTTGCCCAAGCCGGGTATCGTCCGATCGACAAACAAGCCTATGCCACAAAGTCTAGCCAGTATAAGCCTGTAGACAAGCTCTACACGATCGCGGATTTTGGCGGATGGCAAGCCGTCAACAAAAACTTGTTTGCAGATGGTGGCTTATTTGATGCGGCTCAAGCAGCAGGTAAACAATAGGCATGGCGACTCGGACGATTCCTACCTCCCAAGTTGCAGGTCGGGCATTGTTTTCTGGGCTGGTGCTCACTTATCTCAGCTTTATTCTGCTGCTGCCGTTAGGCGTCATCTTTCTACAAGCCTCTCAGCGTCCGTGGCAGGAGTTGTGGGAAGTCATTACGGCTCCGGTGGCAATCGAAGCCTATACGCTGTCTTTTTCCGCAGCGATTTTGGCAGCGCTTATTAACAGTGTGTTTGGGTTGATTCTTGCCTGGATTCTGGTGCGGTATGATTTTCCTGGTAAGCGATTTGCCGATGGCTTGGTCGATTTACCGTTTGCTATGCCTGCTGTGGTGGCGGGGATTGCCCTGTTATCTCTCTATGGTCCAGATGGAATGGTGGGTCGCTACCTCAACCCTGGAACGGCTTTAGGAGACGGGCTGCAACAACTGGGGTTTCAATCCATCAACCTAACTTCTTCGGTGATAGGCGTCGTGTTTGCCAAAGTTTTTGTGACGCTGCCTTTTGTGGTGCGAGCTGTACAGCCTGTCTTGATGGAGCTAGAGCCAGAAGTGGAGGAAGCTGCCCATGTCTTGGGAGCAAACGATCGACAAGTATTTTGGCGAGTCATTTTTCCACAGTTGCTGCCGGCAATCCTCACGGGCTTTACGCTTGCCTTTGCAAGAGGCGTTGGTGAGTATGGAGTCGTTGTCTTAATTTCAGGCAATATTCCTTACGAAACGATGATTAGCTCCGTCTATATTTACCGTCGTTTAGAGGAGTATGACTATAGCGGGGCAACCGCCGTTGCGATCGTCTTGCTCATTGTTTCGCTCATTGTCCTGGTCTGTATTAATCTGCTGCAATGGTGGACTCGGCGATATGACCCTTAGCTTACCTCAACCCAAACAGATTGCTCTGCGGTTGCAACAGCTCCCTTGGGGGCGCTATCTTCTGATTGGTTTAGGATTGTCATTTCTGGCAATCGTTGTTCTCTTTCCCTTACTAACGGTGTTTTACCAGGCGTTTGCCAGCGGCATCACTGCTTATTGGGAAGGCATTACCACTCCTGAAGCCCAACACGCGATCGCTTTGACGTTGACAATTGCGTTGGTCACGATGCCAGTCAATACTGTCTTTGGGATTGCGATCGCTTGGATTTTGGTACGCTACCAATTTCCGGGTAAGCCAATTCTGATAGGGTTACTAGACTTACCCCTTGCGATTTCGCCTGTGGTGGTGGGGTTAATGTTTATTCTGCTCTACAGTCCTACGGCAGGCATCTTTGGCAGTTGGGTAGAGGCAAGCAATCTAAAAATCATTTTTGCGTTACCCGGCATGATCCTCACAACTCTGTTTGTGACATTGCCCTTTGTAGCACGGGAAGTGCTGCCAGTTTTTCAAAGTATGGGAATCGAAGCGGAAGAAGCTGCACAAACCCTGGGGGCAAATGCCTGGCAAACCTTCTGGCGCATTACATTTCCCTCAATTCGGTGGGCAGTGCTGTATGGCGTCATTCTCTGCACATCTAGGGCGATCGGCGAGTTTGGGGCGGTTTCAGTTGTCTCCGGGAAGCTAATTCGGGAAACAAATACGCTAACGCTGCATGTTGAACAGGTTTACACCGAATATCAGACTGTTGCTGCCTTTGCCTGTGCTTCGCTACTTGCCCTTTTGGCATTACTGACTCTAGTTGTCCAGGAATTATTGCGGACGACCGATAAGTTGCAAACATCAATAAATGCTTCGAGACATAAAAAATAGCCTGACAAAAGGAACGATATTGTGGACGAAACGTTGAATGGTTTGGGGGAATATGCGCATCCTCAAGGATATTTGGAATATGTCAGTACACTACCTTTTTTAGGACAACTACGCTGCTCAACTCAAACGATCGAAGCTGGAAGCTGGCAAGAAATCCTGCTCGATTATGAGGTTGGTGCGTCTGGAATTGCAGATGGTGCCTGGATCAAGGTGACATTTAAGTTCTATTCAGACTGGGGACTGTTTCAAACTGAAGACCCTTTAGCTGCAAACTATATTTCTGCGGAATATCAGGCTCGACCCTCACTTCCGGGGGAAAGCCCTGCTACCGTGCAATCGCTCAAGGTTCGATTTGATCAAAAAGGACATGAACGCCCTTTTCAAAAAGCGATCATTATTGACATTGTAGATGGCTATCTTAAACCCGGAGATCACATCCTGATTCGCTTGGGCGATCGGCGGGCTGGAGGCCCTGGAACCCGAGTTCAAACCTTTGTCGAGCAAGACTTCCGCTTTCGTGCTTATATCGATCCGGTTGGCACTTCTCGCTTTGCCGCAATTCCAGGAGATGTTGTGGTGGATATTGTACCTGGAGCACCTGCGAAACTGGCAGTCATTAGTCCTCGATTGGTTAGGGCAGGAACAGCTTTTCCTCTCAGAATTCGTGCTGAAGACCGTTGGGGCAATACCTGCTGGAACTTAGGCAAACCGCTGAAGTTAATCCAGCAAAGTACAGCTGGAGCGATCGTCGAGCAAGAACTGAACTTTCCAAAGCAAGGATGGGCAGTTGCCAGAACAGATCTGACGTTGGAAGCGATCGAAGAAACGCGATTTCAAGCAACTTTAAGTGGAACAAGTTTGCAGAGCAATTTAACGCCTGTCACTGTAGAGTCTGATCTGGCTTATCCGCGTGCGTTTTTTGCTGATCTGCATGTACATTCCAATAACACGGTCGGAACCAATAGCACTGAATACAATTTCACCTATGGTCGAGATGTTGCCGGATTGGATATTTTAGGCTACACCGCAAACGACTTTAACATCACCAAAGAACGGTGGCAGGATGATGTAAAACAATGTCGAGAGATTACCGAAGAAGGCAAATTCCTCTGCTATCCCGGAACAGAATGGTGCGGCAATTCTGCTGCTGGCGGCGATCGCAATGTGATTTTCTTAGGGAATGAAGTGCGATTTCCCTACGATCCTCAGGGTAACCAAGTGCGATCGTTTGAGTGGAATGAAGAAATGAAGGGACAGGAATTAGTCCCTGGGGCTTGGCCCGTCGATCGGCTGTTTGCAGCTTACATTCACGATCCAGAGCAACATTTGCTGATTCCTCATGTTGGCGGACGACGTGCCATTTTAGACTGGCATCACCCCCGGTTAGAACGGCTCATTGAAATTGGTTCTGCTTGGGGACATTTTCCCTGGTTCTATCAAGATGCAATTCGTCGAGGCTACAAGGTTGGTGTATCTGCCAATGGAGATGAGCATCGAGGACGATGTGGCGGCGGCGTCCCGGGTACAGCCGTCTTTGGTGTAAACGGTGGTTTGACAGGGGTCATTGCGCCATCCCTAACCAAATCAGCCATTAATCATGCCCTGCGTTCTCGACATACTTGGGCAACAACAGGCGATCGTCTGGTTGCGCTGCTGTGGTCAGGTTCTCATATTCAAGGGGACGAGTTTACTGCCTCTGATTCAGTCAAGATTCAATATCGATTCTTGGGCACAAGCGGCTGGGATGAGATTGCTGCTTATACAGATACAGGGTTGTTGTGGAGCCGTAATCTTCACGCAGAGGCAGGTTATTCTTCCGATCGGATCCGGCTGCGTTGGGGAGGAGCACGCATTAAAGATCGCTATCGTTGGGCAGAATGGCGTGGAGTATTAGAGTACTCCAATACCCTCGTGCAGAGTTATCAAGCGTATGGATTGGAGCATCCTGAGGAATATGTGAGACGAGCTAGCCCTCTCAAGCTGGAGTTTCGGTCTGACACTTACGGGGATAGTGATGCAATTGAATTAGAATTATCCGATTTGCTCCAAGCCCGGTTTCGTCTGCATATTCAAATTGGTAGCTACACCAAGGTAGGTAGTTTACTTCAGCCTAATCCTTATATTCACTGTCCTGAGTTCACCTGGGAGTTCACAGGACAGGAGCTGCTAGCCCAAACTAATTTGCGTCAAGAATTGGGTGGAGCAGAGCTTTTTGTTGCCGTAGAACGTGTGAGTGGAAAACAGATGCCCCGAGATTTAAGCGGTGAATTTACTCTGCCTCCTCAATCTAGACCACATGGCTTTGTACCTGTTTATCTATCAGGTCGTCAGGTTGATGATTCAAAGGTTTGGACAAGTCCATTGTTCGTTGAATTTGGCTGATTCATATTTATTAGCCTGGCAAGAAAAGAGAAGGCAGAGTTAGGCGAGAGATTGCTAGCATAGAGGTATGAACAAACCGGATGCTCGAACGCTCAATCCGGAGACACAAAATTACTTACGACAGCAGGCAATCCGATTACGCGGGGAAGGCAAACGTATCGTTGACATTGCTGAATACCTGGGTGTTCATCGCAATACGGTCTGGGACTGGTGGCAGCAATATCAGCAGGAAGGGGAAGCCACTCTAGAGCAGTACTGACGCGGCAAAAAACTAGGGTAAGGACGGACGCTCAATCCTGACGAAGAGGCATACCTGCAACAGTTAATTCGGGAGTATTGTCCCAATGAGTTAGAGATAGACAGTGCCTTGTGGACTCGACAAGCCGTAGCAAGTCTGATTGCTCAAGTGTATAGTGTGGTGATGCCGATTCAGAGTGTGGGAGAGTATCTCAAGCGATGGGGGATGACCCCGCAGAAGCCATTGAAGCGAGCATATGAACAAGACCCGCAAGCGATCGAGCAGGGGCAGAGATTGCCTGGGCAGACGAAGCGAGAGTCCGCTCAGATGCACAAAGAGGACGAGGGGATGCGCCAAAGGGAGAAACCCCAGAGATTCGACTCAACACGCAAAGAGCGTGAATTACGTTGCCAGCATCGACAATCAAGGGACGCTGTGCTTTATGCTCTAGACGCAGAAGCTAACGGCGCAAGTCGCTAACACGATGCCAAGCATTAGCACGAGGATGATAAACGCTAGTTGACATCAACGTTTTCAGCACCTCAACATCGGCAGACACTTAGCCGCTCTGTCCGATCGGTCGAACGATAATTTCATTAACATCCACATCTTCTGGCTGCTCGATCGCAAAAGCGATGGCACGGGCGATCGCATCTGCTGGGATAATTGCCTGATTCTCCAAGCAAGGCATTGGCAAACGATAAGTTTTGAAAAACACTGCTACAGGATGAACACCCCTACATTTACATTTGATTTTGCCAATCAACTTTGCTCAACGAACTGCTTGCGATCGATACAAGTCCACCTGGTTTAGGGTTGAGTCAGCTTGTCGATCGGCAAAACCCTCGTCTAACCACGCCAGAGTTTCCTCCTCAGAAGTCAGATAAGCACTCCGTTGGGTGTTTGGGTCGTGAACATGCCACCCAACTCGACCGTTTCTCTGTTTCACCTGCTGAATGATGGGTTTAGATGGGGTGAAGCATTGGACAATTCTTCTATTAGTTTGTTGAAGTTGTTCAATAAATCGCTGCAAAAAGGATTGTTCAACACAATCGATAGTTTGTTCGAGTTTGCGATACGTTTGCCAGTGCGTTTTGTGTATTGTCATGAGTTAACTCCTGAATAATCTGCGGTATCCCTTCATTGATATCGATATATTGAGATTCAAGAAGTAAAACATTGAAGACTTATCGCATTGAGGAAACCAGCAACGCACCTTGCCCCTAAACGCGCAGACGATAGCCTGCCCCACGCACGGTTTCCAGTCGATCGTCCCCAATCTTGCGCCGCAGGTGTCCTACGTAGACATTCACTATGTTTGTACCCGGATCATAGTCGTATCCCCAGATGCGATCGAGCAGCTGTTCGCGGGTCATGACCTGCATCGGATGGCGCAGGAATACTTCCAGCATCAGAAATTCGCGGGTCGAGAGTTCTACCGGACGATCACTGACCCACACCTGACGAGTCAATAAATCCAGCGTGATGTCTGCCACCCGCAATTGCGTTTCTTCGGGCTTTTTAGACGATCGCTGATTGCGAAGCTGAACCCGCACTCGCGCCAATAACTCCTCAAACCGAAAGGGTTTGGTCATGTAATCGTCTGCGCCGCTTTCGAGACCGGAGATAGTATCGTCGAGCCCATCACGAGCGGTCAGGATGATAATCGGTAGGGTTGCGCCTTGTCCTCGTACGGCTGCCAGCACTTTTAGTCCATCGGCATCAGGGAGCCCCAGATCCAGAATCAGCAAATCAAAATCAGTGCTGCTGGCAAACGAAATGGCTTTTTTTGCCGTACTCACCACGGTCGTCGTATAACCATTAGCCTGAAGTCCGGTTTCCAGGAAGGAGGTGATGCGCGGATTGTCCTCGGCGATCAGGATGCGATTCATGGGCAGTAACGGGGGGTTCCAGCGGAATAATAATCGTAAATGTTGAGCCTTCTCCCAGACGGCTTTGCAGTTCGATCCAGCCGTGATGAGCCTGTGCGATCGCCTGCACAATGGAAAGTCCGAGTCCGTAACCTTCAAACTGATTGTCTTGATTCGTGCCGCGCGTGAAGCGTTGGAAGATGCGCTTCTGATCTTCGGGGGCAATACCTTCTCCCGTATCGCTCACCCATAGGAAGGCGTAGCTGTCGCGCACTGATGATCCGAGCGTAATCGTATCGTTCTCTCCAGTATGGCGCACCGCATTCTGTACCAGATTCATCACGGCTTGGGTCAGGCGTTGGCGATCACAGCGAATGGGGCTGAGCCCTTTCGATTCCAGCTTCCAGTTGCGCGGGGCGATCGAGCGAGATTTGAGATACAGTTCCTCGGTCATCCAGTCCAGTTCTTCGGTTTTGAGGTGCAGGAAGTTAGGGTTTTCGGTTTTTGCCAGCAGCAGCAGATCGTTTACCAGGCGGCCCATGCGCTCCAGTTCATCCATTACCAGGGCAATCGTTTCTTCTTGCTGGTCGGGTCGATATTGCAGCATCTCCAGGTGTCCCTGAATCACGGTGATGGGCGTTCGCAGTTCGTGGCTGGCATCTTTGAGAAATTCCTTCTGGCTTTCGAAGGCCACCTGAAGGCGATCGAGCATTTCGTTAAAGGTCGTGGTGAGTTCTGCAATTTCATCTTTGCCTTGCACAGACAATCGCTGATTCATGTCTGACTCCCGAATGGACTGAGCCGTTTTGGTCAGTTGCCGCAGGGGAGCTAGCACCCGTCCTGCCGTAAACCAGGCGAAGATCAAAGAAATCCCTAGAAAGATGCTGACATCCCGCAACAAACGCAGCAACGCCTGCCGTCCCTGCTGAAAATCAGAGGTGGCATCGTAGAAAACAATTAGGGTTCCGGGCTGTTTGCCTGCCATTCGGAAGCAGTGCGCGACGTATTGAAATCGCTGTTCGCCAAAATGCATCTGTCCTTCTTGTCGATATTTCACCGTTGACCAGTCCGGGAACTGGGCAGCGTTTTGTTCCAGGAAGGCAGGGAGTTGCCCGGAGTAAGAGCGATAGTCGTGCAATTGCCCATTGATCAGCGTTATGAAATACTCATCACGGGTAGGTGCGTAGAGATCTAGAAATACGTCGAAGATTTGAGTCGTAGAAGTCGGAAGTTTACCGCTCTGCTGTTTGGACTGAACAAAGTAACTGAACTGGTCAAGCTGCTGCTTCATTGCCAGGTTTGCACGCGACACAATGCTTTCGCGATAAACGCGATCGGCAGCGCTGACCGAAATGAAAGTGACACAGCCTGCCAGAAACAAATACCACAGCAACAGGCGAGTGCGAACGCTAAACAGCCAGCGATACCATTGGGGATGGGTGAGCTTTACCAGGAGTGACTGCGGCAATGCCCTAACAGAGGGTTGAGTGGGTTTTGGAAGCGACGGCATGGCAGGCGGGAAGTAAAGGTGAAGTGAGCTTCGTGGTCAAGCAGGGATGGCAAAAATTCTAAAGCAATCTTGCGATTGAAGGATAGACACCACTACAGAATTCTTGTAGAGGAAAAGCATTAGGTCGCACTCCTAATACTCATTTCCAGGTTGAATTTAAGGATGCCAGGTTTACCAATAACAACCTGGGGCAATCGCATCCTGTCACTTTGAAACTGTTTCTAGATCCTCTGATTTCAGATCGTCTGTCCTGCCGATTGATTGGCTTCATTGCAGCCAACTTTGGGCTGTGCTTGCGGCTGCTCTTGAAGTTGTTCCTGCTGGGGTTGCTGTGCCTGTGCGGTAGCAGATTGATGGTCTAATGCGCTCAGGGCAGCGATCGCGCCCAGCGACACAGCAGCCAGCGACAAACTCATTAACATTGAACGTTTCATCGGTTTTTCTCCTGAATGAGATTGAATTATTTCATCAGCCTTTGCTGACACTTTCTAATATGACTGGATGAAATAAATGGTGTGTAAATGAAAGATGAAAGATTTTTTATAAACGTTCTAAAATAAAAAGGTATCACCCGGCAGCGGTAATACCTCAGTGAATGTTTCTGTGCGACGATTGATTCAATGAAACGAACACTGCTTAAGGGTGAAAATTTGGTTTTTGGATCCCGTAAGCAATGCCGTTTGACAAACCTCATCGAGCAGAGGATGAGGGAAACATCTTCAGCTTTAACGATGAGAGCATTTTGAGCCAGGCAGTTTCACTGTCATCGGGTTAGCGGTTACTTGAGTAAAACTGCTTCAGTGAAGTTTAGGTATTCAAAGTTTCCTGGCGTTCCTGTTCCCACCGATCGTTCATTGCATTCAAAGTTTCCTGACGTTCTTGCTGAAAGCGATCGTTGCTGGCATTTAAGGTGTCTTGACGTTCCTGCTTCCAACGTTCATTGCTGGCGTTCAAGGTTTCCTGACGCTCTTGTTGCCAGGAATCACTCATTGCATTCAAAGTTTCCTGACGCTCTTGCTCGAAACGATCGCTGACGGCAAAGGTCGGAGCAGCAACAGTGCCAAGAGCCAGAACAGATAAGGATGTGAGGATCAGGCGTTTCATGATGATTACTTCCTAGTTTAAATTGTGTAGGGCTGAAGGTGAAGGAGAGCAAGTTTGATTTGTTCTCTTTCCTTCATGTCTTTTAGTTTCACAGTTGAACTTAAATTGTTTATAAAACGAATGTGAAAAGGTTTTTATAAACTCAGCGAAAAAGTGCAGCGCATCGATTAGCCTGAATTACGCTTACTGCCTCTTATTGTTTAAGTTTGTTTTTATGCATCTTCTTTAAGGCGTATATTTTTCAAGTAAAAATTGCAGAAATATGATGGAACATCTGGATATTGCTGCTAACGCAATTAGTCTCTCGCGGTTAACATATCATTAACTTCAACAAAACGATCCAAGTCTTAATTAGGGCATTGGATCGAAGGCATAATCAGGTTAGTTCTGAACAGTATTCGAAAAGGACAGAAAGAAGTGAAAATTCAATTAGCTTGCAACTTTTGATCTCGTTGCTCGCTCATCTCTCTCGGTGGACCTCCTTCTAGGAGCAAGAGACACAGCGGATAACGCCAGAAGCAGGAGCCATTTTTCAGTTATCCGTGACATTTCAAGCTGAATGGGAACGGCTGCCAAAATTGTGCTAATTCGTGGTGAAGCGACGATCGCTCTATGAATGTCTTCTAAATGCTTTAATCGAGTAACCAACTCTGGTGGAAGATCGGTTGCAAAACGCAGCTTTAGATCGCGAGTTGAATGGGACTGTACATAGGCAGCACCCAGAAAAGGACGATAATTTGCGGCTTCAGGGGTTAACTGCTGCGCAAATGCCAGCGACATCCCTTTCAGCATTTGTCTCAATGGTTCTGTTTCTCCGCTGCGACGTTCGCGCACAAATGCATTGTCAAATAGAGATTCATTTAGAGTATTTGGCGTTCCTGCACTGAGATGTGTTGCTCCAAGCGCCGTAATCAAATACTTCTTGGTTTGCATCTGCTCAAACGGTAGAAGCTGATGATGAATCGGGGGCGTAATTGTATCCTCGCTGTTCGATAAGACGATCGTCGGAATCTGGATTTGTGCCAGACTCGCTGACGTGAATAAATGTCCGATCGCTGGGTTGAGCGCAATAATTTGGGCAACTCGTGCATCTTGCAAGACGGGCAAGTTATTAGGTAAGTCAGCGGCAGTGCATTGCAGCCAATCTGCGGGAGTCAGCCCGGCCTGATCAACGCGATTGCAAAACGTTCGTAGGCTCTCTAAATCAAGTTCTGCTCCTGCCAGTGCCAATGCTGTATATCCGCCCAACGAGTGTCCAATCACAGTGACTTGCTTAGTATTGAACAGGTCCGCAAATCGATCGGATCGTTGTTCTAACTGCTCCAGTTCGTCCAGCAAAAACTGAACATCTCTGGGACGCTCGATAAACTCTGAGGTGGGCAGAATCGATCGCTGCTCGGCGGGAATCCATCTGCCGCCCAGGAGTGGGGCGAGCCAGTCAAGGTTGCTGCCCGGATGCTCGATCGCTGCAACGGTGAAGCCGTGGGAAGCAAGATGCTCACCCAAGTAACCCAAAAAACGGCGATCGGCTCCAAACCCGTGGGAGAGAACGATGAGCGGTCCGCGATGCTGATCACTCCAATACAGGTCAGTGGAGATCCTGCGATCGCGCTCCCAATCTCGAAAGGCAAGCGTTTGTTGCTGCACCTCAAAAGTTCCAGGAGCAGCCGGGTCAAGCGGATGCCGAAAAGGTAGGGTGGGAACCGTTAGCGTTTGCTCAAGAGCCTTCTCGATCGCCTGTTGGGATTGATTCATCTGAGCTAATAGGACGATCGCCGCTTCCAGATCGATCTTGAGTTGGGCTTGAGGATAGTGGCGCAGAATTCCCATCAGGCTCAATCCTTCTGGCTGTTGGGCGGCTTGAGAAATCGCTGTTGCAAGGTCTTCCCTGGTACTGCCGATTATCAAACGTTGCAGCAAATGCAGGAGGCGATCACCGTTGGTGGATTGCAGCAGATCGTTCATTAGACTATTGCTCGCGGATGGGTTTAAGTTTGCCTTACTGCCTAGAGCTTGACGGACTTCCTTATTGAGCAAAAAACGGTAAGGTTGCAGTTCGGGAGGCACTTGCCCGGTTTCGAGAAAGGTTTCCAAATCCGCGAGCAATACAGACACCCCGACAGAACTCATTTGAATGTCCAGTCGTTCACCAGCGATCGCTGGTGAAACTGCATTGATACTGACTGTCAAGGCCAATCCACCGATAAAGAAACGGAGCGTTTGCTTCGCGGTTCTGCAAAGGGATAATCGCCGCCCTCTCCTAACTCGCTGATCCACAGTGCTACCTTCTGGTTTCGTAAAGTGAAACAAAGCGGCTCTGGATTTAGAATCCAGGCTGCTAATGTTTATTCATTCAGTGTTGGCGGCGTCGATAAATGCTGAGTGAAACAAAGATGAAAGAATTTTTATCTTTTGCGATCGAATGACAGCTTATCGGGTGCAAGCGTCAGTGAGGATCACCGGAGAATCATTGTCGCGCAGGTCAAGTCTCCTCTTCAGCAGCTTCTCTACACCGCACCCTGCCAATCGGGATTCAACTAGAAGTAGTGAAATTGCCAGAAGCCAAGCATGGTTTTGTCTTACTGCCTTGTCGCTGGGTAGTGGAGCGCACGTTTGATGGGCTGGACGATTCAGGCGATTAGCAAGAGATTACGAACGTTTACAAGAAACATTAGTTGGACTGCATCGGGTCGCTTTTGCCATTCTTATGCTTGGACGATTTGCTCAGGTGGTAGTACAAAGTTCATAACACCTTCCAGGAGAGGGATGAAAATGGGAATCAAGCAATTAGCTGGTAAAACGATAGATTCAGACCACTACCGGAGTTGCTTGACTAGAAGTACAAACTGCTGCGAATGCAGTTGCCCACTCACAAAACCTTTTTCGATGATTTGCGAGCGTTGACTCGTTAACTGTATTTCGACAGTTGGGATCACCTGCTCACCTTTATGCTTCAAGGGCTTGAACTAGAGATCCCGCACAACACCAGTTGAATTGCCAAAATGAGAATTGCCAGATCGAATCAGATGAAGTTGACAATCTCACCGAATTAAGGCATCATTATCGAGATGTAAGGGGCTATAGCACAGTTGGTAGCGCGTCTCAATGGCATTGAGAAGGTCAGCGGTTCGAATCCGCTTAGCTCCATAAGATTTTTCCTGCTGCAAGACCCTTCTTGTGTCTAATCTGTGTTTGCTTGACCATCATAGCTAAGAGCTTCATCTAGGAGCTAGACCAATCTTATTTTGAGACAAGGAAGGCTCACGATCGGAATTGTCTAGCTGCTAGACAACCGAGCAAAGAACAGGGGTTCGGTCGTTTCAATCTCGTCACGCTATGGAAACGGGTCTACCGACAATCGAAAACTAATCAAGTCTGGTATTTGTTGACCAACCTCAATGATCTTGAATCTGCCTTGAACAGCTATGCTAAGCGGTTTTCGATTGAGCCGATGTTTAGAGATTTCAAAACGGGCGGCTATAACCTGGAAAATTGTCGTGCCACCGGGCAACGGTTTCTCGCTTTAGTGCTGTTGGTCGCCATTGCCCACACCCTCACAATCGAACAGAGCAAGCGCATCTGTCGTCAGCAGATTCAGCACTACATTGGACGAGTGCCGGAGTCGAAGCGAACTCAAAACCGACACAGTGATTTTTGGATAGGACTGTATGGACAGCTTTGGATTCGTTCGATGGATTTATGGTCGAATTGGGCTGAGCAACTCATACGCCTCAAGCTGCAAAAACGCTGCTTTTTCCAACAAGGGCTACGGGCAATGTCCCTGATTCAGCCTCCCTTCTAGCTTCTCTGTCACCCCATGAGTTATCCACTACGATGATTTCGATCTGCGATCGCGGATAGGACTGCTGTGCTAATGCCGCTAAACAGAGCTTTAGCTGCTCTCCGTCATTGAAGACCGGGATAATCACTGAAACCAGCGGAGCGTCAAATTCTGCCATCAGGACCTCCCTGCATCGCCCTCAAGCGGCTTTGGAAAGCGATCGAGCCGGTATAGGCAAGTTGTTAGTCTGTTGCTTCACCTTCGACCACTCCTCATTCGTAAAGTTTTCGTGATAGGACCGCTCAACGTTCACATTCCAGAGGTCGTGCTGTTCGCCCAGAATGTTCTTGGCTGCCAGTAATGCAGTCAGCATCGAGTGATCCTGGTTGTTATAGCGGTGCATCCCGTTTCGCCCCACGGTTTGCAGATTTTCGAAGGTTTCGAGATAGTCTTGCAACACCTGCAAGTGCTGACGATACTCGCCGTCGTAAACCGGATACGCCTTGCGCTGACGAATCACACAACCGTCTTCCACATCCTTCAAGTTAACTCCCAATCCCAATCGCACAATTTCCTGAGAGGCTAACTCAATCAAATGGGAGTCTGGCATCTCCCAAAGATCATCGCCTTCGCTACAGAAATATTCCATTCCTAGGCAAGTTTTGCCTGCTTCAGGAACCATCTCCGGACTCCAGTTCTTGAAATTTTGAATGCGTCCAACTCTAAATTGCGGGCTATGGATGTAGAGCCAGTTATCGGGGAAAAGATGCTCCTGGTTAATAATCAGGGGAACGATCAGAAAGTCACGATATTTCAGACCACGAGCTGCGGCTAGAATCTCCTCGGGTGGTAGGGGATCAAGACGATGTAGCAGTGCTGATATTGGCATGGAGTTAATGAAGTGATCACCTACCAGTTCAAAGGTGCGATCACCCTGTCTCGCAATCACTTTTGTAATCCGTTTGCCCTCGCGCTCAACTCGCACCACCTCTGTATTCAGATGAACAGGTGATCCATTGTTCTCCAGTAATTCCTGACAGCGTTCCCACATCATTCCGGGTCCAAGTCGAGGATAGTCAAACTTCTTAATCAAACTCTTGGCGTTTTGTTTTCCAAACAGTGCATTGATTACAGCTCGCTTCAGCGACATATTTTGAATCCGCTGAGCTGCCCAGTCCGCTTGAATTTGATTGCAGGGAATGCCCCAAACCTTTTCCGTGTAGGTCTTGAAGAAAATTTGGTAAAGCCGCTCTCCAAAGCAGTCAGTTACCCAGTCCTCAAAGGTTTTTGGGTCAAAGTCTGGGTTCAAAAACTTGCGGAATTTAGCTTTTAGATAGCTGATCAAAATCAAGAAACTGCGAATAGGTCCCAGATTCCTCAGGGTTTTGAACAGTGAGAGGGGATAGTCATAAAACCTTTCATCGTAATAAATCCGAGATAGCCTGGGAACTTGAATAAAATCATTTCCCAAAATTTCTTGCCATACAGCCTGAACTTCGCCTACCTTTGTGAAAAAGCGATGACCACCGATATCAAACCGATAGCCTTTATACATTTCAGTACGAGAGATGCCACCAACTTTTTCAGCTTTCTCCAGAACGATCGACTGGACACTATGTTTCATCAGTTCGTAACCCGCGGTCAGTCCAGCAGGTCCACCCCCTATAATAATGACGGGAAACGAGTTCATATCTGAAAAGCCTCCAAAGTTAAGTTGTGCTGAGTGATGTTTTGCGGGTAGACATTTTTCATCATTTGGACTTGTAAACACCCAAAGGCATCGGGAGTTCAGGGAGATACCAGCGGTTAAGATAGTGCCGCAATAGACCATAGGCAAAGGCAGCCCCTCCATAAAAGAAGTAGAGCCAGTGCCAGGGAATCACTTGCAGGGTGAACCGCAGCCCCCGTTTGGTACAGAAAAACCGATAAACGTCCCAATTCATCACTAGCAGCCCCAGGGTGATAATGATTGAAACCCATAAAAACCAGGGCATGAACCCTACCGCAAGCAAGCTTCCGATCAAGGCAAATACCAGAATCACGCTGATGCGATTCGCATGGCTCAGGTTGAGATCAGCATTGAATTGGCGATTGCTTAAGAGTAATTCTGTCCAGGGCAATGCCCGATAAAAAATTTCTGCCCTCAGCAGAGAAAGGGGCTTCCAACACTTCAGGTGCTTAACCTGAATATCTTTGCACAAACGGATAGAATAGCCCGCCCGTTTCAGCCGATAGCCTAATTCAATATCTTCAATACAAGGCTTTTGATAGCTTTCATCAAACCCACCGATCGCCAGGAATACATTGCGCCGAATTGCACCACAAGCTCCCCAAAACGTTGATGCTTCCTCACAAGCTGTTTGATGGGTGTAATGGTGAAACAGGTTCTTGTACTGGGAAAGGAAGTTAGGAGCACCGGGTGCATCATCGTAAGAACCAATTAGAGCAGCGAGGCCGGGCTGATGGCGAAAAATCCTAGCAATCTGGCTTACTGTGTCACCTTTGAGAGTGACATCAGCATCTACAAAGAAGAGAATGTCGCCTTGAGCTATGTGCGCGCCTAGATTGCGTGCCCGTGCTGGTCCTCCTGATTTGGGAACTCGCACGACTTGGGCTCCCATTTGCTGAGCGAGCTTTCCAGAGCCATCAGTACTGCCATCATCAATAACAATCAGCTCTACCGCAGTTGAGACAAATTGAGCAAGACTGGCTAAACATCGCTGGAAGCTTTCACCTCCATTAAAGACCGGAATTACAATCGAAATCACTAGCTCAGTTGGCAAGTCCAATTCTGAAAGAGGCTGATTCATTACTAAAGTTGCGGCTATTTCCGTGCAGCGTTTACAAAAGTCGATTCAAGTCACCTTGGAACTTCTAACTGAATGTACGGCAGCATGTTTGAGCCAGTCTATACAACAGAGTTGCATAGTCACTCGCTAAAATGATTTTTTTAGAGGAAACAGCTCAGCTTCTGATTTGCAAATGTTAATTTAGCATTAGTGTTATTGGCATCGTACAGCACTAGAATCTACTGTCCCAGTAAGCACGGCTTTCTTTATTGTCTCTTTAATTATCTCTTTATATTATTTGGTAGTGCGTCAATATGATGGGGGATTGATAGAGTAGAGAGGCTCATCAATTAGAAACCAGGTGATGGAATGCTCTCTGTGTGGTCATGTCAAAGCCCATCGACACGGCAAAATGCCTAACGGTCATCAACGCTACCTCTGTCCTGCTTGCCATCAAACCTTCTCGGAATCCTTCGACAGTTTGTATTACCGTCGCCATAGTAGCCCTCAATAAATTAGACAAGTTCTACAAGCCCACAACAAAGGCAGTAGTTTACGAGGGATTAGTCGAACAACAGAACTTGCTTACCGAACTAGTTCTGTCAGGGCATCTCGAAATGATGCTGATGATTCTGCTGCTTGAAATGCAATAAGATTATCCTTACTCATGGTGTATCCTCGTCTGGTCTTTTTTGCTTATCCAGCAGAATACGCCCTTTCTTTTTCTTTATTTGTACACCACTTCAGAGCATAGCTCAGGTTTACGATCTACTGAGCCTCAAATTTAATCAATAGCCCGCTACTTGCGGGAATTTCAAGGTGAGTATATCCTTGCTGCATCGTGACGTGCCCTCGAATTTCATCCATAGCTTCTGAGCTAAACTGCCAAATAGTACTTGTGGTAAACGCACTAAAGGCTGAAAGATCAACACCTGTACGAGAAATGGTTGATCCACTGTTAACGACCAGCAAATAAAGATTCCTTTCCTGATCCTGAGTGGCGATCGCCATCAGGTTTGAATTACTACTGGTGGCCAGAAGAGTTTGTCTTCCCCCCTGTAATGCTCGAATTCCTAACCGCATGGCGTAGTAACTCATGCGACGTTTTCCATCAGGTCCAATTAGTCCCTCGAAGTCACCTGATATTCCCCAATCATAAAGTGAAAAGATATGACTGCCATAAACATACGTATCTCCCGGTTGGGAGGCTCGAATCATATTTTTAAGCAGATTTAGAGAGAAAGTGAAATCATCATATCCTCCCGTGTAAGTTCCCCATTCTCCTAACCAGAGGGGCGATCGCGCATGAATCGTACCCTGCATCCAACTCCGCACACGGCGGACATAGGGTGAAATATCTAAGTCATAGTTGTGAACATTGACAGTATCAAAATAGGTTGGGATGCTGGCTAGGGTATCAACAGGCCAACGGCTCCCGCCAACCGTTTTGGGCGCATGAATGTAGAATTGCCGATCGGGTAAATAGGTGCGATAAACATAGGCGATCGCATCGGTCGCTATTCGGACTAACTCAAAGTAATCAGCTTGATTTCCGCCCCATCCCTGTTGTCGGTTATCTGGCTCATTGTGGATTTCAAAATCATCCACTTGGTAATTATTGCGTACGTTTAGCCAGTACACCGTAGCAAATACATGTTCCCACCATTCATTCCAGTCATCTTCCGTGCGTGGCGGGTTCAATTGTAATGCCCAATTTGGGCTCCAACCCGGATCGGTATTGCGGATAGTAAGTACGGGACGAATGTTGTCTTGCTTAAGGGTTTCAAAAATGGTTCTCGCGTTGCCCTGCCATAACTCCGCAGGGTCACCAGAAAAAGCATAATCCGATCGGCTGATGGGGTTCGTCATCACTGCATCCCACTGTTCCCAGGGAATGACATCAGGGTTAGTTTTTATTTGAGCAATGGTAGGCAGTCCATAGACTCCGTCATCATCCTCCCTTTCCCATCGCGACATCCCTCCATAAATTCGGTAGGTGTTAATTCCCAGGTCAGCTATATCTGCTCTATCAAAATTGATGTTTCCTTCACAGGCTCCAATATAACGGGTACTGACTCCGGTAACTGTGTTGTGGACTTTGATAGCTGTCTCAACACGGGGTAAAACTGCTTGACCTGCTGAACTTAATACAATGATGATCCAGAATCCCAAAAATAGACTTAGTACAAATTTTAGTAAACGACTCATACACGCTTAGGGTCTTTTACCAGTCACAATATACTCTTGTGTTTCGTGAAACATTCGGCTGTACTCAATCCAGAATTGATTCTGAATTAGGTGGTTAGGAAGGGTAATTACACAAAATATGCCATCGCATAGGAGGATTTAGAATTCCTTTCTGAAACGCATTAGCAGAAATGGTAAGAGGATAGCGGTGCCAGTGGAAATCGTAGATTTGCTGCCAATCGGGGCTAAAAATGCCAGGGTTGATAAAGTAATGCCCGTCAATCAAATCCAGGCGATCGATCTGCAACTGGAGACGATGCGGAACCTGCCAATCATTAGATAAGGGATTAATTTCAATGTGTGTGTCTAAATAAATATCCCCTAAAGCATTACTCAGACTGAAACTAAAAATAGCCGCTCCTACAGGAGACTGAAGCTGATACTCCAATTCCAGGGTTACCCCTTCACCGCTACGAATCTTGGCGAATGGAAGACAGGTAAGATTGAGAATCTTGATCAGCTGTGAAGGTTGATCTTTAGCGTCAATTGATTCTGTTTCAGAAGAGTCTGAGGACTGTTCTGGACAGTGATAAAGGTAAATCTTGGGATGCACAAGAATTTGTTTTGACCAGAGCGAGCGCAATTCCAGCTCTTGAAGTTTGGGGTAATGGGACAGGCGATCGCCCCGCACAAAGATAAAGCTATTTTGGGCATACCAGGGTTCTACCTGGGGATGATTCCAGATTCGTGTTCGGAGACTGTCGATCGTGATGAATCCCCGTTCTTCAAAGCGTTGAATCCAGTAGTTAGGCCATTGCTCATTAATATGGTGGGTTCCCCCCTGATGCGGAATTGCCGCCGAGAACAATACCACATCACTGAGCCGAACAAGAGAATCTACAAAGTCAGAGGCGCTTTCCTCAGGTAGATGTTCGGCTACTTCCAGGCACATTGCTAAGTCAAAAGTTTGATCCAGCAACAGAGGTTGAGCCAGATTCCATGACATAAACTGGTGCGGAGGAATCTGAAGGTTTTCAGGCTCAACATAGTCGCCATCGATCCCTAAAATGTCTGCAATTCCGTGTTTCTGAAACATCGAGAGCCAGGTTCCATCCCCACAGCCAACATCCACGATCCGCTGTGGCTGAACCCAGTCCAGAATGATCGGCACAATGACCGCCGCAGACTGGCGGGAACCATCCCGCAGGGCTTCAAAAAATGCCTGATCATACGGTTCATGCAAAACCTGTTCAGCCATTAATGATTAGCCTCCAGAATTACTTTTCGGTTGAATAGGAACGGGATGCTTATGATGCCACCACCTGAGACACCATTTCCCAACGCATCGGAGGGGTTAAAATACCTTTTGCAGGCACCTCTGACTCAACTACCAAAGGGTAGACGTGCCAATGATAATCGTAAGCATAAGCCCAATCTTCCTTAAAGACTCCAACGTTGACAAAATACTTGCCGCTACAAAGGTCGAGACGATCGCACCACAACCGAATTGTATTTTTTCCGCTAATCCTTGGCACCGGAATTCCCATATCGGATGTGTTAACGTCCAGGCAGGTCGTCCCATCCTCTTGGCTCACGGTTACACAAAAGATGGCAGTATCAATCGGTTGGTGAGACTGATAGTCAATTTCAATGCAGAGAGCATCACCTGTTTCCAGGATGCTGTTGGGCTGTAATCGGACATCAGTAATCTCAATTTCCTGGGAGCCGAAGCGATTTTCATTAACCCGTAGTTCGGTACCCGCTCGGGTCAGTTGCGGTGGGCGATGGGGCGTGCGTTGCTGGCTTTGCGATCGCATCTCCATGGCGTACTGCCCTGCTACAACAGTCGGTTCACCATAGGCTACAACCCTACCGCGTTTAAGCCAAAGGGCGCGATCGCACAATCGCTCTACCTGCCCAACTGAGTGGGATACAAACACAATGGCGCATCCCCGTTCCTTCATTTCTGTGATTCGGCTTAGGCATTTGGTCTGAAATGCCAGATCCCCTACCGCAAGAAACTCATCCACTAGAAGAATTTGAGGATCAGTATGAATGGCAACTGAAAAGGCCAATCGCATCGTCATCCCAGAACTATAAGTACGAACGGGATTATCAATAAATGCTTCTAGTTCGGCAAATTTTACAATCTGGTCAAACCGGCGGCTTACCTCTCGCTCTGACAACCCAGCGACAATTGCCGTAACAAAAACATTTTCCCGCCCGGTTAAATCTCCATGAAACCCAGCACCTAGATCGAGCAGAGCCCCAATACGCCCGTTCATCTTAATGCGTCCTTCAGTAGGATAGGCTACTTTACCCAAAAGTTGAAGTAAAGTAGATTTTCCAGCTCCATTATGCCCAATAATTCCTAGCATTTCGCCCGCGGCAACCTCAAAAGAAACTCCTCGCAGAGCCCAAAAGTCATCTACAGGTTTGATACGACGCCAACCTAAGAGAGCTGCTTCCATAAAGGTCACAGGCTTCTCAGCATGGAAGCGTTGAAACCGCTTCCCCAAATTTTCTACAAGAATGGCAGTGTGCATCTAAATTTCCTCCACAAATCTAAGGCTCTGTCGCTTAAAAAGTGCGTAACCAATTGGCAAAAGAATTAGGGTAATTGCTGTAATGATTGCCAGAGCAAACCAATCAGGTTGCACACCCCACATTAAAATTTGCCGGTAGCAGGTCACAATATGCACCATTGGGTTCAAACTATAGGCATACCAATATTTTTCGGGAATACTTTTAAGATCGTAGAAAATTGGGCTTAAATAAAACAGAAATTGCAGCAAAACCCCCAGCGTATGTTGAGTATCGCGAAAAGTAACATTAAGGGCAGCTAAGAAGTAAGAGAACGTAACAGTTAATGCAAACTGAATCAGTTGCAACAGCGGGAGAGCAAAGACAAGAGGTGTGATCGTAGCTCCATCAATTAGATAAAAAACGATTAGAATTGGTAATGCTAAAACAAAATGAATCAAACCTGTAGTGACCACAACTACAGGTAAGATAGCACTTGGAAATCCAGGCTGTCGAATCAGTGGACGGCTGCTGATGATAACTCCAGTAGCTTGAAACAGAGAGGTTTGAAACCAGTTCCAAACCAATAATCCCGTAAACACGTAAGACGAGTATTGGTGAACGTCAACCTTAATAATGACCTGAAAAACAAAGATAAAAACTAGCAGTTGTAGCAACGGGCTGATCAACGTCCAGGTTACACCCAAGGCAGATCGCTTATACATGAGTTTCATGTCGCGATCGACCAGAGATCTCAACAAATCCCACAAGTAGCTAGGTCTACGCAGCAATATTTTATTTGCTGCACTATTCACATGTGCCATAATCTAAAACTCCTGTGGTTGTCTGTCGTTATGAATTGGTGGGTGAGATCAAATCAGATCGTTTGTGGCTTTGTTCTGTTGCGCCCCAGCTATCAGGTTTCAGGAAAACTTGTAGTCTTTGGCTTGGAGGGAGGTAAGACGTACTGGTACCTTCGCACATAACTCGCCAGCGAGACTGAAGGAGTGCGAGAGGACCGATGAGATTACCCAGGATTTCTAGCAAGATGAGTGAGATGGGATAATCGCTCCAACCCCGGAGCCTGTAGTAAATTCGTGAAGAATGAGCTAGAGGTAGCCCTATCAAGATTTGTACTAATCCTCGCCAATCTTTGTCTCGTAACAGGGTAGTCAGATGATAGGCAACATGACCTTTGCTGTAATTAAACAGCTGGTGACGCAAAGCCTGCATGGTTCGACGATGCTTGTGCCAAACATGAGCTTGAGGGTTATATAAAATGGTGTATCCAGCTTTAAGAACTTTATAAAAGAGATAAATATCTTCACCCACTCCAGATGGCATGCCTGGTCCCAAGGCTTCGTCCATTAAACCAATTTTGGGATGATGGAAGATACAAGCTCGAAAGGCGGCGTTAGCAGTTGCGCCTAAAGTCCAAGTTGTTACTGCCTTACGGGCAAAACATTCAAACCAATCTCCGTTAACTTCAAAGGATTCAAAGCCACGGCCTAACCCACCATAAGTTTCAAACAATCGTTGTGATAAAGTCTCTAATTCCGCAGGTAGTACATTTCCGGTTACGGCCATAATGTCAGAGCGAGTGAATGGTGCCACCAGTTGTTCGATCCAATTAGGAGGTGCGATGACATCATCATCAGTCATGGCAACAATGGTTCCACTGCTGGCTACAATACCTGCATTGCGTGCGTAAGCTAACCCCTGTCGAGGTTCCTGCACTAATTTAACAGTGGAAAACTCTTCTACAACAGGTGCTGTCAACCCAGAAACAGGATGATTGTCAACGACGATAATTTCTATCGATCGTGATGATTCTTGAGCACACAGGCTTTGCAGGCAATGGCGCAAATCGTCCGGTCGGTCGTATGTGGCAACAACAATAGATACAGATGAGCCAGTAGACAATTCTGCTCTAGAAGTTGCACCATTTGGCTTCAAATGCCAACCATTTGCCAAGGTAGACACTGCTTGAACCCAACTTAAATTTGGACCTAAGCGTAAGCCAAATTCTAGGAGTTGCTGACTGAAGGCATTGGTAATTGCTTCTTCTAAGATAGACGTAGTAATAGGACAGTTGCCGTTGTCAATGTCAACTTTGCCCATGAGCTGCCCATTGTAGCTCACAAAAACACGTACCTTTTGGTATTCCAAAACATCTGCAATGGTCTGTAAAGGCTGGCTCAACTCGACAAATCGCAGTGCAACTGGTGTTCCGTACTGAGCAAAATAGGAAGACGCTGTAATCTGAGGAGCAGATGTATCGGTAGAAGTAATAAACTCTTCCTGAGTTTGGGAGATGTGAATTACAGAGTTAAGGCTGCTGTTCTCTATCCCAATCACCTGATGCTCTAGTTGGTGAACTGTGAGTGTAGAGGTTTCTACTGCCGCATCTAGCGGAAGCTGGTGCAGATGTTGGGCAATTGCAGGATCATTTGCAATCTCAGTTGCAGACTTTAAGGCTTTCTGATACCGCGTTAGCCCAACAAAACATCCTTTCAATTCAACCCATCTCAGGTCAACAGGAAAACGGTTGGGATATTTGAAGGAAATCCACAGCCAGCGAAGATTGCCGTACCAGAGCCACCAAAGGGCGAGCTTGACGAAATCCCAACGTTCTTCAGAGCAGTTTAAGAATGCCCACACAAAGTAGGAATATAGCCCGATGCCATCGTTGGCTAATTGCGATCGCAACGTTTCATAATTCCGTCGATGCCGATGCCGAACTAGGGCACTAGGTTCATACATCAGGGCATAACCTGCTTTCAGTACCCGAAAGTACATTTCATGGTCTTCGCAGCCCATACTTGGTGTACCAGCACCGAGGGCAACATTAAAACCACCGATGGTATCAAACAAGCTTTTTCGGTAAGCCATATTTGCTCCCGTACCGAACTGCCCACCTCCTAGCAGATGCTTCGGTACTTTACCAGCAGGAACCTGATAGCGTTTTTGCTGAAAACCGCGACCAAAGCCTCCATGTCGCTCAAACAAAATCTGAGATTCTGTCTCCAGTTCATACGGCACAACCAGCCCGGTTACCGCCATTACTTGCTTATCATCATTAAAAGCTTTAACAAGTCGCGTGACCCACTCTGCATCAACCATGACATCGTCGTCGGTATAGGCAACTATCTCTCCATAAGCCTCAACAATGCTACGATTACGAGCCCAGCTTAGTCCTGGTTTTGGTTCGCAGACATAACGCACATCAGGATACTGTCCTCGAACTAAGTCTTCAGTAGTTGCGTCGCTGGGGGCGTTATCCACCACCAAGACTTCATAGTTAGGGTAATCTAGCTGATGAATGGCATCCAGGCAATGCTTCAAGTCTGCCGCACGATTTCGGGTGCATACAACAACAGTTACCAGCGGAAATGGCCCAGCGTAGACTGGTTTGGGCAATTGACACAGATCTGTAGTCGTTAAATTGCCTAATTGAGAGAGGTAAGGCACTCCTACCTTAGTTAAGTAACATAGGATGGAAGAGCTATATTGGCTCAGAATGGCATCACTCAGATCAGCTTCTGTGCAACGACCACTGGGTAACGGCATTTCCAGATAACCTAAGGGTAAGCTGTGTAAGCGGATAAGAGCTTGCAGCTTATCGTATTGAGTTAGCCCTTCAATCACTGGTAAAGGCTGGCTCAATTCAATGTCCATCACTTTAATGGGTCTAAAGACGGTAGCTACCAGATCTGTATTCATTACACCAAGTTCCTCTGGGAATCCGAAATTTGATTGAGCTGATCTGTTATTGAAAAAGCATCTTCATGTGTTTTTGGCCGCTGTAAAACGGGAACATAAACCCCACTCTGACCTAATCGGTTTACGCGGCGATACGATTGCCACAAAGCCCAAGCACCCACTAAATTACCCAAAAACTCTTGCCAAAGTAGTTTTAATGGATAATTGTCCCACCCTTGCAAGCGTCCTTTAATGCGCCACCAGTAAACCTCTGGAATTTCTACCAACAAGCGCCATAGCCCCCGCAGGTCGCCGTCCTCTAGAACAGTCATCAAGTGGTAGGCAGGGCCACCCTTGCTGTAACTATAGATTTGACGTTGCAATGCTTCGTAAGTGTTGCGATGCTTGTGTTTGACATAAGCACTTGCTTCATAAACAATCGTGTAACCAGCTTTTAGAACCTTATAAAAGAGGTAGGTATCTTCACAGCATCCAGTAGGACTACCGGCACCAAGAACTTCACTTAACAAACCAATTTCAGGATGATAAAAAATCTGCGAGCGAAAGGCTGCATTTGCAGTAGCACCTAAGTCCCAGGTTGGCAATGCCCGTCTGGAATAGGATTCAAACCAGTTCCTATCAACCTTAAATGATGTAAACCCTTTCCCCAAACCTCCACCATAGGCTTCAAAAGCCTGCTGGAAAGGGTTTTCTAGCTCAAAAGGCAAAACATTGCCTGTCGCAACCATAACATCAGGATGGACAAAAGCAGCGATCAGCTTTTCAATCCAGTCTGGTGGAGCCACTACATCGTCATCAGTCATGACAATAATATCGCCTGTACTGGCAATAATTCCGGCATTACGAGCATAGGATAGTCCTTTGCGAATTTCCTGTACCAGCATCACTCCAGGAAATTCGGTTACAACGGGAGGCGTTAAACCAGATTCAGGATGGTTGTCAACAACGACAATTTCAGTTGAGCGTTTAGAATGTTGCGTCAGCAAACTCTGTAAACATTCCCGCAAGTCGTTAGGGCGATCGTAAGTAGCAATGACAATAGAAACCGATGTGGTATCGGGAAGAACCGCCAATTGCTCAGGCTGCTTAGCATTGGGTAACAGATGTTTCACCAGAGTGGTGGTTAGCTGTGCCCAAAGAGTATCTTGATTGATTTTTTGTTCGGGATTGAGCAAGCGGAGATTGAAATGACTCACAATTACATCTCTTAATCGGCTAACAGCAACGATTTGGTAGAGATTCTGAATGTGAACTTTGCCCAATACTTGCCCCTGCCAGGTAGCAAAAACCCACACTTCGGGATAATCTTTGACATCTGTTAAGGAAGCTAAGGGCTGGGTGAGTTCTACAGTTCTGATGGCAATTCCCGTTGATGCTTTTGGCTTACCTCGATCTGGCTTTGCAGTCTGAGAGGGTAAGAGGGGTTCGGCAGCAAAGGATTGGGCAATTTCTTGAGCAATGCGACGGGCTTTTTGATAGCGGGTCAGCCCAACAAAACAACCCCAAAATTCTGCCCAGATCAGCTCTCTTGGTAAGCGGTTGGCATATTTAAAGGACTTGTACAGCCGTCCGAAATGCCACCACAAAATCCACCAGCAGGCTAATTTCAGGTAGGCCCAGCGTTCATCGGGATAAGCCAAAGCACTGCGGACAAAGTAGGCATAAAAGCCAATGCCGTTGTTTGCAATCTGGGCATAGAGCTTACTGTAGTCACGGCGGTGACGATGGCGCACCATCGCTTTGGGTTCATACACCAGAGTGTAGCCTTCCTTGAGTACCCGAAAGAACATTTCGATATCGCCGCCGCCATTGGTGACTGTGCCCACATCTAAAGCTGGGTCAAAACCACCAATTTGATCAAATATACAGCGACGATAGGCCATATTTGCTCCGGTTCCAAACTGACCTGATGCGCCATAGTAAGAGGCTATAGGTACCGATTTGCGCTCATCAACTCGATACCACTTGCATTCAAATCCTCGTCCAAAACCACCATAGTGTTCAAATAACACCTGAGATTTGTCTTCTAGTTCGTAGGGAACGACTAATCCTGTAACCACCATGACATCAGAGTTTTCAGCAAACACTTGAGCCAGTGCTTTTGCCCAGCCTGGATCTACCGCTACATCGTCATCGGTGTAGGCAATGATTTCACCTTTGGCTTCCAGGATGGCGCGATTACGTGCCCAGTCTAAACCCGGACGGGGTTCTCGAACATAGCGCACAGTGGGATAATGCGTTTTGACTAATTCTTGAGTGGCTTCCGTCTGAGGAGCATTATCGATCACCAGAATATCCAGGTTGGGATAGTCTAGATTGCTCAGGGCTTCTAGGCAGAGCTTCATATCGTCGGGGCGATCGCGCGTACAAACTGCCACCGTCACCAAGGGCCACTCACCCGAGTACTCTACAGGAGGCAGACCAATCAAATTCTCCAGTGTCAGCTCCTCTGGGTGCTGCGGCGATGACATTCCATTCTTGAGCAGCTGACAGATAATGCCCCAACTGTGTTGTTCTAGAATCAACTTGCTCAGCGTTTCAGCCGTGCAACGTCCTAAGGTAACTGGTGCATTGACATAGCCAATGGGAACTCCATGCAAACGCACCAAGCCCTTTAACCCCATATATCCATCTAATCCCTCAACTGTTGGAATTGGACGGCTAAGTTCGATGTCAACAACTTTAATTGGATAAAGCATTTGCTAGTGACCTTTGTTTAGATTCGCAACAAGGATTGATAAAGTAAACTTCTAATCAAAAGATTGAATTGAACACTCTATAACTGCAGTGGTAGATTCGTTGGAGTACCCATTTTCTGCTGTTTTGCACGTTGCTGCGACTGCTGCTGTGGAGCATGAGCAAGGTGAGAAACCACTCGGTGAAACAGATTGCCGACGATCAGTTTGAGGGCGATCGCACCTTTACGTTGATAGATATCAATCAGAGAGATAGACGATAGGGGAATGGATGTAGCTGTGGGAGTTTGAGATTGCCCCAATTTCAACAAATTTTGAATCAGCAAAAGATAAAACCCAATCCGTATCCAGGGTGTTACCGGGTCCGCCTGGATGGCTTTTCTTAACCAGTACAGCGTAGTACGGTGATCCTGACAGCGATGACTTTGGTGGGCAAAGTACCCATAGAGATTACTGCTGGACAGGCGAAATAAGAACGGTGGAAACTTCGGTTGCTGCCGGCGCACAGCTTGCATAACCAAGGCATGCGATTGTGCCATTTGGGTGTAGTCGCCAGACATACTCGTTGTGGATTTGCGATAGCCCACTAAAAACTTTGGAACTACGCGAAATTCATATTGGGCAGCAATCCGCAGATACAGATCCCAGTCTTCACAACCCTGGGCGTTCTGCAATCGCAAAGTTGGATCGTATCCGCCTACCTGTTCCAGACAGCTACGCCGCATCATAGAAGCACTGGAATTGCCTAAAAAATTGTGACAGACCAGGGTTGCGTAAACATTACCTTGAATCTTTGCTGCCCGAAAGCTGCCTAGCAGGGCATCAGATTCGTCAATATCCACAGACCAGGAATACACTAGCCCTACAGAGTTACCACCCCGCACCATACATTGAACTTGTTTTTCAATGTTTTCTGGATACCAGATATCATCTGCGTCGATCGGCGCAATAAACTCGCCTTTTGCATGAGCGATCGCCAAATTACGCGCTGCTGCAACCCCCGCATTTGCCTGATGCAATAACTTGACTCGATCGTCCTGTTGAGCAAATGTAGTTACAATTTCTGGAGTTTGATCTGTGGAGCCATCGTCCACAATCAGCACTTCCAAATGACAGTAGGCTTGTGCCAATATGGATTGCAGTGTCCGCTCGATAGAAGTAGCGGCATTGTAAGCCGGAATAATCACAGATACTAACGGAGTGTCACTAGACATCGCTTACTCCTATCAATCGTTTCAAAACTCGGTGAAAACGCGGCTTTCTTGGACTGACGCACTGCCGCCACTGCTTCTGCCAATGCATCATCATTCCTAATCCCATCGCGATTCCACTGTAGAAGTAGTACAACCAGTGCATGAGCACAGCTTGGCTGGCAAAAACGAACCCACGTTTCTGTTGAAAAAATTGGTAATATCGCAGTTGAGCCAAAGTAGAGCCGCTACCAACAGCAATATCAACCAACAGCAAAATTAATTCAAACTGGCGAGGCCCTTGTTTAAGAAACCATTTGTCAGCCATGCTTCTTCCTTAGTGTTCGCTGGAAAGCATAAATGTGGTTATAAATGCTGAATCTATAAATTGGGAATACTTTTCAGCAATCTAGAGAGACTTGAAGAGCTTATGCCATTCAGCTGATCCTCAAAGTGTGACAGTAAAGCTGAAACACCTAATGAAAGTTGCTTTTAGCGATCGAGCACCTACTGAAAATGAGCATTCTCTTTTGCTTTCTCTAGTACTCTCCTACTGCTGAAAGTGCGAGAAACACAGGTTTCTGAATTCGGACTTACTTTTTACAGCTACGTGAATAGTAATTTTGGCTTAAAGTCATTGTCCAATGAGCTTTTTAGACTACTTGTCATCCTTTAAGGAGCAGTGAGCAATTTTAGTAGAAGCACCGAGGTAATTCTCAAATTAGTACACTAAAAACATGTTGATAGGTTGCCATACCTATCGAGAAACTCGCTACAGCATTCGCTCAAACTTTACGAAAGCTAAATACTAGTAACTGTTTGAAAAGATAAGCTGAAGCAGCACAATTGAAAAGAACTAAACGTATGGGTTGTGGCAAAATGTTAAGGCAGAGAAGCTTAGTTATTTCTGCATCAGCCTGAATAGCCTTCCAATTTCTGTCTAATTGGGGATGATTACTGCTAAAAATTATTTTGAAGGTGCTGTGAAATTGTCACCATGCTTTAAGCAACCCGAATATGGAGAAGATGATGCAGGAGTGGATGTAAATAGGCGGATAGTGCCATTTAGGGAAGGAAAGAGAAAATATAGACAATCTGATATTGCAAGATTTTTGACAAAGCCTGATTATTCTCTAGCCTCTCCAAAATAGAACCACTGATAATCAATCCTTCCCTGATTCACACATAGGTCTTAAGGTAGGTTTTAGACCTGTAGGATTGAGCGTGAATAGCCCTACCTCAAACCCAGCTTGTCTAGAAACGGCAGTCTTTTCCCAAATTCTTGTTTGGTGCAAATACACCATCCTAATCAGAGGCAAGTAATTAAAAATGATGAGTACTTTACCCTGCAATCCAAATTAGACATCTCAACAATGATCTATTTCATTATTGCCTGGAGTTTGTTGGCAATTGTATGCTTTATCACTGGAACCTATCTACTTAACTTACTGAAAGCTAGTTGCTTTGTTCGAATTGGCGATCGACTGATCATTGCCATCTGGAGTGGACTAATGGTGATATCCATCTTGCTTTTGGCAATATCCTTTGTCTTTCCGCTGTCTCTTCTAACTGGAGGGGTAGTTGCTGCGATTTTAATCACCCTTTCACTGCTTTCATCTTCAACCAGAGCTGAACTGATTCGTCTGAAGTCAGCCTTCTCAATTGACTGGCTGAGCGCATTTGTGAACCTGAGCTTGTTGTCAGCTACATTATTCAACCGGTCAATGAAATGGTTTGATACAGGAGGCTATCACATTGGCGCGATTAAATGGCTTCACGAGGCTGGAACGGTTCCTGGTGTTGCCTTAATCAACTACGCATTTGGCTTTACTTCGTCCTGGTTTGCATTCACGGCTCCATTGACTCCAGGCTTTTTAGGACATCATATTGGTGGAGTCACAAATGGCTTCATTTTTTTTCTAGCGACATTCCATATCTTGATAGCTTTAACTCACGTTAAGCAAAAGCATTCTACGTTGTCTGACTGGTTTGCGATTGTGATTTTTCTAGTTATTATTGTTACCTATGTTACAACAATTTTTACCAATTCACCCATTCTCATTTCCTTCTCTCCTGATGTTCCCGTGACTTTAGCTACTGGAATAATTGCTTGGACAATTTTAGTGATCAAGGAGAGAGCGGCAGATGAAAAGACTTTATCACCTCATTCTGTTTCACCCGCTTTCGATGTTAAAACTCTGCCTTTAGTTTTGGGTGTTGGCGCATTATCACTGAAGCTGAGTGCGTTACCCGTTCTGGCAATCGTCATTCTATTTTACTGTTTTGAGAGCCGATTCGCACCGAAAAAGCTGTTCATTGGAGCAATACTTGTCATTCTGTTGGCGTTGCCTATGATCAGCTACGGTTTCATAACTTCTGGATGTCCGATGTTTCCTTCTACAATTGCCTGCATCAACTTTTCCTGGAGATTTCCGCAGGAGGAAGCAATCAATCAGCTAGAAGCTACAAGAGTCCTACAATCCAGAGATTCGAAAACGCCTGAAACTAAAGCCAGCCCTGCAGGCCCATTGGAAACCACAAAAGGCCCGCAACCTAGAGAACCGAAAACTCCTGCAACTGAAGCTAGTTCTGCAACTGAAAATTTATCTTCTTTCCTTGAGAAACGTTTTGCTTGGATCAGAATTCAGAGCAAAATGCAAATCATGCTTTTGCTTTATGCCATTTCGATCGCTCTCTCAATCCAGCAATTACTATTTTTTCGAAACCGTAAGTCTCAAGTAGGAGTTGCATGGGTAAATGGATTAGGTATCTTAGGCATGACATTCATCATCTGTTATGCGCCGCTCATTCGATTTGGCTTTATTTATTTCATTCTTGTTTGCGGACTATTTCTAGCCCAGTTTATAAATCACCAGTATAACAATCTTGCAAACCACGCTGTCCTGCAACAGTTATTTTCAGTCCGTTTGAATAAAGCCTCAAGTCGAGTATTGGCCCTTGTCCTAACGAGTTGTTTTTTAATCATTCTTGCTGAGGACCAGCGGCGTCTTTTCTCTCTCCTACCGCCAGAATTACCTAGGCCTGAGCTAATTGAAGCCCAGGTAAATGATGTGAAATACACTTATCCAACAGACTGGTCCTACAAATGTTGGGCAACACCATTGCCTTGTTCAGGTATTGTTTTAGACAATATTCGCTTACGAAAACCTGCTCAAGGAATTCATGCAGGATTTATTCGTGTTCCTTAAGCGGTTGTGTCGCTATGTCTACTGCTTCTCTGTTTAAGTGGTTAAGTGGCGGCACTTTCTACCTGAAATCATCTTGCTCAATGGGTGGTGGTACTGTGAAGTAAGCCCTTGAATTTGAACAGAGAATGGAAGACTTTGAGGAAGTGTTTCTGGTTGTGTCGCAAGAATTTTTAATGACGAACAATCGGTATCGCTCACATCGCTTTAAGCAGCAATTCCAAAGATCGCTTCAATAAATTTTGCTTGAGAGACAATGCTCCCTTGTTCAACTCCTTTCACTTGTCCTTTTCTGATCAGGTTCATCGCCTCAATCCCACTCAACGTTATTCTGGCACTATTGAATGACTTAAACCCCATCATGGGTTTGGTAATCCGCTTGATGTTTCTGTGGTCTTGCTCAACCCCGTTATTCAAGTATTTCACTTGCCATAACTCAGTTTCTGCTGCTAGTGCTTCATGGGTGCGTGTCACGTTCTTGGTAGGAAAATCATAGCTGCTGATTGAGGTAAGCGCATCGCTGCGCCAACACTTTTGGCACATGGGCGGGCTTCCATCTCGCCCCTGAAATCTGCAAGCGACGGTCAATCTCTGGAGTTTAGACTAAACGAAGGATGGAACAGCTAAAAAAGAGCAGCCAAAATAAAGAAACTGGCTGCTCCTGCCATTCTGAGAAAAGCACTACCAATCCTCAGAGGCCGATATGAATGCTGACAAATTGCTTGCGTTTCGTCAAACTGCCTATGAGTGCTTAGGACGCGCTCATGATGCGATGTTTGAGTTGGGTGACGCAGTCTTGAGTAGTCCCAGGGTGAACAGCTTTGCTGAACTCAGTTGTAGTCCTCTGTTCCGACGGCAATGGTCGAGTCTGTACGAAGCCCTGCAAGATAGCCGACCGCAGCGTCGCAAGTTAATGCAGCTGTACATTGAGCAGATGAGTCAGATGGAGCGACCGGTAATTGCAGGTGACCACACGATCTGGGCACGCCCCTATGCCGTCACCTTGCAGGAACGCACCTACGAACATCAAGCCACAATGTTAGGCAACCGCCCGGTTGGGGTCGGACAGGGATGGAGTACGCTGACGTGGATTCCCGAAGCGGGCAGTAGTTGGGCGTTACCCTTACGACTCGAGCGCATCACCAGCTTTGAAAGTTCCATTAGCAAAGCCGCCTGGCAATTGCGCCAGGTGTGTCAGGCACTAAATGTCCGGGCGATCTCGTTGTGGGACAGTGAGTATGGCTGTGCCCGGTTTGTGCTGGCAACGGCAGATATTGCTTGTGATAAGTTGATACACTTGCGCTCGAATCGTTGTTTGTGGACAGCACCGCCTGCTTATGGGGGCAGGGGCAGACCGAGCGTGCATGGCGACAAGTTCAAACTCAATCACCCCACCACTTCATCACCCCGACCAGCAGAGCGAGGTGGATGACCCAAAACAGGGACGGTTGCGCTTACAGTGCTGGCACAAGATGCACTTTCGCACCACCGCTAATCATTCAATGCAACTAATCTTAGTGGAACGACTTGCTCAATCGATGGCTGCCCTTTTTACCCAGCTTGGCACACCGACCCAAGTTCCCAAACCGCGAGGAAAATCACCAGGCTGGATACCAGGACAATCTCGTACTCCTCGTGTTCGCGCGCCCATTGTCAAAAAACGCTACTCCAAACGCAAAAAGCAAGCTCAAACCTCTGCCTGAACGTTTAGCATCCAGTTCCTCTAACCTTGCTCAAGTCTGCATTACAGGCTGGGCTTATTTCCGCTTGGTCTAAACTCCAGTCATAACAATCGCGCAGGTAAAGGCGAACGTCGTCACTAATCAAATCACTGCCATCGCGAATTAGAGCATTGAGTGCCTCTCATTGGAGCCAGATTGCCCGTCGTAGGATCAGCAGTTCTCGCTTCACTTGATGAATTTTTTTCAGGGTCTGTTGAGTTGGGTTCTCTACCACCTCTCCTACGAGATCCTCGATCAATTCGCCGTAGGCTTCCAAAACAGGGAAGAATCGGTAATGTTCTAGACCTATGGACGTGAGAGAGAATAGAGCTACGTCCACCTCCAAACGTCCCGATGGTTTTAGAATCCGTACTGTACAGGAACGCTGGTGATGGCACGCGATCGCTCAGGACAGTGGGACAATCCTGTCCGCCTAGTGTCTACGTCCAGCATCAAAAAGCCTTTCTAACCTACGCTTTTGGTGGTGCTGAACACTGGAATGGTCGCCCTCTGAGGGACGCACATTAAGAATTAGTGGCTGAGATGGGCTTAACTGACAGTCACTTCGATGCGATCGCGGAGGATCTAGTCGCGACTCTAGTTGAGATGGAAGTTCCCCAAGCCTTAATTGAAGAAGTAGTGCAAATTGTTGGCTCCACTGCTTCTCGAAATGCTGTCTTATCCCTCTTTTGTTACTTCAATGAGAGCAAATTAAGCTGGAAGAAGCTGCGTTCTACCTGAAAATTGCATGGAGTTAGGACAATCTGTTGCAACCGTTGGGTTCATTGATGACTACTGCTTGCTATACCGTTCAGTTTTTGCAGATATCCGGTTGTATGAATGCTTCAAGTATTTACATGTCGGTATTCTCAGCCCGCTGCCGCGCAAGACATTACCAGAGATTGCCAAACTCACCGGATTCAAAGATGGGCAAAGTTTACATCACTTTCTGCGCGATGGGGTGTGGTGTGTTGAGCAAGTCAGAGCCATTCGGCTGCATCTGATTCGACAACAAATCGGGACTCGACCGATTAGCTTATGTATTGATGAAACTGGGGATGCCAAGAAGGGCAACACAACCGACTATGTTGCCAAACAATACATCGGTAATCTGGGCAAAACTGCTAATGGAATAGTCAGTGTGAATGCCTATGCTGTTGTTGATGGTATTACCTATCCCTTGCTGTTCAAGATTTATCAACCTAAATCACGATTGAAAACCAGTGATGAGTACAAGTCAAAACCGCAATTAGCTGTGGAAATCATTCGTGAAATTCAAGCCATGGGATTTGTCATTGAACGGGTGTTAGCTGATAGCTTATATGGTGAAAGTGGCGATGTCACGGGCGTTCTACATCAATTGAAGTTGCCTTATATTGTCGCAATTCGCTCTAATCATGGCGTGCTCATGCCCAAAGGACAACGAGTGCGCTACAACCGCTGGTGTGCCTACGACCAACCCTTAGCTGGACACCCCACTCAACGTCGCTATATCCGCGAAATCATCTTCGGGACTCGTCGCTCAGTCCGGTTCTACCAGATTACCAAAGGCAGCACCGACAACCCAGACCAATCCGACAGCTGGTTCATCATGACCAACTTGGTAGGAGACATTATTTTGAGTGTAGGCAGTCAATACACGTTGAGAACCTGGATTGAGTATGGCTTCAAGCAAGTAAAAAATGAACTGGGCTGGCACGATTATCGCCTGACCGATTATGCCAGTATTGAACGCTGGTGGGAGTTGGTTTTCAGTGCCTATCTACTGGTGAGTCTACATGCCGATGAATTTAAGCAACGCCAAGCTTCTCACAACGATGATGAGACACAACCAGAACCCCACCCTTTGCCCTTTAGCAAGCATTGCGATTGGGAGTTGGGAACAACTTGGAAGAGTGCTTTGAATAATTTGCGTTTACTGCTGCAACCCTATTGGTGTTGGGCATGGTTAGAACAATGGTTACATGTCTTTCCAGTGCCTGGACTCAAACGAGCCTTGCATCAGTTAATGGATTGGATGGATACCTTCCAGATTCTTCCAATCCCAGACCTGAAAGCAGCTTGATGCAACTTGAATCTCTTCTCTTTTATAGTAGTAACAAAAGAGGGATTAAATCGCTAAGACCTGCTTGTAACCACAGCTGAACTATAAAAAAATAGTTTTGGCGATAGTTCCTCCAGGTTTAGCAAGACACCTTTACAGGAACATCAAACATTGGACGTAGTTGCTAGGCGAATTTATTTTTAGTTAGTTTGACGACTAAAACAACCGCTAGAAATAGAGCGCAGCACAATACTGCGACTAGCGTTTCGTGGATTCTTGGTGAGACCACTACGATAAACCCCTGCCCTTTAATCAAAGCAGAAAAGCTTGAGACGCAGAATGGCATCAGATATAACCTGAATGTTTGCCAGGGATCACTTCTGCTAGTCTTGCCAGAAGAAACACTGAATAAGAGACCTGTCCCAATGACCGCACTGATACCAATTGAATTAATCCATATCTTCAGCGAAGGATCAAAATAGAAATAAAGGATTACAAGATACCAAATGAAATAGCACCAGAGAATCGCTTTATCTAATTTGATTTCATCAAGATATTGAATCAACCCTTTCATACATTACTGAACTACAGCAACGACATTCTTTAATTTCGCCACGACTGAGCAAATGGCTCTTTGTGTGTTAGCTGCAAAACTGAGAAAGAATTGATAACAGACCAACAAAAACGGTGCTACCTTTAAGCTTCTTCAAAGTAGAACTATCTCACTAATCGCCATAAGCTTTCTGTATAGAATGCAGCTTTAGGTGAACACCCTACCCATCTCCGTCAAGCTCAACCTCGCATACCTCACAGAGACGAGCGGGATCGTCAACATCAACTACCTCCTTGAATCAAGATAGAGCATGAGTAGACATCGGAGGGGATAAGGCAAAGCCAGGCTTGTTTGCCTTACCATCGATCGCTTTTGCGACACAGCCGCCTGTCTTCATCGTGATCGATCGCAGTAAACACTACTCATCAATCTGCCACAGCTCCTTGTTGTATCCTTCATCCAGCACCTTCTTCGGACGCAAAACTAAAATCACGCGACCCAGCAACGTTTTCTCTGGAGCTTCCTCAAACCAATCAATCTGAATCTGTCCCTCCTGCTCGATTGCAAAGTAGCTGTTGTCCTGCCATTCGCGTTCCGCCCGATCGATCACAATCATCACTTCTTCGATCGTTTCTAAGTCATTATTGGGAAGCCGATCGCTGTCTGCCAAAAACGCAACCGGATCTTCCGCCGCAAAAATCACCTGCCAACCCGGTAAGCTAACCCATACTCCTGTGCCCGAAAACTGAACAAGCTGAAACGTTCCCTGCGGCTCGACCAGCGGCACTGCCTGAAGATCGGCGATCGCCAGCGGTAATTTCCCTACCACAGGCAAAATTCGTGGCTGCTCAGTCGCAGACTCTAACCGATAAAAAGGCAATCGCGGAGCAGGACGACTGCGCGTAACCGAAAAATCAGTTAACAACTTTTCAACCTGCTTTCGGGCAGTCTCACTCTCTGCAAACCGCAACGCCTGGGCAATAAGGCGCGATCGTGCCTGAAGGTCAGTCTGCTGCCGCGCCAGCTTCCAGTAGTAGTAGGCAATTCCATCGCCAGCCGCAGCGGTAAACCCCGTAGGCGGATTAGAGAGCCGCGAATACTCCTTCATTGCTTTCGCCACATCCCGCGCCGCTTCTGAATCGATTCCTTTTTCAACCGCCAGGGTCGCCGCCGCCGCCCGATCTGCCTGAGTTAAGATTCGAAATTCATATAGCGTATCGCTCCCAGTCCGCTCGAACCGCGCCAGCACATCTGGACTCACCGTTCCAGAGGCGATCGACTGATAAACCTGAGCTGCCACAATCACCTGATTTTGCTGAACTGGCTCAAATCCCGTTTCCTCAAAAATTTGCTGCGGCGAATAGCCTGCCTTCTGCAACTGCTGACAGGCTTGCCCCCAGACAACCCAATTTTCTTCTTTGCGTCGGAGTTGCTTCAGCAGAACGGCTGCCGCTTCGCTATCTAATGAATTCGACTGCTCCGAAGAGTCGGGCGGTAAAACAGACATAAAACCAAACCTGGCAAACTTCACTTTAAATTTTAGAAGTTGGTGGGGCGATCGCTCTCCCTCATGCAACAATCTGTCGAAATTGCAGGGGCGATGCAAGGCTGTTTCTCCCAAGGCGATACGAAGCAGTTCCTGCTTTGGAGCGATCGAGCCCAGCAAGGATGGACTTTATTCTGCCCACCGGCTTACCTGCACTGGCGACGATTTGGCAGCAATACTTGCGTCGCTTTGCGATCGATCACGGGTATCGTTTTGCTAAACAGCACTTACATTGGGCTTTGCTGCAACAAAAAGCCTGCTTAATCTCTGACTGCTTTGGTCTTGCCGCCTCACTCCATTCTTGCAAGAAGTTAGGTCATTTCCGCCTACCGTTAGTCTAAACTTCAGCAAGTGAGTTTTGGGGCGTTAGATCTGCAACGTTTCAAACTGCTTCTAGGAAAGATAGGCTTGAAGCTGCTGCGCTAGAACCTGCACATGGGGCAGTTTAAGCATCGATAAATGATTGCCCGGAACAGAATGCACTTGAACTCGATCGCATAATTGACTCCAGCCCAGCGTGGGGTCAGAACTGCCGTAGTCCGAGGGATTCGTCGCTTTGAAGAGGGTTACAGAGCCAGGATAGAACTGCGGCATATAGCGATAAGCTGCCTGACTGTTCGCATAGAAAATTCGCATCAGCGGCACGATCGCCGATTCATCTTGGAGTCGGAGCCGCGCATCGGGCATCAGGCGCGTAATTGCAGACCATTGCCAGCGCGAATACCAGGATTTCCAGCGTTGCGATTGGGGCAAAGCATTCGGCAGGGTATTCAGGACAGGAAATCGATTAGTGACGATCGCGCCATAGTCTAACAAGAACGGCAGCGTAGACCAGAGCGCAGTTTTCAGCAAAAACTTGAGGCTCTGCACCAGAGAGGGCTGCTGATGGGCAAGGGGAGCGGGCGTATCCAGAATTGCTAACAGCGCAACGGTTTCACCTGCCTGGGTAAGCTGCTGCGCCATCTCGAAGGCAACCAGCCCACCAAAAGACCATCCGCCCAGAAAATAGGGTCCGTGAGGCTGAACGGCTCGCATCGCTGTAATGTAATAGGCTGCCATCGCCTCGATTCGGTTAAACGGCAAATGTTTTCCGTCTAATCCAAGCGGCTGAAGCCCATAAAAACTGCGATTCACTGCTGAACTAGTTTCTAAAAGCTGCGCCAGTTCTAGATAGGGAAACACCACGCCAAATATCGGATGCACACAGAAAAAGGGCGATCGCGTAACGCTCCCAGGACGATATCGATTTCCCTCAACGGTTAGGGGAACTAGCGGCGATCGGGCTTTTGCAAAGTTACTATTGATAATTTGATCAGTTAGTCGATCGTCATTCGATCGCGGAACGATTTCTAAATTAGATTTAACAGCCTCAGATTTAACAGCCTCAGATGCAACTGATTGATCGAGCCGTGAATATTGATAGTTCGATGACAAGGATACCAGCGTTGATGACTGAACCAATCTCTCTGTCTTTTTTCGGGCTGTGTCTGCTCGGGCTGTGTCTGTTCGGGCTATGTCTGTTCGGGCTATGTCTGTTTGAAAATCGCTTTCTGACCGCTTCGATCGTTGCCATCGATAAACCGATCGTTCCAGACGCCCAATCGGCGGAGACTGTATGAGGGTGCTATCGCGAAGTCTGTCAATCGCTGGAGCAAGTTGGGCGATCGTGGGAGTTTCAAAGACCCGGCGGAGCGGGAGTTCTACCTCAAACCGATCGCGAATCCGCGAAGTCATCTGGGTTGCCAGCAGCGAATGCCCACCCAGTTCAAAAAAGCTGTCGTAAATGTTGATTTGCTGAAGCCGCAGCAGCTCTTTCCAGATGTCGATCAGGGCGAGTTCGGTAGGAGTTTGACTTGCGTCATTGGCAAGAAGATTTGGGCTTGGAGTCGATTCAAGCGATTGCCAGTCGAATTCATTCTGTTCGAGCAGGGCAGCACGATCGATCTTGCCGTTGGGGGTGAGGGGAAGGGTTTCGAGCGGCACAAAGGCAGTGGGAATCATGTAATCAGGTAGGGCTTGTCCTAGAAAAGCGCGAAGTTCAGGAATAAGCTGCCGGGCAACCTGAGACTGAAGCGGATTATTGGTATAGCGATGCCAGGATGAATTTTGAGACAAATCCTGAGATGAACTATTCTGCCGAATTGTGCGTGAATGAATTGGTGAATTGAGCGGCGAATGAGTCGCAAAATCAACTTCCGAGGCAATGCCATTTCTAATTTCATTCTTGATGTCATTTCTAATTTCATTCCGAATCAAAACAACATCATAGGTTCCGGCTTGGGAATCGCTCGACCAGCTTATTTCAACCTGATAAGGCAAAACCTTTTCTAGATCCCACCAATCTTGTGGATCAATCGCAGTTTTAACAGAATTCTGTAGCTTTTCCCGAAATTTTCCTACTGTTTTAGGTAATGCTTTACTTGATAGCCATTCAGTTGTCTGTACAGCATCATCAACACGATCGTTGGCAATATTCCTTACCCCAAACAGATCAGGCTGATGCTCAAGCAAGTATCTTTGCGTATCGCTGACGGTTATCCTTTGAGTTTTCCAGTCTATCCATTGCATTTGCTGCAAAGGTGATCCGAAGCAGTTCTTCTTTTGGAAAAATTGGAATTCGTTCTCAGATAAATCATGCTGACCGATGTGCAGCAACACGTTATAGCGAAACTGTGTCATTTCGTTATGGCTGCGACCACGCGCAAGACGAATCTGTACCCGATGAATCCTGGGAAACGCATCGCGCAGGGCATGAAAAAAGGCAGGATCGATCGCCAGCTCTGATTCTTCAAACTGCGATCGTTCAACCTGTTGGCGAAGCTGAGTTCGTTCTGTAGTTTCATCTGCCTGAGACAAACCGACCCAGGCATGAAAAGCCTTCAGCAGCGGCAGGCTTCGCACATCGCCCAGAAACACTGTGCCGCCCGGACGCACTGCCTCGATCGCCCCTGCAATGACCTGCATTAAGTAATCCACATCAGGAAAATATTGCACCACCGAATTGAGAATCACGACATCAAACGCAGACGATGCAACGCCCTCAAAATCCGCTGCCGATCGATGCAATAATTTCACCTGAGACAATCCTCGATCATTCACCTGCCGCTGCACCGTCTCCAGCAAAACCGTCGAGAAATCGATGCCCCAGTAAGCCTCGCAGTGCGGCGCAATTTGAAAGAGCAGTAGCCCTGTGCCGCAACCAATTTCTAGCACTTGTTTAGGATGAAGAGCGAGAATTTGCTGCACGCGATCGTCTACCCATTCGCGCATCTGGGCTGCCGGAATTGGCTCTCCGGTGTAGCTGCTGTTCCAGCCTGTGATGTTGAATGCCGGATCAGCCGGACGATCAGGCGATCGATAGGTCTGGTTGTAGAGCGTCTGCCAGTGCTGGATTTGCTGGGCTTGAAGTAAGCCTGGTGTCGATTGTGTGCTGCCAGAATTGGAGTCGCCAGCGTTAGAAATCAAGGGACGAGTCAGACTGAAATAGGCAAGCAGTCGCTTGGCGTGGGAGGCTTCGCCCGTTGCTAAAACGATCGCCTCCTGAACTGCCGGATGACGTTGCAGCGCAGTTTCAATCTCGCCCGGTTCGACCCGAAATCCGCGAATTTTAATTTGATCGTCCGATCGTCCACAAAATTCTAAATTGCCATCTGCCCGATAGCGCACCCGATCACCCGTGCGATAAAGTCTCGCCCCCGAACTCGACAGACTGGCATCAAACGGATTGGCATCAAACGGACTGGAAATAAACCGGTTCGCCAGTTCAGGACGATTCAAATAGCCTCGTGCAACGCCTGCCCCGCCGATGTAGAGTTCGCCCACCACGCCGATCGGCACAGGCTGAAGCGCACCATCCAGCACGTACACCTGCATATTCGCCACCGGACGACCAATCAGCGGTGCATCACCGGGACACAGTTCGGCAACCGTTGCCCAAATCGTAGTTTCTGTGGGTCCGTAGGCATTGAAGAAGCGGCGATTGGCTGCCCACCGATCGATCACCGGACGGGGACAGGCTTCGCCTCCGGTAATCAGCGTTTGCAGCGCAGGCAGATCTGCAGACGGCAGCACCGCCAACACCGCCGGAGTGAGCAGCGCGTGGGTAATTGCATGATCCTGCAAAAACCTGACCAGAGCGGCTCCGGGCAACTGAGCAGACTGCGGCGGAATGTAGAGCGTCCCCCCTGAACCGATCGCCAGCGCAATCTCAAACACTGACGCATCAAAGCTAAGCGAACTAAACTGAAGCACCCGAATTTTGCTGGATGAATCAGCAGGTAAATCAAAAGCTTGACGCTGTGCTGCCACCACATTGCACAGTCCACGATGGGTAATCAGCACTCCTTTCGGCGTTCCAGTCGAACCGGAAGTATAAATCACGTACGCCAGCGAATCCCGGGTAAAAAAGGGAGAATTGCCCCCTAAATCTTCCAACGTTGGAGAACTTTGAGCGTCAGAATCATCAAGCTCGGTTCCTTCCAGATCGGTTCCTTCCACAATTGAGGGGTTAAAGGGACGGCTGAGATTTGAATTCAGCACTGAAACTTTAACTTTTTCATTCACCGCAAGCGGCTGATCGAGACAGATGATTTGCGCCTGCGATCGCGGCAAGGTTTCCCGTAGCCAGGATTGCGTCAGCAGAACGTTCATTTGTGTATCGATCAAGATAAACTCAATGCGATCGGTGGGATAGCTGGGGTCGATCGGCACATAGGCTGCCCCTGTTTTGAGAATGCCAAGAATGCCGATGATCAAGTCAGCCGATCGATCGACACACAATCCGACTAAATCATTAGGCTGTGCTCCAATTTGTTTGAGCGTATTCGCTAAGCGATCGGCTCGATCATTCAATTCAGCGTAACTGAGGGATTCCGATTCGGTGACTAAAGCAATTCTTTCAGGAAACTGATTGGCCTGTCTTTCAAATAAATGATGAAAACCGAAATGATAAAAACTGCGATCGTTTAGAAATTCGGTTGCCGTTTGATTCCACTTCACCACAAGCTGCTGATGTTCGGCAGGGGTGAGCAATGGCAGGTCTGACAGCCGTGCGTCGGGATTGGCAACAATACCATGCAACAGGGTTTGAAAATGTTCGACAAATCGGTGAATTGTGGCGCGATCGAAGAGGTCGGTGCTGTAGGAAATAAAGCCGCTTAAGCCTGCCTCAGACTGCCACAGGCTGCTTAACCCGTGCGACGGCTGCCACAGATGCACCTCCAGATCAAAGCGAGTTGTCTGCGGCTCCAGCGGCACAGGTTCCAGGCGAACTCCGGGTAATTCCAACGGCTGCATCGGCGCATTTTGCAGCGCAAAGGCAACCTGAAACAGGGGATTTCCGCTCAAATCTCGCTCTGGGTCAAGCTCCTCGACCAGCTTTTCAAACGGCAAGTCCTGATGCTGATACGCCTCTAACGCCACATTTCGCACCCGCCCCAGCAATTCTCGAAACGTGGGATTGCCCGACAAGTCCGATCGCATCACCAGACTGTTCACAAAAAAGCCAATTAACTCCTCGAATTCGCTGCGGTGGCGATTGGCAATCGGTGAGCCGATCGCAATATCGGTTTGTCCGGTGTAGCAGTGCAATAACGTTTGAAACGCTGCCAGCAGGGTCATAAACAAAGACACTCCTTCCTGCTGACAGAGTGCCTCGATCGCCCCGGTCAAAGTCGGAGAAAAGCGAAGGGGAAAGGTTGCGCCCCGATAGGTCTGCATCGCAGGACGCGGACGGTCAATCGGTAAATCTAGCCGTGAAACGTCCTGGAGCTGCTTGCGCCAGTAAGCCAACTGATTCTCCAACACTTCGCCCTGAAGCCACTGCCGCTGCCAGCAGGCAAAGTCTGCATATTGAATGGGTAATGGAGCAAGGGCTGCCGATCGTCCTTGAATGCCGGCTTGATAAAGCTCAGCCAACTCCCGAATCAGCACACCCAGCGACCAGCCATCTGCCACGATATGATGCAGCGTTAACAGCAAAATCGCCTCCGACTCGTCAAATTGCAGGAGCGTCACCCGCATCGGTAAATCGGTACTTAGATTAAAGGGACGCTGGGCTTCGGCGGTGATGAATTGTTGCAGGATATGTTCTCTATCGCTTTGCGTTTTTTTCAGGAAAGCATCGCTGGGGGCAATTGTTTGCGTTGCAGTTTTCTGCAAGGACGATCGCAAATCAACAACAGGAATTGTAATTCTGGCTTCTGGTTCAACCACCTGCACAGGTTCACGATTTGCGGTGGTAAAAGTCGTTCGCAGAGCAGCATGACGACGGACTATCTCGTTAAACGATCGCTCCAGCACAAAGCAATTGAGCGATCCGGTTAGCCGAATCGCTGCAGGCACATTGTAAAAAGGATTATCGGGCGCAATTTGATATAGAAACCATAATCGCTGCTGAGCAAACGACAAGGGAAATACTGTTTCTGAAGAATTAAGTGGAATAGGCTGGGATAGGGTTTGCGGAACACGATTTTGAACAATATTTTGAGAATCAAGTTGAAAGCCTGGCTGAGAATCGGGTTGAGAATCTTGCTGTAGATTATGCTGTAGAAAATTGATAATCTCTGCTTTGCGATCGATTAACTGCTGCCTCAGTTCAGAAGTTAAAACTCCTGCTGGAGCGTTGCAGCGGAGACGCGGCGATAAAGTCAAACCCTCCGAGATAGGTGATTCCACAACCGCTAACTGAACATCTAGACGTTGCAGCTCTGCCAAAAATTCGGCGATCGAACGATGGCTCATAGCTCAATCTCCTCACGGGATGGCATTGCGGCTGATAATTGAGTCAACGACTGAAACTGAGACAAATCCACGTCCGGCATTGCCTCAATTTTTTGTGCTAGAGCTGCGATCGTCGGCGTTTCAAACACGGTTCTTAAAGGAATTTCCACCCGAAATCGATCGCGTAGCCGCGACACAAGCTGAGTTGCCAGCAGCGAATGACCGCCCAGTTCAAAAAAATTGTCGTGAATGCCTGCTTCCCGTCCCAAAAGCTGTCGCCATAGATCGACTAAAACCTGCTCTAGCGAAGTGGTGGGCGCAGTTGCCGTGACTGGATCGATCGATGTCAGGGAAGGCAGGGGCAGGGCGCGATGATTTACTTTGCCATTGGGCGTGAGGGGGAGCGCATCCAGAACCACAAACGCCGCAGGCAGCAGATAAGCAGGCAATTTTGCTTTGAGAAAAGAGCGCAGCTCCAGTTCTGTGACCGATAATCGCTTCACAGCTTTGGGAACGACATAGGCAATCAGTTGGCGATCGGCTTCGATTTCGCGCACGGTCAGGAGTGCCGCCTCAATTTCTGGATGCTGAAGCAAAGCTGTTTCAATTTCGCCCAACTCAATCCGAAAGCCGCGAATTTTAACCTGATAGTCAGTTCGCCCCAAAAACTCAAGATTTCCATCGGTGTCATAACGGGCACGATCGCCTGTTTTATATAATCGCTGCTGATTCACCGGATGATCAATAAAGCGTTCCTGAGTTAACTGCGGCTGGTTCAGATATCCCTGCGCTAATCCATCGCCGCCCAGATAAATCTCACCAATAATTCCAGGGGGGACGGGCATTAAGTTTGTATCCAGCACATACACCTGCGTATTCGCAATTGCCTTACCGATCGGAATCGTAACCGCATTCTCCAGCACATTCTCAACTTCATACCAGGTTGAAAAAGTTGTGTTCTCGGTAGGACCATACACATGAATTAAATGCTGCGGTTTACCCTGCTCTAGAATCGTTCTGACGTGATCGGGATTGGCTGCCTCGCCACCAAACAGAAGATAAGTGAGCGATCGAAACGCCGCGGGAATTTGGCTCACCGTTTGATTCAGCAAAGCCGTGGTGAGAAACATTGCATCAATCTGCTGCTCTTGCAGTGCTGCGGCAAAGTCTGCCGGAGACAGGGTAATATCTCGCTCAATTCCCACCAGACAAGCTCCGTTAAGCAACGCACCCCAGATTTCAAACGTTGCTGCATCAAATGCCAGATTTGCCGCCTGTGCTATTCGCATTTCTGGTTTAATCTGCACATAGTTTGTATCGCACACCAAGCGGACGATCGCCTGATGCGAAACCATTACGCCTTTGGGAGTTCCCGTCGAACCAGACGTGTACATCACATAAGCAAGCGGATTGTTAGGGCAGCGATTTGCTAAATTCTCCTCAGACTCTTGTGCGATCGTCTGCCATTCCTGCTCTAAAGCAATCACCTTAACGTCATTCTCAAATAAATTCTGCCACCGCAACTGCGTGATCACGATTGGAACTTCAGCATCCTCCAACATAAAACGCAACCGTTCCGGCGGATAGTCAGGATCGAGCGGTAGGTAGGCTGCCCCAGCTTTCAAAACTGCCAGTATCGCAGCGATCGTTTCTGCAGATTGTCCCAAGCAGACTCCCACGCGCATTCCCGCCTCAATTCCAAGCTTTTGCAAATAGCGGGCAAGCTGATTACTGCCTTGGTTCAGTTCCCGGTAGGTAAACTGCTGCTGTCCAAACTGAACGGCAATCGCATTCGATCGCTGCCTCACCTGGGTTTCAAACAGCTCATGCACCGTCCAATTTTCCGGGTAGTCGGTCTGGGTTTGGTTCCAGAGGCTCCACTGCTGCTGTTGCTCTGCCTGCGTCATCAAAGGCAACGTCGATAAGCGCGAGTCTGGATTGGTCACAACGCCTTCTAACAGCCATTGAAACTGCTGCCGCAACCGGACGATCGCCGCATCGTCAAACAAATCCCGGTGATAGATCACCACGCCTCGCAACCCCTCAGACTGCTGCCATCCCTTGCCCCACAGACTTCTAAAGTTGCCGTCACACTTCCAGACATACAGTTCCAGATCAAAGCGCGTTGTTTCCGTTTCAAACGCCACCGGGCTGAGCGTTAATCCCGGCAGTTCAAGTTGCGTCATCGGCGTATTTTGCAGCGCAAACACCACCTGAAACAGCGGATTTTGATTCAAACTGCGGACGGGCTGCAATTCCTCGACTAGCTTTTCAAACGGCACATCCTGATGGGCATACGCCGCCAATGTCACTTCCCGCACTCGATCGAGCAGCACCCGAAAGGGGGGATCGTCCGACAAATTCGATCGCAGCACCAGGCTATTCACCAAAAACCCGATCAGTCCCTCCAGCTCACTGCGATGACGATTCGCAATGGGTGAACCGATCGCAATATCCGTTTGTCCGGTGTAGCGGTGCAATAACGTTTGAAACGCCGCCAGCAGGGTCATAAACAGCGTTACGCCTGCCACCTGGCTCAGCTCCTCTAGTTGATCAAGCAAGCTCTGAGGCAGCTCCAGCAGTTGGCTGGCTCCCCGATTACTTTGCCTGCTGGGATGCCCCCCCAATCCGTTGAGTACAGGCAAATTGAGCCGGGGCACATCTTTAAGCTGCTGCCGCCAGTAGCGAAGCTGAGCATTCAACAACTCTCCCTGCAACCATTCCCGCTGCCAGCCAGCAAAATCTGCATATTGAATGGACAAGGCTGGCAACTCCAACGGGCGATCGTTCACTGCCGCTGCATAAAATTCACCCAGTTCTCGAATCAAAACCCCGCTCGACCATTCATCAAAAATAATGTGATGCAGCGCGATTAGCAGCAAATGATCGGTTTCTCCCAACCGCCATAGCCCCAGTCGAAACAGCGGACCCTGGGTTAGATCAAACGGCTGCTGCGCTCGCTCTCGAATCTGTATCAGCGCAATTTCTTCTCGGCTGCTTTCCAGTTCTTCAGCGAGAAAATCGCCTTCTGGCAAGCTCTGAAGCTCAACTAATGGCAGAGCAACCGAAGCCCAATCGCAAACCACCTGAACCAGTTGCCCATCGACCACATCAAAGGCAGTTCGCAGCACTTCATGACGATGAACGATCGCCTCCAGGCTAGATTCCAGTGCCGCTCGATCCAAAACGCCTGTCAGCTTTAAGATAATCGGGATTGTGTAGAACGAAGCTCCTGGCATTAGCTGATCGATAAACCAGAGTCGCTGCTGAGCGAACGAAGCCGGAAACACAAAAACCTCTTCCTCAGCCCAGTCAGAAGCCAGGTTGAAATTGCTTTGCTTACAATCAGCCACGCCATCCCCCATTTTACCCCACTCTGTTTTAAGGGAAAATCCGAGCGAAAAATTGTCCTCTAGGATAGATTGACAGTTCAATTAATGTATTTTTTTGCTGCGATCGAATGGATTTCTTGTAGGAGGATGTTTGAAAAGTTATCGCTGTGACCAAACCGCCTCCCTCGCCTCCGATTCTAAGCAAACCCGATGGGTCACTTGGCATGAGATCGCCATTCGAGGAAGCAGACCGCAAAGGCAAGACAGATGGGGTACAAGCCCCAAAGCCATCCAAGCGATGCTGCGATCGTCGCAAACGGGACACTTTAGACTGCCGCATTGAGTTCTCTCAAATCGTTACTTTCTCGGATTGAAACCGTCTGAGATTTCTACACCACTAAGCTTCTCAGATATCCTCTAACCGGTTTGTATAACCAATTTGTACGATACCACCCCGCCAATTGGCATGGCATTAAGCCAGTTCCTAAAAACTAAAGTATTGAAGGAAGAAAAAACTTAAAGGTTGTACCGATTCCAACACAACTTTCAACCGTAATCTTTCCTTCCATTGCGTTAATCAGCTGATTAACGATTGCTAATCCTAATCCAGTTCCAGGAATCTTGCCTACATTCCTTGCTCGGTGGAAGAACTCAAATAAATGGGGTTGGTCTTCTGGGGGAATGCCAATTCCTTCATCCTGAACATGGAAAAGCACCTGTGACTCCTGACAACTTACTCGAAACTGAATTCTGCTCCCTTCAGGCGAGTATTTCATTGCATTAGAGAGTAGATTAACGAGAATCTGTCGCAGCAGCTTTTCATCCAGATAAACGCAATGGTCTGTACAGTTGCTTGTAAAAGCGATCGTCTGTCGGCTCCCCGCGTGCAATTGCATTTGATTCACGAGGTCGTGACAAAACTTAGATAGGTCTAGAGCAACAGGCTTTGATTGAATCTTTCCAGCTTCAGCTTGACCAACAATCAGGATATCTTCAAGCAGTGATTTCATTTCCTTCGCTGCCCTTTGAATACATTTGAGTCGTTCTAGTCTTTCTGCCTCGCTCCAACGATGGCTGTAATGTTCCAACAGTTCAGCTGCAAGCATAATTGTACTGAGGGGGCTACCAAATTCATGAGAAGCCATCGAAATAAACTGAGATTTCAATGCTCTCAGCTCCTTTTCTTGGGCTAGAGCTTGCTGCATCTGTCGTTCGGTTTGCTTGCGCTTGGTGATATCCCGCACCATGCCCCGGTACCCTTGGAGCCTGCCTTCTTCATTCAAAATAGGACAACCACTCGTTTCGAGTTCAACAGCATGCCCGTTTTTGTGAAGCAGGACTTTTTCTAATCCGACAAAAGGAGTTTGCTGAGCGATGAAGGGACTCAGAAGGATAGAAAATTGCTTGGCTTCTTTTGCAGCCATAAAGTCGAACGTCGTTTTCCCCAAAACTTCTTCAGCTCGATATCCTAAAATGTCAAACACTTTGGGATTGGTGTAGGTAAAGCGACCGTCAAGGTCAATTTCCCAGACCCAATCATTTGTCTGTTCGACCAGGTTGCGAAACTTGGCTTCGCTCTGACGCAGTGCCAATTCAGCCGCCTTGCATTCCTCTGCCAGTAGCACCGATTTCATCAGGCTATGCCGCAGCTCTAGTTGAGTAACGACCTGTTGACCTAGAACCTGCAGAACTTCAATTTGCTGAGGCGTGAGTGTACGAGGAACTCGATCAATTACACAGAGCGTTCCCAATACTTCTCCGGTGGGAGTGAGCAAAGGCATCCCCGCATAAAAGCGGATCGTCAGGTTGGAAGTCACGCGTGGATGGGTTGCAAATCGTTCATCCTCCAGTGCGTCTGGTACTATCAACACTTCGCGCTGTAAGATGGTATGGCTAAAGAATGCAATATCGTAGGCAGTTTCTGTGGCTTCTAGCCCCACCTTTGACTTAAACCACTGGTGATGAGCATCAATAAGACTGATCAGGGCGATCGGTGCACCACACAAGTGCGCGGCTAGGCGGGTAAGGTCGTCAAAGGCAGCTTCAGGTTCAGTCTCTAAAATGCCATACTGCGAGAGGGCACAAAGCCTTACTGATTCATACTTAGGCGAAGGAGCTATCTGCATACAATTCCAATCTTCATACAATTCCAATCTTAAGCACGGCTAGCACAAGCTATTGATTTCATTAACATTGATTGTACTGTGACGTCCCAGTATTCCTGATTGAAATAAGAAAGATAACTTCCATGTTTCAAATTATTGAATTATCTATAATTATTCAACTGTTTTTGAGTTGCTGAACTGGAATCTTAATGACAAATTTAGTTCCTTGTCCAGGAGTAAAAGAACAGTACCGTGAACCCCCATCCTTTTCTACCGTAATTTGATAGCTGTCGCTGATTGACTTCCTAATCCTGTTCCTTTCCCAGCAGATATTGTGGTCAAGAACGGATCAAATACCCAAAGACTTGATTGAGTTGCCCCGCCTATCCCTGCAGCCCGCTGCCCCAGGCTCGACATCTTCTCACTCTGCACCAATTGAGCTTGCGCTTACCGGATTGCTTAAACCCGCTCGATCGCCTTGAGGTGAGAGCCAATCGTTTGCAGTAAATCTTTCCGCGTAAAGGGCTTTTGCAGGAATCCTTGAAATCCCACCTGTTCCGCTCTCGCAGTGATATCGGTTGAAGTCACGCCGCTCATTGCGATCGCACACAGATCAGGATTAAATCGACGTAACAGCGGCAAGGCTGTAAAACCATCCAGCGTTGGCATCATTAAATCCATCACGACGCAGCAAATGCTTTCTTCATGTTGAGCCAGCAGCGCGATCGCCCCAATGCCATCGTAGGCAGTCAGAACTTGATAATCCTGAGCCAGCAGCGTTTCCTGCATCGTTTCACGAATTGCGACTTCATCATCCACGATTAAAATTAGCTGTTGATCACCCGATCGCAACTCCAGCTCCTTATCGACGCAGGGGGCGATCGTTCGGCTAGCAGGCAAAAAGACTTTAAACTGGCTGCCTTTGTTCACTTTGCTTTGGACATCTACAAATCCGCCGTGACTTTTAACAATGCCCAGCAGCGCTGAGAGCCCTAAACCCGTTCCTTTGCCCACTGCTTTGGTGGTAAAGAATGGATCAAAAATGCGATGCAAATGCTCTGGCGCAATCCCGATTCCTGTGTCTGTAATGGTCAGAACTACATAGGAACCCGCCGCAGCGTCAGGGTACATTCGGGCGTACTGTTCATCAATCGTCACGTTTTCTGCGTTGAGCGTTAACGTACCCCCTTGGGGCATGGCATCGCGAGCATTCACACAGAGATTCATGAGCACCTGATGCAGGTGGGTTGGATCGCCGGAAACCATCGAGAGATCGGGAGCAATGGCAGTTTTGATGTCGATCGCCTTGGGCAATGTTGGCTCGATGATCTGCTTAATTTCGAGCAGCAAATCGTTAAGCTGGATGCAAACGCGCCGCCCTTCGACTCCTCGTGCAAAGGTGAGAATCTGTTTGACTAAATCGGCTCCACGACGGGCACTGGCTTCAGCAGTCTTGATTAAATCATGATTGTGATCGCTGAGGTCTGCTATTTTCAGCGGTAATAGCTGCATCACGACGAGAATTGGCGTGAGAATATTGTTCAGGTCATGTGCAATTCCCCCGGCAAGCGTTCCCAGGCTTTCGAGCCGTTGCGCTCGTAAAAACTGTGTCTCAAGCTGTTTCTTCTCGGTGATATCGATATGAATACCGAGCATCCGAACGGGCTGATCGCCTTCATAAAAGAGGCTGCTTTTCACCGCAATCCAGGGGGTGCTGCCGCTGACGTGTAGAATCCGAAACTCAGTATCCAGCCCATGTCGGTTCTCGATCGCCTGCTGAAGTTCCTGCTCAATTCGGCTCCGATCGTCTGGGTGCAGGGTTTGCATCCAGTCGTCGTAATGCCCATCGAAGCTACCTGGGGCTAAACCATATAACGCTTCAACTTCCGGTGTCCATGAAACCGTATTGGTTTGAATATTCCACTCGAACGTCCCTGCTTTTCCCGCTTTCTGCGCAAGTTCCAGCCGTTCCTGAATTTTCTGAGCGCGAGCGATTTCCTGCTGAAGTCGCTGGTTTGCCGTTTCAAGTTCGATCGTGCGTTCCTGAATGCGCTCTTCTAAAATTTCGTTGGCTTCGTGGAGGGCAACTGAAGCCTGTTTGCGCTCGATCGCGTACCGAATCGATCGGATCAGGATATCGGGATTGATCTGCCGCTTCACCAGATAGTCCTGTGCGCCCTGTCGAACTGCCTGGATTGCCAGTTCATCGTTATTGGTATTGGTCAGCACGACGATCGGCAGGTTGGAAGATTCCCCGATAAGGGTGTCGAGCGACTCCAGCCCGGTACTGTCGGGAAGCGTGAGATCAAGCAAAATAACGTCGAAGTGTTCGGCTCGCAAACAGGCGATCGCTTCACTGATTCGCTTTGCAGAGGCAAGATAAAACTGATTGACTACGGTGTTTTTTAGAATCTCCTGAAGCAAGCGCAACTCCGCTGCATTGTCCTCTACCAGCAGCACTTTGATAGATGAAGCAGAGCCACGCATCAAAGCGTGAGGGGCAGTGTCGCTGTTTCTAACCAAAATTCCTCGATCCCCCGAATAATTTTGAAGAGCTGATTGAGATTGCGCGATTTTGCAATATAGCAATTGACGTGCAGATCGTAGCTTTTGGTAATGTCCTCTTCGTTGCGCGATGTTGTGAGAACAACGACGGGAATGTGTTTCAGGGAGGGGTTCGCTTTGATTTCCGCCAGCACTTCCCGCCCATCTTTTTTGGGCAGATTGAGATCCAGCAGAATCAGATCGGGATGAATTACCTGATCCTGCTGAAGGTATTCCATGGCTTCCACACCATCCCGTGCGACGACAACATCACAGTCTACCCCCGTGCTTTTCAGGGCTTCCTGAATGAGCCGGATATCGCCTCGATTATCCTCGACGAGGAAGATAGTTTTTCTTCTGTCCGATCGCATGGCTGTGATCCCGCTCTCCTACCGGAATGGTGAAATAGAAGGTTGCCCCCTGACCCAGTTCAGACTCAACCCAAATCGTTCCGCGATGGCATTCAGCAATCTTTTTGCAAATTGCTAGCCCCATGCCTGAACCGGGATATTCATCGCGTGTGTGCAGTCGCTGAAAAATGACAAAGATGCGATCGCTAAATTTCGGGTCAATTCCAATTCCGTTATCGCGCACTGAAAAGAGCCACGCCTCTTCCCGACGCTCTACGCCCACATGAATTCGCGGTGCTTCACTGCTTCTGAACTTAATCGCGTTCGCAATCAGGTTCTGGAAGAGCTGCATCAATTGCGTTCCGTCTGCCACAATTTGCGGCATTAAGTCATGAGTCACGATCGCTTCGGTTTCAGCAATCCGTCCGCGTAGATTGCTCAGCGCATGGTTGAGGGCAGTTTCAGAATTGGTTAATTGCCATTCAATTCCCTTGAGATCGACCTTTGAGTAAGCCAATACATCGTCGATCAGGGTTTGCATCAAGCTCACGCCTTCCACCGCAAATTCGATAAACTCGCTGGCATCTTGGTCAAGCTGGTCGTGATAGCGCATCTCAAGTAACTGCACATAGTTCGCGACCTGGTTCAACGGCTCCTGCAAGTCGTGAGACGCGACATAAGCAAATTTCTTGAGCTCCGCGTTCGATCGCTCTAAATCCTGTGCCAGAAGTGCCAGTTCTTCCGCCTGCCGCAGCACAATATTGACGATCGCTTTCCGCAGTTCCAGGGTCGCTTGAATCTCCACTGGTTTCCAGGGCAGCGAGTTGAGGCGAACGGTTTCCTTCCAGAGTTCAAACGACTTACGAGGACAAAGCCACTGCCGATCGCCTGATTCTTGCAGCTCGTAGGCATGATTGGGATCACCGCCCCAGCTCACTGTTTGAATCACCTCTGGACGGAACCACAGCACATAGCTCCGCTTCGAGATGGGAATTGCCAGCAGTCCGCTTGCCACGTGCTTAAACCGCTCGGCATCCGAGTAGATTAAAGGCAGCGAACTGGTGTAGAACACTTCTTCATCCACATTTTTCGCAAGCCATTGAACGAGATAATTTAGCTCTTCCTCGGAAGGGGTTTGCCCGATCGTTGTCCAGCGTCCGCCAAAACAAATTGCCGCTCCTTTTGCGTCTGTCAGGTCAAGCAAGTTTGGTTCGGGCTGCATCAAGCCATCCACAAAACTGTTGGCTTCAGACATTGATTCGATCAGGACAGATTGTACGTGCGCCAGGTGCATCCGATAGTGATAATCCGCCGTTTCTTCACGGGTGGAAATCTCTGCAAAAATGACCCGCCCCAAAAATTCGCAGGCTTTTCGCAGCTCATAGGAAACGTATTTGGGCGATCGATGGTGGCAGGCAATTAATCCCCAAAGTTTGTCGTCTTTCATCAGCGAGATGGTCAGCGATGCACTTACGCCCATATGGTGTAGATACTCAATATGGCACTGGTAAGGACTTCGCAGAATGGACAGTGTGAGATCGGTGGGCTGCTGCGTAATTGGATTATTGCCTGGATAAAGCGAAGCCGGTTCGGCATGGGCATCGGGAATGACGCGAATCCAGTTTGACAAAAACATTTTGCGAGCCGGAACAGGAATATCCGATTCAGGAAAATGGAGACCGAGATAAGATTCCATCTCGTCTACTTTCTCTTCGGCAACGACTTCACCATGTCCATCTGCGTCAAATTTGTAGAGCATGACGCGATCGAAGCCAGTCACGTTACGCACTTCCCGCACAATCACCTGACAGAAGTCCTGTAGATTTGAGGTAGCTTCAAGCTGATTAATCGATGCCTTTGCAAGATGATAAAAACTCAGAAACGGAATGTTCTGCTGCGTAAATGCTGGCTCCAGCTCTAGCACCAGAAAACCATCTGCACTGCGATGGAAAACCGCATCAAACACACCATAGTCATCGCCGTTGCGCCGCACCCAGACGCGGGTGGGATTAACAAAATCTAGATTTTCTTCAGCTAACCCAGCTCGGAAGCGATCGACCTGAAACGAATCAAAAATCTCATCCAGTGTTTTACCCAGCAGCGAGGCAGGCGAGCGTTGCAGCAATGCCGTCGTATTGGTACTTGCCTGCAAAACAGTCAGCGTAGGCTCTTCCAGAATCAGCAAAATGCCATGTGGCTGAACCCCGGTCAAACTATGAATCGCGGGCTGTTTTAAACTGGTGAGATTAATGAGTTGCGTTTCCAAATTAAGATTGGTCATGATAGTTCCTTAGCTGTGCAAAGCGCACACCCTTATAAACAGCAATCGTTGAGGCGACAATATCCCAGCAGCTTCGTCTAAAAAATGAACAAAAGACTGACGAAACTCACTTCACTTGTTCTTCACTCGTTCGGCTTTTATTACGTTTCCTGAAGGGATACGGAAAACAATGCAAACGAATCAGTCAAAAGGTAGAACTACTATCTTTATTTTTGCTCTACGTTAGCAGCATAACGTAAAAGTCGTAGAATTTGAGTCGGAATTGTTAAGTAAAACAAAAGCCTATTTTGATTAAAATAAACCAATTTTTCTTAAGCTAAAGCAATTAAAAAACAGCTTTTAAGTTAATAAAAATTAGAATCCTTCAAGAAAAGTTTTAACAGGGATAGCGTTCTACTCTAACGGTAAAGTAACAATTCCCAACCAAAACTCCTTAATCCGCTGGACGATTTGGTGAAGCTGATCGCCATTTCGGGGATTGATGACATAGCTATTTCCTTGCAGCAAATAGCTTCCGAAGATGTCTTCCTCATCATCGGAGTCTGTCAAAATGATCACTGGAATTCGTCTTAGGCCTGCATTAGATTTTAATTCCTCCAGAACTTCTCGACCGCATCCTTTCAAACGAAGGTTGAGCAAAATTAAATCTGGACGCTGAGCCTGGGTATATTCTCCACGACGATGGATAAAATTAAGGGCTTCTGTACTTTCTGCGATCGCTTTGACTCGAGAGGTAACCGCACCTTCACGGAAGACGTTTTGAATCAGAACAGCTTGCTCTGGATTGTCTTCTAAAATTAAAATAAAGGGTTGAGACGAGGATTGTTCCATACTGAATATCCTACATTAATCATCAATAACCCTATTGTGTGGCTAAAACTTTGTCATCCTCAGAAATAATGCGATTTTGTTAATTTTCAGGTGTGATGAATCAATCAAACTGCAAGTGATTGTTCCGGTAGTGCGGCAATCTGATGTGGAATTGATAGAGTAGAGAAGCTCATTAATCAGAAATCAGGGGATGCAATGCCCTCTGTGGAGTCATCGCAAAGCCTATACGCATGGCAACATGCCCAATGGTCATCAACGCGATCGCTGCCCTACTTGCCATCAAACCTTTTGTGAGTCCTTTGATAGTCTCTACTGCCGTCGACCGCATCTGAAGAAGACGATTCAGCTTGCGTTTAAACCTGATTACGGGGCTGCTCAACTATGAACTGGCACATCCCTCCTGATTCATACAGGAGGTCTAGTTTTTGCAGCACAACCTGGAAGAAGTTGACCGCAATTAATGCGCCCTGACTTCCTGCGAGACTGGCTGCGAAAGTAGGACGCATTCATGGGCAAGTTGAGCGTAAGAGAACTTAAGCGACTTAAGCCACTCTTGCAAAGGTGAGGAGATCCACCATCGTAAAGTTTCCGTCTGTCCTTCCATTTCGGCGCGGTAGGGTAGGAGTCCAGGTTGGCTTCTGGCTCCAATAGGAGCTCGAGTCACTCAGCAGAAGTCCGAAGAAGACCTCGGCAATGATCCGGCTTCCCACCTGACCAAGCCTTTGTCCGCCCTGTTGAACCAGTGCCTCTTTCAGGATGTAGTACCACAGTGGCGTACTTCTATGGAAGTTGAGGTGTCTCAATTCTGCTAGTTCTTCTGGCGTGAGCGGGGTATACCCCAGTTGCTGAGCGATCGCCTGCCCTGATGGAATCCCATGTTGCAGATGACGTTCTAGATTGCGACCTGCAAGCGTTCTCACATCTTCCACCGGATCAGGCAAACCTGGACCCACAGGCAGATCGAACCTTGGCGAAGAGATAAACGGATCAATGCGCTTGTTCGGCTTCACTCTGGGCTGCACTACAGCTTGACCATTTCTCACCGCAACTTCTTGAACACCAAAGTCAAAGAAGATGTCCCACTCTACAAATCGTCTTGGTGCCCGCCGACCGCCGCGCAGATCATTCGGATCACCATCTTGGGGATCGATCACAGGGTCAAAAATGGGTGCACCGAACCCTTGGTTGGGTTTATAGCCTGGTCGAATCTGGCTGTGTCCAAATCGATAGACGCTAATCTGGAACTCGCGCGGCATTTTAGGTTTGGCAGAAGGCTGGAAGATGGTTGGACCGTTCTTCTTGACCTGCTCATAGACAACTGGATCGAGAGTCGCCTTCAGAAATTGATTGACGATGATGTACTGGTAGTGCCAGCGAACCAGACGACGGGCTTCCTCAAACATCCGCTTGGGATCGGAATTCGCAGGGTTCTGCTCCACTACATAATCAATCACCTGGTTATGAAACTTAAGGAATGCCAGATGGAGCTGAGAAATGATGACATTTTCATCGTTGCGGGGGTCAGCAATAATTGCACGTTGCTGGCTAGTTCGCGGTAGGTCACGCGCAGCTTCCATGTCAATCAAGAACTTGGTTGGGGCAGGACGCTGCAATTCTGGAGAGCGATCGTACAAGATGCTGTCTATATCTGGACCTCGTCCATATACACTATCCAGATCAAAAAATGGCGATCGCAGGTTTTTACTGTTGGTCACGGTCGAGGTCAGCGGCAGCGGATCAAAGGTAATGTCATGATCCAGGAATTGCCCCAAGAAGGTGAAACCAACCGTCATCTCTGGGTTTTTATTATCTGGATTACGTGTTGGATTGCCATCCAGTGGGTTCGTGATTGTAACGAGCGGATCTTGTGCATCCATCAGTCCGCCCTTCTTTCCCAAGATACGGAGGCGTTGCAGCACATCTTGCCGATTCTGTCCTTCTGCAAAGGAGGGCAGGCAAGGAAATAGCTTACTAAAATCGTTTTCTTCAGCTCGAACTGCATCTACCATAGGCATAAAGCTCCGGTAGAGCGAGTCCTCGAACATTGGAACATCCTGGAAAGATTGCTTAACGATCGTCTGCATAAACGCCTCCTAAGTTATTAGGGAGTCACTGTAGTTTCATTCTGGGTGGGGCATTGGCTTTTAACCTTACCCACACGGGTACTTTTTCGGCTTACAGTTGCGATCCGCTGTCGTCGATCGATAGAATCATGTGTCACGAACTAGATTCATCACAATAATTATCGATAGAATTTTGTGTCCCGAACCAGATTTATCACAATAATTTTTGAAACAAGTGCTTAACGTAATGGAGGCAATATCCTTTTCGTTTGCTATCAATTTGCTATCAAAAAGATTTCAGAACACAATTCCTGGATCTATCAAATGCTTCTCATCAGATTTTTTAGAATTCCATAATGTTGTCTCCCCTTTGTAAATGCTTCAATGCAGCGATCGGGAAGAAACAAAACTCATGGATAGCTCTGATTGAAACCCCTTAACTTATGACATAGTGTAATCGTTGATTTATGAGCGTATATGGAATTTCTGACTGTTCTGCTGGCTGCGGTGCTGGGCGTTTTGTCTCCGGCTGGGTTTGTCGCCGATCGCCTCGCTGCAAATGCCATTCGGCAGCAGTTTGACCACATTGAGGATTTAGCCGTTCGGATCGACAGCACGCCGAATTACCGCCTACTTCAGGGCAGAGCCGATCGGGTACAAATTGCAGGACGAGGCGTTTTTCCGATCGCTGATGTTCGCATCGATACGCTGGAAGTCGAAACCGATCCGATCGCCTTAAATCTGAGCGACGCAAACGATCTCAAGCAGCCAATTCAGGCAGGGGTGCGGCTTGTCCTGACACGGGAGGATTTGAATTTTGCGCTGCGCTCGGAACCCGTAACAGATGCCCTGCGCGACCTTAGCCTGAATTTTTTGGGCGGCACAGCACAGCAGCTTCAGCGATACGACTTTGTGGAGCCGCAGGTGCAGTTTATCGCAGGTAATTCTCCAGAAGCGGAAACTCGTGTGCGGTTTCAGGTGAGTTTAGTAGAGCAGCCAGCCGAAAAAACGGCGCAAACCCCACCGCAGAACAATCGGATTGAAATTACAGGAGAAACAGGGCTGCAAATTCTGGCAGGAAAACAGCTTAGCCTGGTCAATCCAGAAATTCGCATCAACAATGAAGCCGTGCCGCCGGAACTGGTGAACCTGCTTTTGGGCGGTATCAGTCAGCAGCTCGACCTAGGCAACTTGCAGGGCTCCGGCATTTTTGCCCGCATCCTCGACCTTCAGATCCAAGACGATCGCCTCACGCTCGCTGCCTTTGTCCAGCTTCAGCCCGGCTTCGATTTTTCCGATCGCTAATTTCCGAAATACCAGGAATCAAATCCGTAGTTATCCTGAATGTGGCTTACCCCACACCTGAACTTTCAGGAGGAATCCTGTAATGCAAGACCATCAATCCTCAACTCCGAGAACTTCCACGCCTCGCCGTGCCCCGGTCGTCATCATTGCTGGCTTAGCAGCGATCGGTTTAGCCATTGGCGGTGGTGTTGCCTGGTGGAATGGGCGCTCAGCCGCCCCAGAAGCAAACGCCCCGAGCTCAACCGCCGTTTCTCCTTCTCCGCAAACCGCTCCCGCACAGCAAACCGTTCAGATTTACTGGCTGAAAACGAACAGCGATCGAATTGAACTGGCTCCCGCTCCGGTCACTGTTCCTACGACTGGACAGCCCGATGCTACGCTCAAAGCTGCCTTTGAAACCATGTTGAAAGGCTCACCTGATGCCGCTCTCACGTCTACTATTCCCCAAAACACGCGCCTCCTTGGATTAGAAGCTAAGCAGGATGGCATTCACGTTAACCTTTCTCAGGAATTTACATCAGGCGGCGGCAGCACCTCGATGCAAGGCAGACTGGGACAGGTAATTTACACCGCAACGGCGATCGATCCCAATGCGAAAGTCTGGCTTTCAGTAGAAGGGAAGCCGCTCGAAGTGCTGGGCGGCGAAGGACTCGTGATCAATCAGCCCACTAGTCGATCGAATTTTGAGCAGAATTTCAGCCTCTAAACAATTTCCACTAATTTAATCACTTCACTGGGTATCACTTCACTGGGTGCCCTCTATTTCCCTATTTCTGCTCAGACGGAATCAACTGGTGTCTACACAGCAGACTTTAATAGGGACGGTTCTTCGTATCCCAACTCCTTAAAAAAATTCCCGATCGCCTGATGACAACCGGGAATGCTTTCGCTAATTTAATTCATGCTGATTAGCGATCGGAGAAGCAATTCAAGCGATTAAGCAGCTTGACGCTCTTTCGCTTCCTTGATCACAGCTTCAGCAATGTTATTCGGGCAGGGCGCGTAGTGCGAGAACGACATTGAGAACTGTCCCCGGCCGGAAGTCATGGTACGCAGGTCGCCGATGTAGCCAAACATTTCGCTCAGCGGTACATCTGCCTTAATCCGCGCTCCGGTAACACCCGTTTCCTGAGACTTCATCATGCCGCGACGACGGTTGAGGTCACCAATCACATCACCCATGTAGTTATCTGGCGTGAACACATCTACATTCATGATCGGCTCTAGCAACTGCGGACCTGCTTTCGGCATCGTCTGACGATAAGCTGCTTTTGCCGCAATCTCAAACGCGATCGCCGAAGAGTCAACCGGGTGGAAGCCGCCTTCAATTAGGGTGAACTTCAGATCCATGCAGGGGAAGCCTGCCAGCACACCTCTGTCGATGCTGCTCTCGAAGCCCTTTTGCACAGCGGGCCAGAATTCACGGGGAACGCTGCCGCCCGTCACTTTTGACTCAAACACAAAGCCCGTAGTAGGCTCGCCGGGTTCGATCGCATAAGTAATCTTCGCGTATTGACCCGAACCACCCGACTGCTTTTTGTGGGTGTAGGTATCTTCGGTGCGACGGGTAATCGATTCGCGGTAAGCCACTTGAGGCTTGCCCACTTCGACTTCCACGCCATAGGTGCGCTTGAGGATGTCCACCTTAATGTCCAGGTGAAGTTCGCCCATGCCCTTCAGAATCGTTTCGCCGCTTTCCTCGTCGGTCATCATGTGGAACGAGGGGTCTTCCTGCACCATCTTGGTCAGAGCTGCGACCATCTTCTCTTCACCGCCCTTCGCTTTCGGCTTAACAGCGATCGAGATCACGGGTTCCGGGAAGACCATCGGTTCCAGGGTTGCCGGGTTCTTCGGATCGCAAAGCGTGTGTCCGGTCTGGACATTCTTCATGCCCACGATCGCCACAATATCGCCTGCCTGTGCCGAATCGATCTCTTCACGTGAGTTTGCATGCATTTCCACCAAACGGCTGACCCGCTCGGTTTTGCCCGTTGCCGTGTTGAGGATCGTATCGCCCTTCGACAGCGTACCGGAATAGAGGCGGGTAAAGGTGAGTGCGCCGTAGCGATCGTCCATGATCTTGAACGCCAGTGCGCGTAGCGGCTTCGTGGCATCAACAGTCGCAAATGTACCCGTTTCGTTGCCTTCCAGATCCATTTCCGGCTGGGGATTGACTTCAGTCGGGTTGGGCAGGTAGTCCACCACACCATCCAGCACGAGCTGTACACCCTTGTTCTTAAAGGACGAACCGCAGAAGGTCGGGAAGAACGCCATCTTGATCGTGCCCGTGCGGATGCACTGCTTCAGTGTATCGATGTCCGGCTCGTTACCTTCGAGGTACTGCTCCAGCACATCGTCATCTTGCTCAACGGCGGTTTCGATCAGCTGTTCGCGGTAGGACTCGACCTGATCCACCATATCGGCAGGAACGGGTTCAATCCGGTAGTTCATGGGGTCGCCAGACTCATCCCAGATCCAGGCTTTGCGGTTCAGCAGGTCAATCACGCCTTTGAACTCGTCTTCGCGACCGATCGGCAGGGTCATCACCAGCGGCTTCGCGCCGAGGATCTGCTCTACCTGCTTCACCACGCGATAGAAATCTGCGCCCGTGCGATCGAGCTTGTTGACGTAGATAATCCGCGACACTTTGGACTCGTTGGCATATCGCCAGTTGGTTTCAGACTGGGGTTCTACGCCGCCCGAGCCGCAGAATACGCCGACGCCGCCGTCCAGCACTTTCAGGGAGCGGTAAACCTCGATCGTGAAGTCTACGTGCCCGGGAGTGTCAATAATGTTGAGCTGGTGATCGTTCCAGAAGCAGCTTGTAGCAGCAGATTGAATCGTAATCCCCCGCTCCTGCTCCTGTTCCATGAAGTCCGTCGTGGCTGCGCCTTCGTGAACCTCACCGATCTTGTGGATTTTGCCAGTTAGTTTCAGGATTCTTTCAGTTGTAGTCGTCTTCCCCGCATCAACGTGAGCGAAGATGCCGATATTGCGGTAACGAGTGAGGTCTTTCATTGTGTGCGTGTGTTTTCTAGATTGAAAATTTGACGAACCGTTGATCAGGATTTTAGGTTGATCAGGGTTGGGATCGATGATTGCCTGCAAGCGTTATCCAGGGACACCGTTGCTTGTTAACGACTGCGGGGAGAATTTCGTGACTGAAGAAATTAAGAAACCCTTTTCCACATTTACGGCAACATAAGCCATTGTAAAGTGTTGTGACTTAAAAGTGTGGTGTTGTAGACGCAGAAACACATCCTCCTATAGGTGACAGACAGGCTGAAGGCAAACCAACTCCTAAACAAACTTCTATTGTGCCCCAAAGCTGGAACTATCCTGCTGCTCAGCAATTCCTTTAAATCGTCTAAGTTTCGGTATTACTGGAAACCAGTATTACTGAAAATAATTCACTCTTCTCGCCTCCCAATTTTGGGAAGAGTTAATTAACGTTCAGGTTTCAAAGTCCCCCGGTATTAGGAATCTACCAGTATTGGGAATCTACCAGTATTGGGAATTTAAGAGGCAATGTAGAAGTCAGATCAGCAGTAGTCGTATATTCATCCGTTCCACTAACTTGCACTCATTCCAGCTTGTCTTCAGGTTTAGCTCTAGAACAGCCTCATGAATCGATCCCTCTTTGCTTTCCTTTTGTTTGGTACAACTCTGGTTTCCAGTCTTGGTCGCTTCAGCACCCCGTCAATACAGATTTCTCTTGCTCAAACGCTTGCTCAAACTCCACCGCTCTCCTATCTAACTCAATCTGCTCCGGTAGACTTCAGCACCCTTCGATCGCAGCTTCGGTCTCAAAACTGGCAGGCTGCGGATGCTGAAACTCGCCGTATTCTCCAGACATGGGTGCATCCCAACGGAGATGTCTTCAGTTCACCGCTTGCCAGCAATATTCCGCCTGAAATTCTGCAAACCCTCGATCGCCTCTGGATAGAAGCCAGCAACGGGCGGTTTGGGTTCAGCGTTCAGCGGCGAATTTGGGAGGAAGCCCAATCCCAGCATCCTAACAATACCGACACGGCTGCTAAGGCCTTTGGCGATCGAGTCGGCTGGACTCGCCCGACCCCCAACCCAGAAAACTTCGTCTCACCCGACTGGCTCACAGAACCAGAGCTAAATTACTCAAAGGAAGCTCCCGCAGGTCATCTACCCTGGGCAGGCATTGACTGGGAGCGAATTGATGCCATGCTGAATGCTCAAAGCTGTGGAAGCTGCATGATTGATGCGATATATCTTCAAGGGGAACGCTTTAATCGCTATTTGCCCGTCCTCTTCAACTGGCTTACCACCGCCCTGGAATCTCCTTTATCAAGAGCGGGCTCCTGGCAGCAGGCAAGCCTTGCCTATTCGATCGATCTGAGGACGCTTTACGCCAACAGTAATCCAAATAATTCTTGTCCGGTCAATGAACTGGCAGAGGCAATCAGCCCCGATAGCACCATTCTAGCGATCAGCAGCTACAGCTATGAGCGATCGTGTGGCGGAAACCCGAACCAGAACCGGAACAACAGTACGCTGGCAATCTGGAACGCCCAGCGCGGCAATCGGATTGTTACCCTGCTACGGGGACAGGCGACTGAATCTTTCTCCTTTACAGGGCAGGCTCAGGAACCGCCGACTGAAGCCAATCGAATTGTGGGAGATGTTGCCAATGCGATCGCATTTACCCCAGACAGTCGCCTGATTGCCGCCGGACTCTCAAACGGTACAGTGCGTCTCTGGACAACAGATAAAGGAGAAGCAGTGCGGAGGTTTACCGGACACCAATATGCGGTGAGGGCGATCGCCATTAGCAAAGACGGTCAGTTGCTTGTCAGTGCCAGTGCCGACCAGACAATCAAGCTCTGGAATCTGAAAACAGGTCAACTCCTCCGCACGATTCGCCTTAATTCCTCAGACGGCATTGCCCATACTGTACTGATCAGCCCGGACGGTCAACGGCTGGCAACGGCAACACATCGCAACACGCTGCACCTCGGGAACGCTCAAACCGGACAGATCATTCGCACCTTTACTCAGGCAGCTACTCAGGCAGCCGATCGACCCCCTGGACTCCCGATTACCTTCAGCCCTGATGGACAAATTTTGGCAACGGCGGATCGCGATCGCTCTGTTAAGCTCTGGAATGCCGCTACCGGAGCACGGATGAAAACGCTGAGTAGCCATACAGAAGATATTCAGCATCTCGCCTTCAGCCCAGATGGCACACTGCTTGCCAGCACGGACGCCAAGAATGCCCATCTCTGGAACCTGCAAACCTATCAGTCAGTGCAGAGTCTTGATTTAGTACAGTCGGCGGGACACCCCGTGATGCCGAACAATTTGGCAGAGGTGTCTTTTAGTCCAGATGGGAAAGTCCTTGCGACCAGCACGCTGCTGCTGCCGTTGATTCAAAGCGAACCCATTCCTCAGCAGGGCATAACGCTCTGGGAAGTCGCAACTGGGCATCCGCTCAAGCAGATTCATGAAGTCGCCCAGTTCCAATTTAGTCCCAATGGGCAGTTTTTCATGGCAAACGGTCAGAGCGTGCAAATCTGGCAGCCTTATCGCAGTCTGATTAGAAATGCGATGCAAAGCAGTTTTCTCATGGGGCGATCGAACTAAACTGAGGAACTTGCAGAATGAACCCCCTAATAGTGAACTCCCTAATAAGCGTATGCCTGGTAAACCTCAGCGGCAGATCGGTCTTCTAGAGATGCCACTACCGGGTTAAACCGCAGCAGATGACGGGCGCGATCGGACAGCTTATGCCACTCCTCACGGGGAATCTGAATCGACACTTCTGGGCGAAATAGCCAGCGTCGGCTATAGCCAATCACTGCCATCGGGCGAGGGGTATCAGTGTGGTTGGGCGTTCCCCGGTGCAGTCCACGCACATCTCGGATCATGACATCACCCATCTTTAGGGTAATGGGTTCGAGCTGCACGGCTCCTGCTTCCAGTAGACGAAGTCCCTCTTCTTTCGTGACCCGGTGCGTTCTGCGTGCCACTTCAAACGGTCCATTTTCCGGCGTCACATCTACAAGCGGAAAATTCACGGCAAGCTGAAATGGAGGAGTCTCTTGCTCAATCTCTGGGAATAGGGGGGGCGCGTCCCGGTGAATGGCTTGATACTCTGACCCCAAAAGCGGCGTATCCGTTGCAAGCTGACACATCACAGCATCTTCACCCACTAACCTGGCAACGATCGCCAGAACATCGTCGTCTTCATAAATTGCTGGGTCGGCAAACGGAGCCATAAAGGGCAGCGTCACGTAGTAGCGGGATGTCCCTCGATTTTTCAGGTTGCCTTCGCGATCGATATGTTCTGTGAGCAGCGGCGTAAAAGCTTCCTGCCATGTCTGAAGGGTATCTGACGAGAAGTGATTGCGGAGAATGCAAAACCCGTCCTCTAAAACGGCTTGCGTGAATGCTTGAATCTGTTGCTGGCTGTAGCGTTCTGTCATACCCGTTTGAACCGTACATCAAAAGCCTCTCAATCTTAAGAAGCAAAGATTTTCTTGGTGTTAAAAGTTACAAATTGTAGCCATCAGCTTGTAATTGAATCAGCGATCGAATTTCCTAAAATCGCCCTGATCAAAGCTCAGTTAAGATACGCTGAAAGCAAGAAACACAGTCAAGGAATGCCTCGATAAGTACCGTCCTGGATTTATCACCGATCGCCCAGCTTACTCGTGAACAGTTTTATCAGCGCTGCATGGGAAATCGCGACATCCTGCTCGAACGATGCTCAAACATCTGCTTAGGCAATTACTTTTAACTTAACTTTGAACGGGGCGATCGTTATTGCTAGTCTTTCTGATTCAGTAGAGGGTGATGGATATCTTCTGCCTGACTTCTGCTGCTGACCCTAAAAATACTCAATCTTAAAATTGAACGTATCTCTAAAGAAAGGATCTATATAAAGCACGGCTGTACATACAATACATTTGCTCTTAATCAATTAATTACCAATCCATGGAGCGATTGCCAGGCAAGGGCTAGGGCGAAATTATTTAATAAGTTTGAGTGGAACAAAGAGGTGTTTTTCTATGCCAAATCCAAACTTGCTAAGGTAAGTTGAAAGAACTGGTTTTCTTCCCGTTTAAAAATCGAATTTGAGATTTACCTTATGAATTCTTCAGAATCGTTCGGAAGACAACTCGGTGCATTACATAGCCGTTTAGAGAAACTTTATGCAAATCTTGACCAACCTACGGCTCTTTCAACAGAAGCTGTTGATTCAGTCTGGAAGGATCTGGGAATTGCGGCTGAAGAGCTACAAGTTGCAAACGAGGAACTGAGCCAACAAAGCGACCACATTGCACAAATGTTGCAGGACGCATCGGTGCAGCATCGCTATTATCAAAATCTAATTAATCACATTCCTGAAGCGTATCTCACGACCACCCTGGAGGGAAAAATCCAGGAGGCAAATCCGATCGCCGCTGGGCTATTCAACCTGCCCCAGTCTATGCTAATCGGGAAACCGCTGGTAACTTTTGTGCCGCCAGAACAGCGGATGCTATTTCGCACAGAAATGCTGCGTGTCGCTCAAGAAAATCGCCCCTACACCTGGTCATGCTGGTTTCAGCCCCAAAGCTTGACTCCCATCCACCTAACACTGACCGTTTCTGCTGCCGCCCATGTCCAGCAAGAACAGAGCAGCCTGCACTGGATTTTGCGCGAGGCAAACGAAGCCTGGATCAAATCTTCTTTTCCCCAGCAAGAGAACTTTGCGAACGAGGACGATCGTGAGCTGACAATCGATCGCCCCATTCTTCGCTATAGCAAAGGCGAAGCGATCCCGCTCACTCCTCAAAACCTGTGGCTCGTGCATGAAGGACTAGTCAAGCTGCATACCCTGACTGAAGAAAACGAAGAGGTGCTGCTGGGGTTGATTGGGTCTCTGATGCCTTTTGGCTCTGGCTCATCCTTTTTGCCCGTTTATCAGGCGACTGCTATGACCGATGTGCAGCTTCTCCAGTTCTCGACCGCAGAAGTGAAAACCTATCCCCACTTGGCGCGGCTGATTCTGCCCAAGCTCAACGATCGATTTCAGCAGATGGAATCACTGCTCTCGATCGCCGGACAGCGGCGCGTTCGCCAACGACTCTATCTCTTGCTGCGGCTGCTTAAACAAGAGATCGGAGAACCGATTGCAGGCGGAGTGCGGTTAAAGCTGCGGCTGACCCACGAAGAAATTGCCAGTGCCTGTTGTACCAGTCGAGTTACAATCACACGCCTGCTAGGCGAGCTGCAGCGACAGCAGAGAATTGCGATCGACTCCCGCTTCCACATCGTAATTTTGAACTCTGAGCTTTAGAGACCAATTACTCATTAAAAAAACCGGAAGGCTGTCTCCCGGCTTTCTTTTGATTTAGAACAAGTTAGCTCTGGTTAGTAGGTTTCAACGTGCCAGCGTTCTTTGATCGATCGCTGATACTCTTTCCAAGTGATGCCTTCCTTCGCGCAGGCTCCCGCCATAGCAGCATCAATCCCGTCTTCCATGCCCTTCAGACCACAGATGTAAGTGTGGGTTTTTTCCTGCTTCACCAGGTTCCACAGCTCATCGGCGTGTTCTCCAACACGGTGCTGAATGTACATTCTGCCGCCTTCTGAGTTCTTCTGCTCGCGACTGATGGCGTAGGTAACGCGGAAGTTATCAGGAAACTTGGCTTGCAGTTCGTCCAACTCTTCTTTATAAAGAATGTTGGGCGTAGTAGGAATCCCAAAAATCAGCCAGGCAAATCCCTTAAACTGGTAGTCGGTGTTGACTGCCCGCTCGTTGTCCTTAAACATCCGCCACAGGTATGCCCGCATCGGCGCAATCCCGGTTCCGGTTGCCATCATAATGACGTTGGCTTCGGGGTCAGCGGGCAGCAGCATCTCCTTACCCACCGGGCCTGTGATCTTCACATCATCGCCAGGGTTCAGATTTTTCAGGAAAGTCGAGCAAACACCGTACACGGTTTCGCCCGATTCAGGGTGCTTGTATTCAAGCTGACGCACGCAAAGAGAAACGGTCTTGTCGTCTACGTCGTCGCCGTGACGGGTTGAGGCGATCGAATAAAGTCTCAGCTTGTGCGGCTTTCCTCTATCGTCGGTTCCTTCGGGGATAATGCCGATACTTTGACCTTCAATGTATTTGAGGTCTCCACCAGAAATATCAAACTTGATGTGCTTAACGGTACCGATGCCGCCTTCACCCACAAGTTCCTCGTTGGAGATGCACTTGCCGATATAGGGGTTATTCGGACGATAGATGTTCACGGGAACATCGGGCTTTGCTGCCCTTTCTTTAGGCTGAGCTTTCGGCTGAGATGACGGTGCCTGAGTCATTGGCTTGCTCTCTTCTGCTGACTGAACGGTTATAGGCTCGGTCTTTGCTGCTTCAGAGGACGCTTTGCCGTTAACTCCACCTTCAGCGGTGACAGGGCGGATGCTGACAATTCTGCCACCCATGCGCGTGATCCGCTGCATTTCCTGGTTCATCCGCGAATAAGGGACAGTGATAAACACACTGCCGCTCTTCCGAATCGGATAATCCATTTTGTCAGTTTCTTCGTTCTGGCGTAGCCCTTCGACTTCGTAAATAAACAGGCGGTTACCGTACTGCGTGTTGGAAGCACCACCCACTGCGCTTGGATTGTACATTGCTAATCAACTATTCTCCTAACCCTCATTATTCAGCACGATCGACCTATCAGCCTAATAGTCGGCTCAGTAGATCGTTCAACGCTGGTGCCACCACAAGTCAACTCCATGCGGCACAAACCCAAGGAGTCGCCAATGATTAGGTATTAGCGTAACATTGCCAAGCAGTCCTCTGATACAGACTTGAGATACAAAAACGGGCAGGATAGGAATTCCTACTCTGCTCCAGCCCTAGCATACCGGCTTCGGCAGAGTCAGACTGTCCTATCCGAACGATTTCTACTAATTTCAGGTTCGATAATGGCTTAAGGGTCGGAAATCTATCGAAAGTTTGAAGTTTTGCCTGCTTTGTCTCCAAATCGCTTCTTCTTAAAAATCATCTTGAATTGCCCTTGAACCGGGGATCACATTTTGATAACATTCCAATATTAGAAGTATAAATACTTAGTCGGACTTGCCTGGTTTGATCTCCAAACTGAGGCGATTCTAGCTGAATGTAAACTTGCTGGGCATGAAGCAAAGGAAGAAATTGCTTTCTCTCTATGCTTTTAGTACAGCCACCTCTCCGGTTCACTGTCCTGATGCAGCAAATCGCGAATCCAGACAATTCAAACTTTGAGCGTTCCCCATTAGATCTAGTAGTAGATCTGGGTTCACCTTAATGGTTTGATAGTTTAAGCGATGCTTGCCGTGCAAAAGGCGGAGAGAGTCATCCGTTCGAGATCTAACTTTATAAATCTGTGTTCGGATCAGCAAAATTCGGATCAGAAAGGTCAGATCGCAAAGTTCAGATCAAAATCTATCGAGTGAAAACCGTTCTTGTTGCCTAGAGGAAACCTATGACCAGTAAGCCAGACCGTGTGGTTCTCATCGGCGTTGCCGGAGATTCCGGCTGCGGCAAGTCAACCTTTCTCCGTCGCCTGGCAGATTTGTTTGGCGAAGAACTGATTACCGTGATCTGCCTTGACGATTACCACAGTCTGGATCGCAAGCAGCGCAAAGACCACGGCGTCACCGCACTGAATCCCGCCGCTAATAACTTTGACCTAATGGCGGAGCAGGTGGCCGCTCTGAAGAACGGTCAGGAAATCATGAAGCCGATCTACAACCACGAGACAGGCATGATCGATCCGCCGGAACTGATCAAGCCTACCCCGATCGTCGTGATCGAAGGCTTGCACCCGATGTACGATGAGCGCGTCCGTGCCCTGCTCGACTTCAGCGTCTACCTTGACATCGACGACGAAGTGAAGATTGCCTGGAAGATTCAGCGTGACATGGCGGAGCGGGGTCACACCTACGACGACGTGCTAGCTGCCATCAACTCCCGCCGTCCTGATTTCGAGGCATATATTAACCCCCAAAAGCAGTATGCCGATGTGGTAATTCAAGTCCTGCCGACTCAGCTCATCCCAAATGACACCGAGCGTAATGTGCTGCGGGTGCGGCTGATTCAAAAGGATGGCGTGGAAGGCTTTGAACCCGTTTACCTGTTTGACGAAGGTTCGACGATCGACTGGATTCCCTGCGGTCGCAAGCTGACCTGCTCTTACCCCGGCATTAAGATGCACTATGGTCCCGACGAGTACTACGGTCACAGCGTCTCAGTACTAGAACTCGATGGACAGCTCGATCGCCTCGAAGAAGTGATCTACATCGAAGGACACCTGAGCAACACCTCGACCAAATACTACGGCGAGATGACCGAACTGCTGCTTCAACACAAAGAGTATCCTGGCTCGAGCAACGGCACAGGCTTATTCCAGGTGTTGACAGGTTTGAAGATGCGCGCAACCTACGAGCGTCTGATGGGCGTAGAAGCCAAGATGTCGAAGGTCGCTGCAAACTAGTAGGGCGTTACCCCAGAAGGGAAACTGCTTCGCATCGGGCTTTTGACTCGGCAGGTTTGAATTGAATTCATTGAATGAACAGATGACTCCCAGGCTTTGATCTGGGAGTTTTTGTTGGGCGATTGAACGTTAACCTTGCTCAGGATCTACCCGATAAGGACGGACAACACGTTTGCCAGTAAATCATTGCGGCTATTGCGGCGAGTCAAGACAACTTCTGAAGTGACAAGCCGAAAAGAGCTAGTGCACTAATGTCATATTCCCAACTTATTGCTTCAGTAGGAATACGGTAGGTTCGAGAAGATGACAACAAAGGATTTAATCCTGAAATTCCGTATTTGCCGCCACGCGCTCCTTGTATTCCTATGATTTGATTAAGGTACATTCCTTTTTTATCGATTCGCTCTTAAATTCGCCTGTGTCCAAATTCGCTGATTAGATTTCCCCTTCTTCAAATTTTTCTCCCATAGTTTATTCTGTTGTCACCTATGGTTTTCTACTTATTTGGAGCCACGGCTACCTTCAGCATTCTGTTTCACGCCTTCTGCAAAGACACGACAACTTCAAAAACAGACGTTACTTCCTGGCTTGTCTTGTTGATAGCAACTTTAATCTGGTTCATCACCCTTCCCCGAATTCTGCAAAAGAAACTCCAGCCTGTAAAAACGCCTTATTATCAAGGGTGGGCGAAGTCGAGCAACTTCTGAAGAGCTTATTCCTGACGCTTACACTGGCTGACTAATTCTACAAAATGGCCTGAAAGTAACCTCAACTAATAACATTGGAATCCTGAGTTGTCCTGCCAACTATTGAGTACCGTCGATGGTTGCAGGACGTTTCATTACAAATTGACATGAGGGTGCTGGAGTTAACGAGCGGAAGGTGATTTCAACCGACAAGCTTATAAAGGACTGCTGTAGCTGCAATACAATAAGTTAAAGAGTGAACGGATATCAAAACTTCGCCCATTAATGTAGTTCTGATGCTTGACCTGCGAGTCTACGTTCGTGAATCTACTAGCTCAACTTCATACCCTGCAAGTTCGTACCCAAGTTAAAACTGATCTAAACTCTCTAGGGCAGGTGCTTTCCTGGTTTGAGCAGCTTGCTTGCCCGGTTCTGCCTCGTACGATTTGGCTTCAGTGCCAGATTGCGCTCGCAGAAGCCTTCACCAATGCTGTGCGATATGCCCATTGCAGCAAGCCCGCTGATACGCCGATCGAAATCGAGGTGACGTTCAATAGAACCACACTCGAAATCCGCATCTGGGATTATGGAGCCGAATTTGACCTGGAGAATTTCCTCCAGAAAGCTCCTTTGGTTCCAGAGCAGGCTGAAGGAGGGCGCGGTTTACGGCTGATGGAAAAAATTGCTGATGGGCTGGCTTATTGGCGAACAGAAGATCAGCGCAACTGCCTGCTAATTGTGAAAAATATCCTTCCTGAGGGGTAAGAATTCGGGCATTGCTGATTGAATACAACGATCGCTTATGTCCCTCGTGCCCCGCTTCCCTGGATTCTTTTTCCCCTGCTGCTTGCCTTTTGCCTTAAAGCCTTTGCCTCGATCTTGAAACGGGGGCTTAGATGAGTTCTTGCTATTGGGCTGCAACGGCTCCTTGAGCAATTGATTCTCCGACTTGACTTCCTTGTATTACCGTTCTAGCTGTTCAATGCGCCCCGTACGTCAGCAATGATAAGCAATCGAGCCGGATTAATTATCAGCATAACTTCAACAATAAAAACTCACAGGCAGGCGCAAAAATTACCTGACCTATGAGTTTTTGCATTCGGATTTAGGGAATTAGATCAACGAATCCCGGTAGAACAACCCTAATTACAGGTTCGGATTGTTGACGATCGGGTTGCCGTCTTTGTCGATGTTGAGTTCTTCACGGCGCAGAGTTTCATCTGCAACCACGGTATCGCGATCGATTTCCTTCCGTACCGTTACTTCCTCGCGCAGGACGGTTTCTTTGCGAATGTCGGGCGTTTCTTCGTAGACTTCCATCCGCACAGCGTCATCATGGAAGGCATCACTCGTGTCGCCAGCCACCACCTGGCCAGCAGCGGTGCGCTCGATGACAACCCGCTCTCTCTCGATGGGGACTGCAACATGCGCGGTTTCAGTTTCAACTGTTTTACCGATCGCTACTTCACCCGTCTTCTGGCGGTGCTTGTTAGCAATCAGGCGTTCCTGATACAGCTTCAGAGTTTGGTGGTCGCGATCGTTCATGCCATACATAGCAGCGTCACGATCGTAGGTGTAGCTGTTGCGATCGTAGGTGGTGTCAGCGGTGACAGGCGTATCGATCGTATCCATTGCCGTCATGTCAGAAGTCATCATGCCAGCCGTTGATGCCGTACCCATTGTGGTTGCAGCAGTCGTAGTACCCATGGACGGACGATAAACGCCACGCACTTCTTCTTCGTAGTCGTAGTCAGTTTTTTCCAGGTCGTTGAACTTAGGTAAAGCTTCAACCTGCTCGCGAGTCAGATTGGTTGCATAGATACGCTGGGAGGTAGAATCAATGCTTGCCATACCAACAGGCAGCAGCACTTTCTTACCGAAAATCCAAAATCCACTGTCAACCACAAAGTAGCGGAACTCACCTGTTTGATCATCCACTAAAATGTCATGCACAGAGCCAACCTTATCATCGCCTTGAGCATAGACATCATAGGACTTAACATCATCAAGGCTAGAACCCATTTCAGAAGAGAATTCTTGATGATCAGGATAGAAATCCTCGAGTTTCATTAAAGGCATTTCGTGAAGTCTCCTTAGTGTTTGTTGTGTGCCGTATTTATTCTTTAACATTAAGGATTTTTCAATCTAAATCACCTTTCGTTGGGGAGACAATTAAAAATAAGCAAGCAAGACTTTAGTTGTAGATCAGCCTGAAATTTTTAGCGATCGCGAGCATAAACGAGCATCGACAACCTATGACACTCCAGAGAATCTGAAAAGGGATAACGAACATGGTTTAAGGAGTCTGGAATGATTGGCTTGAGAGGGTTTGGCCTCCTAAATCCTCATTACAAACGGCAGGAAATTTTTCATTTTCGCGAAAAAATGGAACATCATCCTACTATTCTTTTCTGGGAAAATTACAGAAGAACTTAAGGCATTGCTGATCCGAGGGATGAATTCTGTAAGAGTGGCTTGCAAACTACCCCTAGCGCAGAACCCCCTATCCGAGAATCTGATTTCCATTCAGCAATGCCGGACTTAACTCTCGAATTGTTTCTGAACGATAAATTTTTCCACCTTACTTCTGGTCGAACCCGTTCTGCGGGAATCTGTAACATCACCATTGGGAATTGGCGTCCCTAACTTGTGACCTTTTAAGGCACATACCACCGTCCCTAATTCCGAGGAAACCAGCCTTCTTTAGGGCTTGAAAGTCCTCAGGATTAGGGAACAGGTCAGGCAACGGATTAGAAATGATAGAGGGCGTTGTAGAGCCTCAACCCTGCTGAGGTAACCGCCTAACTCGATAGCGTTAGTCCTGCTTCATAAGGACTGCTGAGGTTTTCATGTTGCGGCATGACACGCAGCGAGAACCCTTGTAGACCGCTATTCTGGTATGCAATGTCAACCATGTAGATGCTGATATGGGGATGCTGTGGATCTGTGCCCTGGTACTCCATCACGACTGGGGAACCCCGTTCGATATCACCATTGGCATTTACAGCTCCTTGATACAGTTCCACCCGCACATCTTGAGGTGTAAGTACCCCTAAGCTGAGTCTGGCTTTTACACCGATCGCCTGACCCACTTTAACGTTTGCGGGTTCAGACACATCCACCTGTTCGATCTTGATGTCATACCAGTGTTCAAACAGATGGCTTTTCCAGTGCGCCAGTTCTTTGGCAGGGGCATAGCGGTCAGCCATCATAATGCGATAGCGATCGCTGGCAGGGAAGTAAGCGCGTGTGGCATATTCACCAACCATCCGTGCAGTGTTGAAATGAGGACAGTTGATCCGAATCGCGTCCTTCATTTTGGCAATCCAGCCATGCGGCAGTCCTTCATCATCGCGATCGTAAAATAGGGGCACGACCTCCTGTTCTAAAAGGTCATACAGGGCATTTGCCTCGACTTCATCCTGGTATTCCAAGTCGTCGTAGTCTTCGCCGTGACCGATCGCCCAGCCCGTTCGCACGTAGTCTGCTTCGGCCCACCAGCCATCCAGCACGCTCAAGTTTGGCAGTCCGTTCATCGCGGCTTTCATGCCGCTGGTTCCCGATGCTTCTCTGGGACGGCGGGGCGTATTTAGCCAGACATCGCAGCCAGCTACCATTAGCCGGGCTACATGAACATCGTAGTTAGGCACAAAAACAATATTGTGCTGCATTCCCTGTTCACGAATGAAGTGCGTGACTTGCCGAATTAGCTCTTTCCCTGGGCTGTCTTTCGGGTGCGCCTTGCCCGCAATCACAAACTGAACCGATCGCTTCTGGATTGGATCTCCTTTGGTGCGATCGGCATTTGCCCCCAGCAGAATGCGCTTAATTCGCTCCACATTGCGCAGGAACAGGGTGGCGCGTTTGTAGGTGGCAAAGCGGCGGGCAAACCCAATTGTCAGTACCGAGGGGTCAAGCACATCTTGAGCAGCAGCAAGCTCAGTCGGAGAAGCACCGCGATCGCGCAGGCTGTGCTGCAAACGTTCCCGCACAAAGACGATCATTTCCGATCGGCAGCGTTCATGGTTGCGCCACAACTCCTCGTCGGGAATGGAATAAACCCGCCCCCATAGGGGATGATCCGCCGGGGCACTCGACCAGCTTGGACCCAAATAGCGATCGTATAGATCCTGATTCGCAGGCGCAACACAGCTTCGGGCATGAACGCCGTTGGTAATAGAGGTAATAGGCACTTCGTCGGTGGGCAGTGTAGACCAGAGTTTGCCGAACATCGACCGCGACACTTCGCCGTGAAGCTGACTCACCCCATTCACAAAAGTTGCCGTCTGAATTGCCAGCACTGCCATACTAAACGGCGAAGACAAATCCCCAGTGTTTTCGCGCCCCAGCGACAGAAACTCTTCTCTGGAAAGTCTGAATTTCTCAGCGTAGTACCCCAGGTAGTACAACACCTTGTCAGGCGGAAACAAATCGATGCCGGCCGGGACAGGCGTATGAGTCGTAAAAATCTGGCTGGACTGCGCCACCTGCTTTGCTTCTCTAAAGGTTAGCCCTTCTTCTTCAATCAAAATGCGGATTCGCTCCAGTGCCATAAACGCAGAATGCCCTTCGTTCATGTGGTATGCCGTGGGTTGGAGCCCCAATGCTCGCAGCATTCGCACGCCGCCAATGCCAAGCATGATTTCTTGATGAATTCTTAGATCGAGGTCTCCGCCGTAGAGCTGGTCGGTAATATTCTGGTCGTAGGTGTTGTTTGGCTCAATGTTGGTATCCATTAAATAGAGCGGAACCGTTCCCACCTGCACTCGCCAGACCCGGGCATAAACGGTTCGACCCGGATATTCCACAGCAATTCGCAGCTCTGAGCCATCTGGATTGCGCTCCAGGTGCAGCGGCATATTATAAAAGTCATTGAGTGGGTAACGTTCCTGCTGCCAGCCATCTGCGTTCAGGTATTGGGCGAAATAGCCCTGCTGATACAGCAAACCCACGCCGACTAGCGGCAGCCCTAGATCGCTTGCAGATTTGAGGTGATCGCCTGCCAGAACTCCTAAGCCACCCGAGTAAATGGGCAGAGCGACGGTTAAGCCAAACTCTGCTGAAAAGTAGGCGTAGCAATCTTGAGACGTCGAGGCACTCGTTGGAGGTTCGGCCAGACCCTCGGCTGTGCTGCCGCTATTGTTGCCTTTAATATTGCGGTGCTTGCGATACCAGGTGCGCTCGGTTAAATACTCCTCAAGTTGGCGGGCTGCTCGGTGCATTTGCGCCAGAAACCCTTCATCCTCTGCTGCCTCTCGCAGGCGTTCCTGGCTGATGGTTCCCAGCAGCAAAATGGGATTGTAACGGCTGGATTCCCATAGCTCGCGATCGAGCCGTCGAAATAAATTTGCAGTCTCAGCATTCCAATCCCAATGCAGATTGTAGGCAAGCTGGCGTAGGGGTTCTAGCTTGGTAGGCAGAGAAGGGGAAACATTAAAAATGCGAATTGGCTTCATAGTTCAACCAGGCTCCGTCGATTTTGGGCGAGAGTCTCGGCACGAATCTCTAGCAGAGATCTTGTAGCAACAATCGGGGGAACTGACCTCTACCAGGAGTCTCTAGTCATTGTGACGCTGGCAGCCGGAACCAGGGAAAGTCTTAATACTCTTTTCTGAGTTTTTCTAATTTCTTCGCGGTAGAGTAAGGCTGAGCATTAGAAAAGTTAACAAAGCGATCGTTCAAAAGTTCGATTCTTCTCAGGGAAAATTCCCCTGATTTTGTGTCTCAGGGTGCATTTGTAAATCTAGAACGCCCAGTATTCTAGGATTTATCAAAGGAAGGGGCCATACAAAGTCGAATTGTTTGAGGGGTGTGACAAACACGTTAACTAATGTTACGATTATTAAAATTCAAGTTATGAAGGGGTCAAATAGCAGTCAAGCACAAGGACTCTAGACTCAGAAATACAATGCTCGCATTGCTGATTCTGCTTCTAAGTCTTGATTGCATTCGAGAAACGGTGTTGCATTCGAGAAACGGTGTCGAAAATTTTTGTAACATCTTGCGGTAGCTGTCACATCCTGAAGCGATATCTATCCCATCTCTCTCCGGTATCATCGCTCTGACCTGATACGGCGACTGATTCTCATCAAATTTCAGCAGGTGTAGTGCTTTTAGCTTCTCTTTAATGAAGCTCTCAGCTCTCGTCAAATCGTGCAGAGCAGGCGATCGTCTGTTCTAGCTACTTTGTTTTACACATTTTGTTTTACAAAGGGCGATAAGAAAGAGTGACAAGTCTGAGCGCAGTTTGCAGTTCATGCTGCAATTCCATGATTAGTTCACAGTGAATTCATAAAACTCACGGTGAATCGACTGCGAACCGACTGTAAACAGGCATTTGTGAATAAGTACTGAGGTAGAGCCTTCCAGCGCAGCTATCTCTCTAACGCATTTGTCCTGAGTCATTTGTTACTTCTTTGTTTCAAGCATCTTTGTTCTAAACAAAGTAAATCAAGCAAAGTAATCCTGCGAATCGTCAACCTAACCCATCCCCACTCGTGTCCTCAGAAGCTAGAGTATCGGCAATATGAAGACGACTTTACCCTCCACATCTTCCGCAGACATGGTTCGCGCCTACCTCCGCGAGATTGGTCGTGTCCCTCTGTTAACGCATGAGCAAGAAATTCTTTACGGTAAGCAAGTTCAGCGACTTAGCATTTTTAATGAAATCAAGGAAGCCCTGACTGAAAAGCTGGGGCATGAACCCAGTCTTGAAGAGTGGTCAACCGCAGCAAAAACCTCCCTCGAAGAACTCGATCAGGTCATCATCGAAGGCGAACGAGCCAAGCGAAAGATGGTCGAGGCAAATTTGCGTCTTGTGGTGTCGGTTGCTAAGAAGTACATCAAGCGCAATGTCGATCTGCTCGACCTGATTCAGGAAGGGACGATTGGAATGCAGCGCGGCGTTGAGAAGTTCGATCCGACCAAGGGCTATCGCTTCTCGACCTATGCTTACTGGTGGATTCGCCAGGCAATTACCCGCGCCATTGCCGAAAAGGGACGCACCATCCGCCTCCCGATTCACATCACCGAAAAGCTGAATAAAATCAAAAAAGCACAGCGACAGCTCTCGCAAAAGCTTGGACGAGCTGCAACCCCGGCAGAACTGGCAGCAGAACTGGAACTCACCCCCCGCCAGGTGCGGGAATATCTGGAACGGGCACGCCAGCCCCTCTCCCTAGATCTGCGGGTCGGAGACAACCAGGACACCGAACTCGGCGAACTGCTGGAAGATACGGGTCCATCTCCTGAAGATTTTGCCACTCAATCTTCTCTGCGAACGGAACTCGATCAGCTCATGGCAGACTTAACGCCGCAGCAGCGCGAAGTCCTTTCCCTCCGCTTTGGGCTAGAAGATGGGCAATCGCTCACCTTGGCAAAAATTGGCGATCGGCTCAACATTAGCCGAGAACGAGTCCGCCAGATCGAGCGGGAAGCTCTGACCAAACTGCGGAAGCGCAGAGCCGACATTCGAGAATACCTCGCTGTTAGCTAATTCGATTTTCCGTCCAGTTTCGCATTAGCAACGCGATCGGAGTCACCTAATCGTCACTCAATCCTGAAATTGGGACGATCGATTTTGAGCCGAAGATAGAGAGGTGAATTGAACCTCCTATCCTGAGTTGAAAGTCGATCGTCCCACTGTTGTCTTTAAAAGTTGTCCTTAAAAAAACGTCCCTTCCCTCTGATCAACTTAAATTTGAGATGAGGCTTTAGACGATCGCTAGGGTGCATGAATTTCTGGATGAGAGGCATTCTCCCCAGAAGCTGATGCGTGACGCTACCCCATCCTACGGAAACTCACTCGTTCGCCTACCCATTCCCTATCGCACCAACTCCTGAAACTGAGCATGACTCCGAACTCGATCAAAGCAGGGATCGGTTTGTGCCATGACCCGGTAAAGATTAGGACTGATCACGATCGCCCGATGCAGGGCTCGCAGGGTTTGGTCGATATCGCCTTGCATTGCATAGGAACAGGCTTGACCATACCAGGCGTTGGGGTTGTCTGACTGATATTTAAGGGATTTGTCGAAGCAGATAAGGGCTTCTGCATGGCGATCGAGCTTGATCAGCACTAAACCTTTGTAATTCCAGGCATAGTAGCAGCTTCGCTTGATTGCAAGGGCAGTATCGATGCTGGTAAGGGCATCTTCGTAGCGGCGCAGCGAGGCAAGAGCAACGGCACGGCTATACCAGGCGCGATAGTTATTGGGCTTGAGTTCGATTGCCCGATCGAGGGCAGTAACCGCTTCCCGATACTGGTAAAGGCAAAGGTAAGTGTGCCCGGTGTTGTACCAGACTTTGGCATTATCTGTGCCGTACTTAAGTGCCTGAGTGAAGCTGGTGATGGCTTCTTCTAACCGTCCGAGTTTTGCCAGCGCGATGCCTCTGCCGTGCCAGGCGAGGGGATACTTTGGCTTAATCCGAATTGCCTTATCAAAGCTGACGATCGCTTCTTCATAAGCGCCCATTTCATAGAGGGCACAGCCTCGTTGGCTCCAGACCTCGTAATGATCGGGCTGCGCTAGCAAAAACTTATCGAAGCGGGCAATGGCTCCCTCGAAACGTCCAACGCGAAATAGGGCAGTGCCCTGGTCGTACCAGGTTTGTAGCTCTTGACTTTGACTCATAACGGATGTGAGTCTGACCCCGCTCTAGTAAAGATTGACAGATGGAAATTCTAATAAAGATACAGAAATAAAGCCTGGGTGAATGTTCCCAGCCGTGATTTCTTCAGCAGATATTCTGCCGATGATGATGGTGTAGTGCAACCCTGCCCTAATCTTGCCCACTTTAATGAACGGAACCAAACTTTTGCCAAATCGCGGAAGGGGAGATTTTCACCCAGTGGCTTTTCACCGCAGCAATCGTCTAGCGGTACGGCTGATCCAATCCACGCCAACCGTCATCAAGACGAAACAGCCCAGCGTCACAATTAAACTGCTGTAGTTAAAACTGCTCAACTGTTCGCTAACCAGCCGCCCCAACCCACCTGCTCCCACCAGCCCAACAATTACGGTTTCTCGCGTGCAGACCTCCCAGCGATACAGAATGTAGGCAAGAAAACGGGTCAAGGTAAGCGGCAGCATTCCATACAAAAAGACGATCGCTGCTGGAGTTCCCTGAGCTTTGAGCGCAACGATCGGACGTTGATCCAGGTTTTCATTTACTTCTGCCATCAGCCGTCCTAAAATGCCCCAGTTGTGAATGCCCAGGGCGATCGCTCCGGGCAAAATTCCGGGAAACAGGATAAATAAGGAAATTAGTGCCCAGATCGGGGCGGGGATCGATCGAAACAGCAGCAACAGCAGCCGAGACGAAATCAGCAGCAGCCAGCTTGATCCCTGCGCGATCCTACTTGTGCTAAAGGGTTGCAGCAGTCCGCCCGGCAGGAAAATGTTGCGAGCCGAGGGGAAAGACAGCACAATCCCGCCCAATCCTGCCAGGGTAATCGCGAGAACCGACATGGCGATCGTTTCCAGGCAGAGGCGAATCAATTGCGGAAATTGAGCGAGTTGAAAGTTAGGCGGGAAGGTTGTTCGCCCCACTTCTCCTAACAGCGTCACGGTACGAGGCGACCAGAGTTTGCTGTAGTCTGCCCCGACAAACCAAAAACAAAAGGGGATGAGGACGATCATCCCCAATCCTGCCAGGGTGAGGCTGGGCTGCCACCTGGTTTGGAACAGGAACCTGGAAATTCTTGAGGGGAAGCTGTTTTCGTGGGGGGGCTGAAGTTGGGGGTAAATGATCAATCCTCTAACGCTTGCATTGCCCCCTAAATCCCCCAAGGCTGGAGAACTTTGAGACGGAAGCTGCCTGGCTCGGCGGCGTAGATTGAGATCAAGGCGCGTAGGTGCTCCGAGGCGATGGCGCAGCAGGGCACTGGCTAGATCGACCAGACTGTTGAGCATGATCAGCGCGTAAAACAGCGTCCAAAGCTGCTCGTAGCGGAGCGATTGCAAACTCAACAAAATTTGATATCCCACTCCTCCGGCTCCGATGATCCCCAGAACGGCAGCCGATCGCAGTGAACATTCAAAGCGATAAAAGCTATAGGAAATCAGATCGAGGGCAGCCTGGGGAAGCAGCGTGTAGAAGAAAGCAGTCAGGGGCAGCACACCGCTATTCAGCAGGGCATTGAGCGGTTCGCGGGGGGTTTCGTCCAGCGTTTCGGAAAAGACTTTAGAGACGATCGCGCTGTAGGGAACAACGATCGCCACAATGCCCACCAAGGGATCAAGCCCAAACAGATTAACGAAAAATAGTCCCCAGATCAGCTCATGAATTGCACGCGGAACCAAGAGGATTACCCGGAGTCCCTGTCCAAAAAATTGCCCCGCTGCCCAACGCGGAAAGACAGACTGCCACCAAACTTCTGAGATCAATACGCCGCCCAGAAGTCCCACAGTGACACTGAGAACTGTGCCGCAGACGGCAAAGGCAAGCGTGACTAGACTGGCATTCCAGGTAAGCTGCAAGAATTCTGGACTTAGATCGGGGTGAATACTGGCGCGAAAAAATTGTCCGAGCTGAGGCAGCCCCCGAAAGTTCAGCAAATCCTGCTGGAAGAGTCCCGCCATGTAGCCGGAAAAGCCGATCGCCCCCAGCATCAGCAGGAACCAGCGCGTTTGGGCAGTCCACAGCGAGGGGCGCGGCATAAACCGAGAAGACATCAGCAGTTCCTCATCGCTGGTAAAGGCTGGAAATGAGCGCATCACTTACCTGATGAACAGGCAGATCAAAGAAAACCTGTCCGGCGCGCAGTCCAATAATGCGATCGAAGTGGCTTTTTGCCAGCTCGATCGAATGAATGCTGACCACCAGCGTTTTACCGTCGATCGCTGCCAAGCCACAAAGCAGATTCATAATCTCGCGGCTGAGCTGGGGATCAAGACTGGCGACGGGTTCATCTGCCAGGATTGCGATCGGGTCTTGCACCAGCACCCGGGCAATGGCAACGCGCTGCTGCTGTCCGCCAGAGAGAGAATCAGTGCGATCGTAGAGCTTCTCTGGAATGCCGACCCGATGCAGAGCCTTGGCTGCCGTCTCCAAATCTTGCGGATAAATCAACGACAGAGCCGCCTTCCAGAACGACCATCTGCCCAAGTGACCCGCGTTGACGTTGTGAACGACGGCGAGATGATTCACCAGATGAAACTGCTGATACACCGTGCCGATCTGCCGCTGAACCCGCCGCATTTTCGCTGCCGAAAGACAATTCAAAGGCTGTCCCAGTGCCCAGACTTCCCCTTGCGTGGGGAGCAGTGTGCCGTTGAGTAGCCGCAGCAGTGTGCTCTTCCCGGCTCCACTCGACCCGACTAACGCCACCCGCTCTCCTGAATTAATATGCAGATTTAAACCAGTCAGAGCTACGAACTGCCCAAACCGCTGCGTGACCTGCCGCAGTTCAAAAATCGGGTCAAAAAGGGGAAGTGCCACGATCGATCAAATCGATGAGTGAAATCGATAAGTGAAATTACTGAATCTTGCCAATTTGCCGCCCAACTTGCTCGATCTGCTGATAGTTCGAGTTTTTCGTGGGGATGAACTTCTTTGCGTCAAACAAATCGAGGATTTCCTTTTGCTCCGGCACATTGGGATCAAGCTTGAGCAGGGCTGTCTTCAATTTCTCAACAAAATCAGCCCCATAGCGTTCAGCCAGTTGGGGATTGACGACCCAGTGATAGTCGAAATAGGCGGGAGTCCGCCAGAGAACTTCAACTTTATTCAGATCAACCTCGCCCGCATCGACGCGCTTTTGCCAAACCTGCTCGTTCAGCACGCCTGCATCGTAGGTTCCAGCTTCTACCAGCTTGAGCGTAGCATCGTGATTTTTGGAAAAGCCGACCTGTCCTTTAAAGTCTTCCAGCTTCATGCCTGCCTGCTCCAGGAAGTATTGCGGCATCAACCGACCTGAGGTAGAAGACTCGCTGCCAAAGGTGAACGTGCGTCCTTTTAAAGTTTGTAGCCCGTTAATTTCCTGAAACGGCTTCAGTCCAGACTGCTTATGGGCAATAAATACGCTGTGAAAGTCTGCATCAATGTCGCGCTGGACGATCGCCTCCGCCCCCGGAACCTGAAGCCGCGCCTGTACGCCCGTTAGTCCGCCAAACCAAACGAGATCGAGATCGCCCACCTTAAAGGCAGTCACCGCTGCCGTGTAGTCCGTCACGGGCTTGTACTCAACCGGAACGCCCAGTTCCTGGGTCAGATAGGCAGAGAGCTTGCCATAGAGTCGCTGAAGCTTTTCTGGATCTTGGTCGGGAATTGCCCCTGCAACCAGCGGTTTAACTGCTGCCTGATCGCCAGAACTTGCCGTTGAATTGGGGTTTGAGGTACAGGAAGCGATTGGCAAAAGCAGTGCCAACAGCGCAGGAACAAAAACTCGTTTCATACAATTCCTACAAAACAATGCCTATAACTAAGGATGAAGAAATGCCTACAAAAAGATGAAAAGAAAGCAATTCTCTATCGTAACGAATTTCTCCGGCTAGACAGAAGGCGAGCGACCTTTGCTCAGAAGCTAAAATTAGCCAGTCTCTAACTTTGCAGGACGCCCTCCTCGCAGTATTCATCGCCTCTAAGCTTAAATCCCTGCACCTTGCATCCATCCCGTCATCCCTCACATTGCCCCACCTCCTCGATCGCTGCCTCTAGCGCAAGCGCAACATGAGTCCAATGCGTCCCACCCTGACAAAAGACAACATAGGGTTCGCGCAGCGGGCCATCGGCTGAAAATTCGGAAGTGCTGCCGTCGATAAATGTGCCGCCTGCCATCACCAGATCGCTTTCGTAGCCGGGCATTTGAGCAGGAACCGGACTGAGATAAGAGCCGATCGGAGAATAAGACTGAACCGCTTTGCAAAAGGCAATGATTTTTTCGGGTGAGCCAAGCTTAATTGCCTGGATTACGTCTCGACGCGGAGCAAAAGGCGCAGGGTTCACCGGATAGCCAAGCTGATCGAACACATAAGCCGTGAGGTGATTGCCCTTCATTGCCTCACCAACCATTTGCGGAGCCAGAAAAAGTCCCTGAAACAGCAGCCGATTTTGATCAAATGTTGCACCGCCTTCTCTGCCGATGCCGGGAGCCGTGAGCCGAAACGCTGCTCGCTCCACTAAATCGGCGCGTCCTGCTACATAGCCACCTGCCGGAACGATCGTCCCTCCCGGATTTTTGATCAACGATCCGGCAATGAGATCCGCGCCTACGGCAGGCGGTTCCTGGTCTTCGATAAATTCGCCATAGCAGTTGTCCACAAAGCACACCGTTTCAGGATTTTGCTGCTTAACCAGGCGAACAATTTTTTCGATGTCTAGAATCGAGAGGCTGGGTCGCCAGGAGTAGCCGCACGATCGCTGAATATGAACCAGGCGCGTTGCTGGACGAATGGCAGCGGCAAGGGTTTGCCAGTCGATTTCTCCTGATTCGGTCAGTTCTAGCTGGCGATAAGTAATGCCAAACTCTTTGAGGGAACCCTGTCCCTGTCCGCGCAGCCCGATCACTTCTTCCAAAGTATCGTAGGGCGCACCCGCAACAGCAAGCATTTCATCCCCCGGTCGCAGCACGCCGAACAGCGCAGCGGCGATCGCATGTGTGCCCGACACAAACTGAACGCGCACGGCTGCGGCTTCTGCCCCCACCACATCAGCAAACACGCGATCGAGAATTTCTCTGCCTAAATCATCGTGTCCATACCCGGTCACACCCGCAAAATGGTGGACGCCAACCTGGTGTCGCCGGAATGCTTCTAGCACTCGCCGGAGATTTTTCTTGACCTTCGTGTCAATAGAGGAAAAAATCGGAGATAGTGTCTGCTGCGCCTCCTGAAGCCGGTTAAAGCTGTTCATTGCCTGGCTGTTCATTGACTGTTTATCTCCCGGCTCCTTGCAAAACATCTGGCGATCGAATGGGATAATCCCTTGGTAGGAGGTTCCAAGCAGAATCTCTCGGTACGATCGCGTTGTTCATTGTCGCGCAAATTCAGACCGACTTGTTCACATTGAGATTGCTACATGACTACTGCATCAGTTAAAACACTCCGCCGCGATTGGGTCGTCATCGGCTTTATGGTGTTCGTCCATGCTGTGGCACTTCTTGCCCTGCTTCCGAGTAACTTTAGCTGGACGGCAGTTGGGCTAGCGGTATTCTTGCATTGGTTTACGGGTTGCTTAGGAGTGACGCTGGGTTGGCATCGATTGATTACGCACCGCAGCTTTCAAACTCCTAAATGGCTAGAGTATGCGTTAATGTTTTGCGGAACGCTGTCTATGCAAGGGGGTCCGATCTCCTGGGTTGGGCTGCATCGTCACCACCACCTTCACTCAGACGAAGATAGCGATCATCACGATTCCAATAAAGGCTTTTGGTGGAGTCATCTGGGCTGGATGCTCCGAGAAATTCCGGCAAAGGCTGACGTGCCAAGGTACACCAAAGATATTGGAGACGATCCCTTCTATCAGTTCTGTGAGAACTATTTCTTCCCGATTCAAGTGGCGTTTGCGGGCATTCTCTATCTGATCGGCGGGATGCCATTCCTGATTTGGGGTGTTTTTGTGCGTCTGATCATGGTCTATCACTCAACCTGGCTGGTGAACAGTGCCACGCACAAGTTTGGCTACCGCAACTTCGAGTCTACCGACAAATCGACGAACTGCTGGTGGGTTGCAATCCTAGCTTATGGCGAAGGCTGGCACAACAATCACCACACCTATCAGTACTCGGCTCGTCACGGACTGAAGTGGTGGGAAATTGATGTCACTTGGTGGATGGTCTGCGTTTTGAAATCTCTGGGATTAGCGAAGAAAATTAAGCTGGCTGAAAATCCGTAGCATTAGATTGATTTGAAATTCTGTTAAAAACTTTTCTCTCGCCCGTATCGTCGGGCTTTTTTTATGGCGATCGGTACAGATGACAAAAGTAGCCGATCATGGTTTAAATGATCATGCGGAATCCGGGCTGGAACTGATGAAGCTACCCGACTGTCAATCGAATTATCAGGACCTTTGAAAGAGAATCATCAGTTTAGAGAGAAAATAAATATTCTGTTGATCCTGCTGTAAATGGCGATCCTGCTGTAAATGATTGCTGTTGCTCTCAGTTTGCCCGACTACACGAAGAGGAATGTTCATCAGGCTATGGCTAAACGATTTTTAATTCTTATGGCTGGAGCGGCTGCCGCGATCGTCGCTGTCACGGGCTGCACCCAATCTGCCCCCACTGCTTCTGCCCCAGAGCAGCCGCAAACCGAAAATACCGCAACGGCAAATGCGCCCGCCGCAGAGAGCGAGTTCCGTGTGGTTGAAAACCCAACCCTTCCCGCACCGGGAGCCGACCCCCTGACCATGGTGGTTTCACTGCGTCCAGGCGCACCAGAACCGATCGGGTCAGAGCAAATTCGCCTCACCTATCCCTCACAAGACAAGGCGATCGTCACCGTCACCCAGTCTGGATTGCCCGATGATTCTGTCCGGGCAAAACGCACGCGCTATGAGCTAACCCCGGCCGAGGACGGCGCAAACGGCGAGAAACTCTGGAAGATTACGCAAGTCACTGAGCAAAACCGCTGCCAGCCCGGACGCGGAGCTGAAGACTGGACAGGCGATTTGTGTAATTAATTAGCGTCCTGAATCGGGCGTGATGAATCGGCTCCTAGCCCATTCCATTTCCCTGCACAATATGCTTCACCGTCGTTAGGGTTTCAAGACTGATCAGCCCACGACGGTGTCCTTTTTGGTTCGACATCCCCAGCACGATCGGGCTACCCCGCTTCGGGATGCGATAAAACCGGGGAGAGGCGTTGATATAGCTCATGGCACTGGTAATGCCCATCGCAAACTGGCGGCTCTCCTGGTAAGACTCAGTGGCAAGACAGTCGGCATGGCCGCTGCTGTGAGCATTCATCCAGGCGATCGCCGTCTCTAGCCCGTCTACCACCTTGAAGGCGATCGTGCTGTTGAGATAGGCCTGATTCCACTCAGATTCTTTTGCCTCTGCGGTAAAGATTTCGGGAAATTCGGCAATAAGTTCGGCATCCCCGCGCAGCTCAAAGCCTTTTTCCTTCAGGCTGTTCCAAAGCATCATTAAAGATGTGGTGCTGTGCTGCCGATACACCAGCACTTTTTCGATCGCATTGACCGCATCCGGCTCGCTCTGATGGCTATCTAAAATCATCCAGCGCGTTACTTCTAAATTTCCAGACGGCGACCAGTACAGGTAGCAGTTTCCGATCGCCGTTTTCAGCACCGGACAAGTTGCCTGCCGAATTACCTGCTGTACCAGGCTCGAACGTCCGTAGGGAATCACCAGATTCACGTAGCGATCGAGCGTCACTAGTTCTCGAATGTTATCTCCCTGATCCGAGGGTAAATGCTGTAGCGCATCCACCGGCAGACCGGAATCCTCGATCGCCAACCGCAGTGTCTCGCCGATCACCTGATTGGAGTGGCTTGCCTCCGTGCCGCCCCGTAGAATTAAACTGTTTCCCGTTCTGATGCAGAGTCCGGCGGCGATCGCGCCCAGCTCAGGAAATGCCTCATACACCAGCGCAATCACGCCCAGCGGCATAAGCTGATAATAAGTCTGGCACTGATCGACTTGAAACGAGGGAATATTGAGCACCTGCTGAGTGGGATCAGAAATCTCTGCGAGTCGCTGTAGGATTGATCCCGTGGTTTGCAGCCGCTCTGGGGTAAGCTTGAGCCAGTCCAGAATCAGTTCCGGCACTGCCATCTCACGGCTGATCTCCAGATCCAGCGTGTTTGCTTCCAGAATATCGTCCTGCCGCTCTAGGAGGGCTTCTGCCATAATTTGCAGTGCACGGCTGCGATCGATGCCTCTTGAAGCGGCAAGCTGAAGAGAAGCCGCATAAGCCTGATGGGCAGCGGAGGTGAGATCCGGAGAAGCGTTCAAAGAAGTTCCTGCCTAACGTCTACAAGCTAGCCACAGCATCAAGACTAACATCATCGACAGCAACAGCGCAGCAATGACGCGAAACGCAACGCTGGCACTAATCGGAAACTGAAGGACAGTCAGCAGCAGCAAAAATACCAACCCAAAAATCATCAGCAGCGTAATGGGGAAATAGCCTCTGCTCAAGCTGGAGTGGGCGACATTCCACTGATGCCCTGTCCATCGCCAGGCTCGCTTATAGGGATAGGTGGTCGAAAGCTGCTCAATCACATGACCGTTATCCTGCACCACGAAGATTTGCTGACAGCGTGTGCAGCCAAAGGCTTCGGTCAGCGTAATGGGCGTGAGACGACCCCGACGACGACAAGGACAGGGATAGTCTGCGGTAGTGTCAATCTTGTGAGCTTTTTGGGGTTGCACAGTCAGCTTAGGTGAATGTTGCTTACTAGAAACGGACAATAAGCGCGAATCAGAATGCTAGGAGGCAGCCTGAAGAAAGAATTACCCCGCTTACCGCTTAGGGGGAACTGCTTTGCCGCACTACCCCGACTTGTGGTTTCCTCAGCGAAGCTGCTCCCCGTTTAGAGGATTCGATTTCGCTTTGTCCAATGTTAACACTCTCAATCTAGCTCAAACTCCGTAGACGCTCACGATTGTTAACGGTCTTTTTAACTCATCAAGGGGTCGAGCAGAGCAAAGCACAAATGACCAAGCATAAATCGTTTTACCGACCGTTTGCGACCAGTCCCAGCAGGCGGGCGCGAGCATGGCTCAAACTCTCGATCGCCTTTGCGGCCGCGGCTTTGTCCGTTTTATGCAGGCGCACAACCAGGAGTAAGCTGTCAGCGTGAGCGGCGAGTTGGAGAGTGTCGGCGAGTCCGTTCAGCGGTGGAGCATCGTAAATCACGAGATCGAAGGTGTCTTCGAGCTTGGTTGCCAGCGCGCGCATTCGCGGGGATGAAAAGACCTGAACCGGATCAAGCGTTGTCGCCCCGCTGGGCAGGATATAGAGAGAGCTGCCTGGCAGCGGCTGCTGAATGACTTCTTTGAGCACTGGCTTAGCGGAGAAAAGCTCAGCTAAGCCTTTTTTTTCTGCAAGATTCAGCCGGGTTTGAAGCTGCGATCGTCTCAAATCAGCATCGACCAGCAAGACCCGTTTGCCTATTGAGGCGGCGGTTTGGGCAAGGTACCACGCGATCGTAGACTTGCCATCGCCTGCTTGAGCCGAAGTGATGACGATCGTTTGAATCGGCTTTTGAGTCTCAGACTGCATCATCTGCAGATTGGTTTGCAGTAGCTTAAACGATTCCTCAAACTCAAACACGTCATAATCGTCAGGCTGAGGCATCAACGGAACGCTGCCGCTAATGCTTCGCTGCAACTGTTTGATCCAGGTAGCGAGCTGCCGCCCAACACTCTTTCGACGCTGCGATCGAACGCTGTATTCCATCCCTAGAAGGTCAGACTGAAGGGGAATCACCGCCAATATCGGCAGCTTAAACCTGCGGCTCAGATCGTCTGCGGCATGAAAGGTGCTGTCTAGTTTTTCAATCAAAAACGCAGCCCCAACCCCCAGGGCAAGGCTGATAGCAAGCCCAAGCAGCAAACTGCGAGCCGTGTCGGATTCGACGCTGTCAGCGAGCTGTGAAGGTGGCTCGACGATCTGCCAGGGAATTTCTTTTTGTGCCGCTTCCACCTGAAGCGTTTCCCGCGTGACTAATAGGCGATTTAAGCTTTCGGTGGCAATCTGAAGTTCTCGCTGCAAATCCGTGTACTGGCGCGAGAGCCCAGGAATCTGCTGAAACTGCTGATCGAGCGAGCTTTGCGTTTCAGCAATTGCCTGCTGCTGCACCTCCAGGATTTGAATGCGGTTGCTAATTTCCGCTGCCCTACCGCCAATCGCCCGTCGCGCTTCATCACCCAACAGCGCCAGTACGTTTGATTGCTTTTCGCGCAGTACCCGAATCGTAAGACTGTCATCCTGAAAGCGCGTTCTCTCCAGCGCAATTAGTGTCTCTAGCTCTCGAAGCTGAGTAACAAGTTGCTGATAGGCGGCGGATTGGTTGAGTGTGGCGATCGCCCCCGTTTCTTCTTGCAGTCTGTCAAGTTCAGCCTGTGCCTGTTGTAGCTCTTGATCTACCTCGATCTGCTGCTGAGCAAGCTGTTCTGATTGGCTGATTACCTGAGATGCTTTACCATCAGGATCAAAAAACTCGTTGTTTTGCCGAAATGCTTGAAGCTTGAGCTGAAGATCATCGACTCGCTTCTGAGCCGAGATCAGCTGAGTCTGCACAAATCGCAGTCCCTGCTGCAGGTTGGTTTCCCGCTCGTTCAAACTATATGCCAGATAGTCTTTAGAAATTTGCTCAAGAACTGCCGGAACTTCTGTCGGATTATTGCTCTGATACTGCACCTGAATAATTTTTGTGTCACGGAGCTGGGTGATCGAAAGCCCTTGTATCAGATTGCTATAGGTCAAATTCGGATAGAAAGGACGCAGCTTTTCGACACTTCGATTGAGCAAACCGGGGCTTTGCAGCACTTGAATTTGTGTATCGTAATCGAGATTAGAAGATTTGTTATTATCAGTACCGCTGATGCTAGAGAGCCCAGCATCATTCACAGGCTCAACAAGCAGCCGAAATCGACCAACATATTCTGACTGCTGCCGCAAAGCAGTATTGACAAAATAGATCATGCTAATCAACCCGACTCCGGCAACAATCCACCATCGCCGCTGTATCATTTCCCAAAAATTCATCGAATCTTCGGAGGTGCCCGGAACCTGGGTGACGGTTGCTGCTCGAACCAATGCGTTTGGGGGCATACTGCCATTTTTTTCGATCGCGATCGGTTTAGATTCAGCGTCTTTCATGGTAAATGTCATCCTTTGTAGAAGGCACTCAGCCGAGGGCAAATCCAGAAGGCAGGGAAATCAGGTTGGCAAACATTAGTTGGGGCGGAGGGCTGCGCCAAGCTAGAGAACGCAGAGCAGCGATCGTTAAACGGGCGACTCAACCTAGAAAAGACCAAATACGGGCAGAATACGGAAAATTGGTTCCAGGATACTTGTAGCAGTATCAGAGAAGCTCGCAAGTCCGTTTCGGCGGACGCGAATCACATCGTTATTAAAGAGAATCGGATTCGTTTCAGGATCAACGGGGCGATCCCAATCCACCTCGATATTGCGCTGCGTCAGCGTTCCGTTGGGGTTAATCCGAATGAGCTCAACGGTGCGGCGTGACCGTCTGTTAAACCCTCCGGCTGCCAGAAGTGCCTGGTTCAGAGTCGTGTTTGCCGGAACCTGCACTGCTCCTGGGCTTGTTGCCTCTCCGACAATATTGACGCGAATATTGGTGGGCGAAACATTGGAACCTGTCACCCGCGACATTTCTTCGGGGGTCATTGCCTCTGCTTTGGCAATCGTAATTCGATCGCCGGGCTGCAGGATCAAATCCTGGCTCAGATCGCCTGCCGTGACAAGCTGCCAGAGGTCGAGGGTTGTCGCTTGCATCGTGCCGTTGCGTGCTGATCGCTGGACTTGAACCTTGCGGAGATCTGCCTCTGGCGTCACGCCCCCTGCTGCCTGGATCGCCTGCGTTAAGGTAGCGCGATTGCCTGCCGCACTGTCTAATTTATAAGCGCCCGGACGACCGACTTCACCGATCAGGGAAATATTAATTGCCTGAGCTTCATTAGATGCCAAATTCGATGCAGCAAGCTGCTCAGTTTCTGCAGCATTCATGCTATCTGTGGGCGCAATGACGATCGTATCTCCATCGAGCAGCGTCAGGTTTTGGCTCAGGTCGCCCTGTTCCAACAGCGCCCATAGATTCACCGAAATGATTTCGGGAGTGCCTGCCCGCCCAATCCGCCGCACCTGAACCTGCCGCAGGTTAGCAAGCTGAGTGACGCCGCCCGCCGTTTGAATTGCCTGTGCCACGCTAGGAAGCTGAGCATCGTTGGATGCCATCACATAATATCCGGGCTGTCTCACTTCCCCGGCAACCCCAACCCGCAGCGGACGAGACTGCGCCAAGCCCACTGTAACTCGAATATTTCTCAGTTCGCGCCCGTAAACTGCGGCGATCGTCTGCTCGGCTTCAGCCAGCGTTAATCCTGCAACCGACACATTGCCTACCGCAGGCAGGTTTACTGTTCCATCCACCAAGACACGCTGTGTACCGCTATATTCCGGCACATTGAAGAAGTTCACCTGAATTGCATCACCTGGACCCAAGCGATAAGTCTGATCGACCGCCTCGGCAGACAGTAAATTAGTTGTGGGTTGAGGCGGACTGGTTGGCAGCGATGGCAAAGTAGTGGCTCTTACGGGACTTTCGCTGAATTGAGTTTGAGCAATAGGCTTTGCTGCGGAAACGGTAGGCTGAGCAACTGCGGCTGAGACAAGCTCTATAGGCTGAGTGGCTTCGATCGCAGCTGGAGCAGCAGGAACCGAGCCCATTTGCTGAATATCGGCTTGAGCAATAGCAGGTTCAGCAGGCAAAGTATCCGCTTGAGCCGTTGTGGGCGCAGAGTCGATTTGCTGAATCTTCGCTTCAGCTGTCGTTGTGGCAGACTGAACATCAGACTGAATATTCGCTTCAGCCGTCGTGGAAGTAGGAGCTGCGGCTTGAATTGAAGCAGGAACCGGAACTGATTCCATTTGCTGAACATCGGCTTGGGCAATGCCTTGAGTTGCGGGACTATCCGCCTGAGCCGTGTCTTGAGTGGTCGATTGAACAGCGGGATCAGGATTTGCAGATTGAGGATCGAGGGCGGCCGCCTCAGGTAAGAGTGCTTGGGCAGGTGCGGTGGATAGAGCAGCCGCAGGAGGTGTCGAAGCACGACTGACCGCAGCAAACGTGCTTTCATCAAGACCTACTGAGCGAGCAATCACGCGATCCCAGGAAACATCCAAGCGTTCTGGTGTAGCATTCACTCGAGCAGGAGAACTGGCTCGCATTGGTTGACGAGCTACCGCTTGAGGGCTAGGTGAGCTGCTCTGAGAGGGCGGCAGCGGATACAGTTGTGGCTCAGGCAGATTTACGGCAGTTTGTATTTTCTGAGTATTCGCAGTTGTAGTTAATGTCTTAGCTGATGACAGAGGACGATCGCTTCCCTGTGCCTCTGCTGCATATGCTTCTGGTGGCAATATCGTGGTTGATAGGTCAGCCACCGCATTGTTTTTTTGGGAAGCTGTCTCCGGTGAAGTTGGAGTAGACGCTGGCTGCGAAGGAACGCGGCTGTCTCCCGTGTCGTTTAGGGTCAACAGAGCAAGGGGGCAGGCAGCAAGAGCCGAGAGCTGGATCAAAGCAGAAACACGCATCGATCGACCTGTAATTACGACAGAACATAGCGGATACTGCTACTTACTACAGTCCACTGAGGAAAGTTCAGGATGCCTTTTGCAGGGAAATTCGGAAAACAGAAACTACCACGAAATTTTCACAGTCGATCGCCTTCCCAGCTTTACAAACTCTAGATAGGATATAAAGCATCTATAAATTCTCTCCAGAGGACTTTGCCCCTTCCCCGAGAAATTATGTAGTATCACAGCTATACAAGGTTTAAATCAGCGCATCTTCCGCCTCTGGGTTTCTACCAACTGAGCAGCGAGTAACCCACTCAGCAATTCCCTTCAGGTCATTCAATCAGCTCTATAGCAGACTTGCAAGGCAGAGTTACAAGAGTTTTAAGAACGGTTCTGTACGAACGATTTTGTAAAGCTGCATCACCTGCGAATCAAACGTTCAGGGGAAGTTAACCGGATAGGGATCGTATTGTGCATCTGTCCTGCTTCTACGTTTGATATTTACGCTTAATTTCTCAGCGATACGCTAAAACTTTATCAGGAACTCGATTCGTACACTCTGCTCTCCGAGATATTACTCACGATAGTTCAATCAGTTTTTCCTGATTTGTGATTGATTCACAGTAAGCTACTGTAGCCTATCAGTAAAGCCTCTCTGGTTTCTTTGGTGGGTCTGCCAGCCGGTTTCATAAATCCGGTTTGAATTTGGTCGAAGTAACTCAATTGTTTTGTAGGCTTATTTCTTCAGATTATTTTCATAAGTGTTCCCTGGCTTAAGAATTAAGCCTGATGCATTTTGCTGAAAAAGTATTTGAATACGGTGTTACAGTGCATCACCACAAGCAGTATCTGCTGCATCTCCTTTATTGTTCACTGAGCACCCAAGGTCGCCATGCTCTTGACCTGCCATTCCCTAATAGTGCTATCAACTGCTATCGCATTCGTCGTTAGTTCCATCCCGCTCGTCAACCAGATTGCTCTTAAGCATCACAAGTTTGATTTACCTTCAACCCGAAAGGTCCATCAGCGTCCGATCGCTCGCTTGGGGGGAGTTTCAATTTGTCTTGGTACAATGCTGGCACTGGCTGTGGTCGGACTGTTGGCAAGTGAAAGCATTTTCTCTACTGCCGTTTCCAGCAAAGTTGCTTGGGTGCTGCTTGGCAGTTTTGCTTTTTTCCTGATTGGTTTGGCAGATGACCTTGTTAACTTATCTCCCGTATTGCGCCTGATGATGCAGGTTTTTGTAGCAAGCGGCGTTTGGCTGGCAGGTGTCCGAATTGATTTTTTGACGCTGCCGAGTATCGGTCTGACCCATTTAGGATGGCTGAGCTTGCCAATCACTATCCTCTGGTTGGCAGGAGTCGTCAACGCAATTAACTGGATTGATGGGTTAGATGGTCTTGCCTCTGGTGTTTCCTGCATCGCATCAATCACCGTTGCGATCGTGAGCCTGTTTACTGGGCAACCGACCGTCGCCCTGGTGATGCTTGCTTTGGCAGGAAGCTTGATCGGGTTCCTGTATTACAACTTCAATCCGGCTCACATCTTTATGGGTGACGGTGGCTCGTATTTCATCGGTTTTACGATCGCAGGAATCAGCGTTGTTGGTTTGGTCAAGAGTGCCACAATTACAGCGATCGTTCTGCCGTTCCTGATTTTGGCAGTCCCGATTCTCGACATGGTTGCAGTCATTCTGGCACGGCTCAAAAATGGACAGTCGCCGATGGCTGCCGATAAGCGACATCTACATCACCGTCTACTCAAAATTGGGTTATCGCATCGGTTCACAGTGCTATTCATCTACACCCTGGCGTTATGGACTGGAAGTTTAGCGATCGCGCTAGCTGGCATTCCGAACAGTGTTTTTGTCGTGATTGCCACAACAGGACTGCTGGGATGTAGCTCTTGGCGTGTCTGGAGTCTGGCTCAACAGAGTTAGCCTCAGTTCCTTTTTGCGGGGTACATCTCACCATCTCTTGCCGCTATCTTTTTGCACAGCAATTGTTCACACAGCAGTTGTTTGCAGAGTAGTTCTCAGCAGGGCAATCATCCTTAACCTGATCCCTACGCAAAAAGCAAATCGTTTTTATGAATATTAGCGACTGGCTAAAAAAGAATCCCCAGATCGACTCTAGCTTCATCAGCTCTTCTCCGGAACTGGTTGAGGCTAAAACCCGCGTCAAGATTTCCTTAGTCAATCAATTCTTTCCACCTGACTATGCCCCGACTGGGCAATTGATTGAAGAACTGGCAAAACAGCTTGACCGGCAGGGAGCAGAGGTGGAAGTCTTCACGGGACAGCCGGGGTATGCGTTTCGGGCAGCGAAAGCCCCTGCGAGCGAAACAATCGGTCAGGTTCAGGTGAAGCGATCGCGCACATCCCAGCTGTTTCCTCATCGGATTCGCGGTAAAGCGATCAATGGCGTTCTATTTAGCATGCGCGCTTTCCTCTACTTATTAAATCCGCGCCGTCAAAACAACGTTATTTTGTTAACTAGCGCACCACCTTTTTTGCCAATTCTGGGTTATCTTGCCAGCTTGCTATTTGGTATTTCTTATGTTTGTCTAATCTATGATCTCTATCCCGATATTGCGGTTGAATTAGGTGTAATTTCGGCAGATCACTGGTTGGCTCGATGCTGGCAGGAGGCCAATCGGAAAGTATGGCGGCGATCGAAGGGAGTAATTGTGCTGAGTCCGGCAATGAAAGACCGAATCACCAAGATTTGCCCGGAAATAGAATCGAAAGTTTCTGTGATTCATAGCTGGGCAAACCCCAACTGGATTGTGCCGCTGCCCAAGGAAGAAAACTGGTTTGCTCAGGAACATCAGCTCATTGAGCCATTCACAGTGCTGTATTCCGGCAACATGGGACGTTGTCACGATGTCGATACCATTTTGGAAGCTGCCATTCAGCTGCGCAATGAGCCAGTCCGATTTGTCTGTATTGGAGCAGGCGCGAAGCGGGAAGGACTGATGCAACAGGTGCAGCAGCTCGGACTAAGGAACTTTACGTTTCTGCCCTACCAGGATCGCGATGTACTACCCTATTCGCTAACAGCCTGCGATGTCTCGCTAGTGAGCGTTGCAGAAGGCATGGAAAGTCTAGTTGCTCCTAGTAAGCTGTATTCGGCGTTGTCCTCGGGTCGCCCACTGGCGGTCATCTGTCCCCAGTATTCTTATCTCAATCAGATTGTTGCCGAAGCAGCCTGTGGTGCTAGCTTTAGAAATGGTGATGGGCAAGGACTGGCTCATTTCATCCGATTTTTGATGCATGATCGCCCTAAGGCAGAGGGCATGGGCGCGGCAGGTCGAGCATACTTGCAGAGAGCCTTTACCCCCGAGGCGATCGCCAGACAGTATTTCAAGGTGCTGCGCCGGGCGGCTGCTTAGCATCTGCATGTCCCTGAAAGCCGTTGCTGTAATGCAAGTACCCATCCTCCTCTGTCTAAATAAACTTGCGGTAAACTATTCGTCAGAGGATTGTCATCGGCTCAGGGATATTACTAAGATTCAGGTTAGGAAATGATCAAGCGATGTCATTTTCCTCCAGGCTTTTCAGGGATTATCGCTTCTACCTTTGGTGCATTTTTGGCTACCACTAAGTTACATTCTCGTGCTAGCGAGCCTGGGGACGAAAACCCTATCGTCAGCCTGAATAGAAGCCACAAAAGCTTCTTTTAGCACGGGAACCAGGGTAGGTTTTGGTCAGTTTGATTCACCATCTTCTATCAAAATCATTAGTCTACCTAAGGGCAATATCGAACTGCTGAGTTCATCAACGGTTGATCAACAACTACTGACATCAGCAGGTTGCACTCTAAGCGCAGTAATCGATTGGTAGCCCACGTACTTTGTTGAACGAATTTCCTTTCTACAAGCACACACTTGAGGTAGATTCAACTATGAACTTTTCTCTCAAAGCACTTGCAATTGGCATTGGTGCAGCAGCGGCAGTCGGAATTGCACTGGACGTAAAACCAGCACAAGCAGTTAACCTGACGGGTACGCTGAATTTTTTTGGAAACGGAGACGAAGTCGGAACTGATATCGATTTCAGACCCTTCTTTACTCTTACTCCTGAGACTCCGACTCTTGGCGTACCAGGTGAAGCACTCATTTCTGCAAGCACTGGCTCTTTTGCTGCTGTGTCTTTTCAGTTCGCCTCGATCTTGGACATTCCTCAAAACTTTGTTGGCTCGCAGCTCCTGCTTGATTTTGTCAACAATGATTTTGATTTTACAGTAACGTCCTTAACCCAGGTTTCAACGGGTCTCTACTCCTTCGCGGGGGTGTTTGGTACTGGTACGCCCGGTATTGGTCAGATTTCCACGCAGACTGGAACAACCTTCTCTGGTGGAATCCAGGCTGTTCCCACTCCGGCTCTCGTACCTGCTGCTCTGGGTTTCGGTGCGGCAATGCTGCGGAAGCGTAAGGGCGAAAAGGCTGAGAAGGAAGCGGCTGGCGTAAAGGCTTAAGCTGCGATCGCTATTTCTGCTTAGCTATCGGGGCGCACTATTGAACCAGTAAAATCTGTGTTCATTAGCGGATTAAATTCCGGAGTTTTCGCCCCGATTTTTTGAATTCTTCCTGATAGTAGCTGAGTTGGATGTAGAATGCTCTACTAATGATTTAATTAGCTGTTCATTCTCAATTTCAACTGCAAAGCGCGATCAGCCAATACATAATGCAGCTAAATCGTGAAAAGTCTGTGAATTCAAAATTTGCTGCTGAATTTTGGCAGAAGAAGTTATTAGAATTCAGGCAAGGAAATCATAAACGCTTTGTGGTTTCCTCCAGGATATCAGGTATTTGTTTCTACCTTCGGGTGCAATTCCCACGATCGGGGTGAGTTAATAAGTTTCGAGTAACTCAGTTGCTCCACCTGGAAGAAGGCAAGAAGCATTTTCACAAAATTGTCTTCATTGCTTTGAATAGAAGTGGTTTATCTACTTCTTTTATCCTCGATTCTAGTCTTTGAGTCGTTTATAAGTCATTTCCCTGTTAATTATAGAAGGTGAAAATCATGAATCTCAACTTCGTTCGTTTCGGCTCGGCGATCGTAGCAATGGTTGTTGCAGGGGCAATTGCTAGCCCCGCTGAAGCAGTTTCGCTTGCAGGTAAGCAGCTTAGTTTTGCTGGTGGTGCCAGAATTGATGATCTTGGCAACGGCTTAGACAGCATGCCTGGAGGTCAAATTCGGTTTAACTTTGGAGACTTTGCTAACACAACCTCTGGTACTGCGTTTGTAGTACCGTTTACAAGTGATCCTGTCTTTGGTGCTGGTCCGCTGGCACTTTTGGATCTAACCCTAAATCAGACGAGTGCAACGACATGGAGCCTGGCAACAGCTTCTGTCCCCAGCTTTATCACTGGGCTAGCAACGGGTGCTCCAGGAGCATTTGATCTCACTCGCTTTGATCTATTCCAATTGGGTTCGGGTGATACATTGGCGTTTGAAGCACTTGTCGAAGGCGTCTTTAACCCACCTGGATTGCCCGGTCTTGGAGAGCTAACGACTCAAGCCGGAGCACTCTCGCTAAGGGGGTCTTCCTTCTCCGCCGATATTACCGCAGTTCCGACTCCAGCTCTCCTACCTGCTGCTCTTGGTTTTGGCGCAGCAATGCTGCGGAAGCGCAAGGGTGAGAAGGCTGAGAAGGAAGCGGCTAACGCAAAAGCTTAAGGGTACGATCGTCTTCTTTGTTCAGGTCGTGCATTGAACCAATTAAGATTGTATTCTCCAGTCATTTAGTTATTCGCTGAAATGCTTGTCTCGATTCCTTTCCATGCTTTAAGGGACTTACAGAATCTTCGAATTGAGCTTATCGATTGAAAGACGGCTGTAAGTCCCCGTCAAGAAGAACTATTGAGGAAAGTAAACTTCTTGTCCTGAGCAACTTTTTGGTTTTCTTTTCTCTTCTCTTTTCAACCCACTGGAGCGAAAAGCGATTTATCTAAATCATTGAACCCGATCGCTTGATTTTGATCGGTTTGTGTTCCTCGTTTATTTCTATTTTGGGTAATTTCCTATGGCTTCTGCTTCTACTCCGTCTTCGATGTCTGGTGCTGCGCGTCCTGATCGCATGATGGGCATCTGTCAAATTGTTGGCTTTGTTTGTCTGTTTGGCTTTGCGCTGAATATGCTGGTGCTGTTTCTGCCGCCTCAACTTGGAGATGCCGGATGGCGAGTTGGCTTTTTGCAGCAGTTTGGCGATCGGAGTCTGGTGCTATTAATTGGAGCCGCACTGACGATCGCGGGCAGTTTTGATAGCCGTCGCTGGTTGAAGCAGTTCTCACTGTTCTGTCTGTTTCTCGGCGGAATTTATCTGATTACCTGTTTACTGGTTGTTAAAGATACGCTCAGCCTGCGTCAGCTTGCCGTAAATAATATCAGTGCCCAGGAAACCCAGGTTCAAAACCAGATTCGCAGCGCCCAGTCAAACCCCGCAGCTCTGGGACAAAACATCACCCCAGAAGACCTGCAGCGGGCTTCTCAAAACCTCTCAGGACAGGCAACGATCGCCAAGCAAAACGCACAAACCAATGTGCTGAAAACAGGAATTACCAGCATCATTAATCTGATTACAATCGGGATAGGGCTAGTTGGGCTAGGCAAGTATGGACTGAGTGTTCGTGGACGCTGATTAGGAAATGGTCTATGAGTCCATTGGAGCTCCTTAGAAGCGGTGGCAAATTATGAAAGGGAAAACCGCACAGATAGCGGCAGGCTGGTTTCAGAAGAGCATTAGTACCACTCATCACCGTATGGTGACGTTGGGGCTGCTGGTGGTTGCCTACTGCTTGCCTCTCTGGTTGGCAGACATGGCAGTGAAGGTTTTGCAGGGTTCTAGTGCTGTTCTTTCGGGTATTGCTCTGGGTTTAGGGCTGTTTCGCTTTTGGCAGCAGCGGCAGGAACTGACAACTTTAGAGCCTTCTGAAGGTGATCGCTGGCTAGGCTACTTTTTAATCGGTCTTAGTCCGTGGCTACTCCCTCTTGGATTTGCAAATCCCTGGATTTCTCAGGTCATCTGGATGCAAACCTTGGTAGGAATTGCCTTAAGCAGTTGGGGCACGACTGTGTTTCGACGCTACCCACTTCCAATCTTTCTCATTGTCATCGGGCTGTTTCCAGAACCGACATTAGTTGCTAAGACAATTTGGAAAACTTTTACACCCCCTGAAATGCTTGAGCGAATCATGGCTTGGAGCGGCACAGTTGGCTTGAGGGCAATTGGGCAACCCGCGTCGCAACCTAATGCAGTATCAATCGCACTGCCAGGCGGAACTGTGATGGTCGATTGGGGCTGCAGTGGTTTTAATATGGCAACTGTAATGGCAGTCGCAAGTTTAGTAGTGGGAGTAGCAATGCGAGAATCACCCACCAAGATAGCACTGATAACAGCAATTGGAGTTATCCTTGCATTGCTCGCCAACATCCCTCGAATCATGCTGTTAGCCATGTCCGAAGCCTATTGGGGTAAAAGTGTGTTTGAGTTTCTGCACGGATTCTGGGGCGGTCAGATTTTCTCTGGAACCATGTTTACAATCTACTATTACGTGATAATGGCAATCCACAATGGTAAGTTCTCACGACGTTTAGCCAAGTAGATTGTTGGTGTAATTGGATAAGCACTGCTCAGGCTTAGATATTTGAAGGTGAATCCAAGCTTTCACTGAGCAATGCCCTAGAGCAACTTAGGTCAGTGCCATTTGCCCCTACTCGATTGAGTATCTCTAGGAGCGAATGGCATTTGTCCTAACTGCGGTGCCGTAAGACATGCAGAATTAATAAGTATAGACGCGTGCTACTATAGCCCCTGAAGTGCTTCCCAAAAGTTTCCTCCTAAGTTTTTCTCCTTAAAACTGTTCTGTTAAGAATATTTTGCGTTATTAATCGCTGCTCCTATCGTAAAGATTTCTAATGGTCAGAATGCTGGTCTTGTTTGTGTATCTTGTAGTTTTTATTAATGATTAGGCTGTCTTATAAAGTTTCTGGGAATTCCCAAAAGCGTCCCGACAGGCTCGAACCGCAGTGTAATAGTTATTTAGAGTGAAACAAAAGTTCGTGAACTACAACTCAATATCTCAACTTTGATCTGGAGTTGGGCTTTGACGGTCGTTTGATCTCAGTCCCTCCACCGTAACCTTCTGTTCTTTGTTAGTCAGGGGAGGTCGAATTGCAGAGAAGGTGTGACCGAAATCGAAAACGCTCCCAGCGACGGGCAATCTACTGTCCGATTCACGGATGTTATTTAGATAGTGTCAGCCAGAAGCATCGGCTGTTCACCGATCGCGCGCAGGATTTACAGCAGCGGGGTATGGGACGACAACGATCGCTGCTTTTGATTGCTAGTCGGACAGCAGTCCCCTTGGATAGTGAATGGTTGGAAGCTTTCTGGTGCGAGCAGTGTCAGCAGCGTAAATGGTATCACGTCTGCAAGGTGGGCGATCGACAATACAAGGTTCAGGTTGCTCCAGCTAATCTTTGGCAGCAGGCAGAAGGACTTATCCATCCAGATGGCAATCCTTCAGTAAGCGAGTTCACCCGCCGCCACGCCCGTCGAGTTGGTTATCATGGGATGAAGGACTTTGCCGCGATTTGTTAGTTTCAGAGAAACACCCCCCGGTCATGACGAGACGAATAGGGATGGCGTGGCTTCTTCGTCTGGTTATAGCAGATAGGCTGGAATTGACGATCGCGTGAAAAAACAATTCCTTGGTAGCTTTTGTTCCTCCTCTACACTCTTTTAAAGAGAGGAAACCGAACACTTATAGTCCAGTTTTTAAAGGAGAGATAGGGGGAACTCAAAGCGTGCAGTCTCGCAATAGATGCCTTTAAAACACGATATAAGACACTCGATTCTATTAGAAGGCTTCAGCGCATTGACAGCTTTATTGAGCTACTAGGATAAAACAGTTAATTGCATGAAAAAAGCGTTAATTTGCGGCATCTCAGGACAGGATGGAGCTTATTTAGCAAAATTGCTGCTGTCAAAGGGGTACATTGTCTGCGGTACTTCTCGAGATGCTCAGGTTTCTTCATTTCGGAATCTTGCTCGGTTGGGTATCCGTGATCAGGTCAAGCTTGAGTCAATGGTGCTAACCGACTTTCGAAGTGTGCTTCAAGTACTGCGTAAAATTCAGCCTGACGAAGTCTATAATCTGGCTGGTCAAAGTTCTGTAGGGTTGTCGTTTGAGCAGCCGGTTGAAACCTTGGAGAGTATTGCAACAGGAACATTAAATTTGCTGGAAGCAATTCGATTTTTAGAAGCTCCCATTCGCTTCTACAATGCAGGCTCCAGTGAATGTTTTGGTGATACCGGTAATGAAGCTGCGGATGAGAATACTCCCTTTAGTCCCCGTAGTCCTTATGCTGTCGCAAAGGCAACTGCCTTTTGGCAGGTGGCAAACTACCGTGAAGCATACCATTTGTTCGCTTGCTCAGGAATTTTGTTTAACCACGAATCTCCTCTACGACCCGAACGATTTGTAACCCAAAAAATTATTGCTGCAGCAAAACGTATTGCAGCAGGCAGCCAGGAAACTTTGGTACTAGGCAATATTGCAGTCAAGCGGGATTGGGGTTGGGCACCTGAATATGTAGAGGCAATGTATTTAATGCTCCAACAGGAACAACCAGAAGATTTTGTGATTGCAACAGGGCACTCCTACAGCCTGGAACAATTTATAGAAGCTGCATTCGCTAGCGTTCAGCGCAATTGGCAGAATCATGTTGTAATTGACAAAAGTTTGTATCGACCTACAGACATTCAGGAAGGGCGAGGCAATCCTGCTAAAGCAAAGGTGAGATTGGGTTGGCAGGCACAATATTTGATGCCTGAAATAGTACAAATGATGATGTCAGAATGAAGCTTGCCATTTTCACCTGATCTTGGCGTTCGTTCTAGGTAAAGCAAGTCTAAATAGGTTGAGGGAAGATAGGACATAGCGTTTCTCACCTTTTCTATTAAGAACGATTTCATCGGTTAATGCGAAATCGATCTATGGATATAAAAATTAATTTGTTGCTCTAGAAATCGTATATCTATCTCATGGTAAATCTAAGTAACTCTGAGCAAGAGCTAGTCATTAAAGCTGGGTATTCAGAGGGGCAATATTGGCGTGATCTCTGGCGATATCGGGAGCTGCTCTATTTTTTAGCATGGCGCGACATCTTAGTGCGCTATAAGCAAACGATTATTGGTATCGCTTGGGCTTTGATTCGTCCTGTGATGACCATGCTAGTGTTCACCGTTGTTTTTGGGAGATTAGCCAATTTGCCATCTGAGGGTGCGCCTTACCCGATTCTGGTATTTGCCGCTATGTTGCCCTGGCAGTTCTTTTCTCAATCTTTGGGGGATTGTAGCAATAGCTTACTTGGCAACGCTCACTTACTCTCTAAGGTATATTTTCCCCGGTTATTAGTACCATTAAGTGCCGTGGTTGTGAGCTTTGTAGACTTTTTGCTCTCTGGCATAGTGCTATTGGGTTTAATGATCTACTACCAATATGTTCCAACCTGGCGAGTGTTCACATTGCCACTGTTTATTGTGATCGCGTTTGCTGCTGCGATGGGAATTGGGCTATGGATGGCAGCGTTGAATGTCAAATATCGTGATTTTCGCTACATCGTACCGTTCATATTGCAGTTTGGGCTTTATATCTCTCCAGTTGGCTTTAGTAGCAGCATTGTGCCAGAACAGTGGCGTTTACTGTATTCTCTTAATCCAATGGTGGGAGTCATTGATGGCTTCCGATGGGCAATTCTAGGAGGCAGCTCTGGTATTTACATGCCTGGTTTCTTGCTTTCCCTCTTTTTGGTTGCTGTTTTACTAATTTCTGGAGTTTGGTACTTTCGCAAGGTTGAACGTACATTTGCCGATGTCATTTAGACGTTGTTACTAACGCTCCTCCGTTTCAATTAGTTGCAGTTTGGCAGAAATTTTATGACTCATCCGGTGATTGTTGTTGAGAATCTAGGTAAGAAGTACCTAATTCGCCACGAGCAGCAGAAAAACTACACAACCTTACGTGATACCTTAACCCAAGGCGTACAGTCTCTTTGGAATCGTAAACGAGTTAAGCAGCAGCCAAGCAAAGAAGAGTTTTGGCCGCTGAAGGATCTGTCCTTTGAGATTAAGCAGGGCGAGTGTGTTGGCATTATCGGACGCAACGGAGCCGGAAAATCAACGTTGCTTAAGATTTTGAGCCGCATTACTGAACCCACTACTGGTCGAATTCGGATTAAAGGGCGGGTAGCTAGTTTGCTAGAGGTAGGAACAGGCTTTCATCCAGAACTAACCGGACGGGAAAACATCTACCTCAATGGGGCGATTTTGGGCATGACCAAGGTTGAGATCAAGCGTAAGTTTGATGAAATTGTTGCATTTGCTGAGGTTGAGAAGTTTCTGGATACGCCTGTAAAGCATTATTCGTCTGGAATGTACGTGCGGCTGGCGTTTGCAGTGGCGGCGCATTTAGAGCCAGAAATTTTGATTGTAGACGAAGTATTGGCAGTGGGAGATGCTCAATTTCAAAGGAAGTGTCTCGGAAAGATGGAAAGTGTGGGTAAAGAAGGGCGAACTGTTTTATTCGTCAGCCATCAGATGAGTGCTGTTGAATCTTTATGTAATCGTGCAATTCTTCTACAATCTGGTCAATTGTATCTAGATAGTGGCCCTCAAGCAGTAATTCAATCGTATTTAGAAAGTTCTCATATAATTGCACATCAAGTTCCATTGAAAAAAAGAACAGATCGTCAAGGTAATAATAAAGTAAAGTTTTCGAGTTTTAGAATCTTAGATGAGAATGGAGTTGAAGTAACAGCACTTCAGTCTGGTAAAGACTACTGTTTTGAAGTTGGATATAAAAATATTTTAGATAATATATTGAATAATATAACCCTCAGTATTGACTTCCATGATGAGAGAAACACAAGAGTAATGATGTTGAAAAATAAATTTACAAATGATCTTTTCCATTTAACTCCTGGAGATGGTCATTTCTATTGCAAGATAAAAGATTTACCATTAGCTAATGGGACATACCGAATTGCGCTATTTCTTTCAATAGGAGATAACGAAATACTAGACTATATTGAAGATGCCGTATCTATAGACGTTGATGGTGGAGATTTTTTTGGTACAGGAAGCCCAGGTTTACCCAGCCATTGCAAAATTTTAGTTAGAGCTGAATGGTCTAAAGCAAGTTCTAGCCTTTCGACTGTAAACTATTAAACAATTAAATGCTTTTCAGAGTTAAAAATCACCTTCTAAGAGGAGAAGCAGTGGCTTGTGGACTACCGATAGTTGCAAGTGATATTCAAGGTATTCCTAAAATTTTGAATTAGGCGAGATTTCAGGAGGCTTAATTGTACCAGTAGATGATTCAACAGCATTATTACCTGCTTCTTCAGAAACCCTCATTCACATTGCGATGATTCGACTGATGTTACGCAGGTTTGCCTGAATCTTTTGCTACTCCCTCCGTATTTCTAAACATTCTCTAAGGTGTCCTAAAAATGTCTGTACCGATTGTTTTTATTCATAAATCTAATAGCTATTACTTGTTAGTTAGTTTAGATCAGGCTAGAAGGACGAATCCTGATTCTGAAATCCATTTAATCGGTGATGCTAGCAACGATCGCTATAGCTTTGTTCATCATCACAAAATTTCTGATTATCTTCAGGAAGCTCAGCAATTTTCAGAAATCTATCAACACTTCAACACAAATCCGTATGAATTCGAATTGTTTTGCTTTCAAAGATGGTTTATTTTGAATGAGTTTTTAAAGTTAAACAACATCAAGAGCTGTTTTTACGTTGACTCTGATGTAATGTTGTACACAAATATTTCATTAGAGAAGCAAAGATTCGAGAGGTTTGATATTACCCTCTCTTATCCGCCATGCTTCGATTCGCCTAGCCCCCATTGCATGTTTATCAATCAGTCTGAAACTTTAGATGACTTTTGCAAATTTACTAAAAACATTTATTTAGATGAAGCTTTGATGAAAATTATGAAATTTCAATTCGAGAAATGTAATGGATATGGCGGAGCTTGTGACATGACTGCTTTTCGAGAGTATTGGTTTAGTGAACGTAGCTCTATTGGAAATACAGCAATTACCTTAGACAATTCCATCTATGATCACAATATCAATGAACCAAATGGATTTGAAACGCAGTATGGAATTAAAAAGATTTACTGGATTAGTGGCGTACCGTTTTGTCAATGTGTCGAATCTGGTGAGAAAATCCAAATTAAACTTTTACATTTTCAAGGAATAGCAAAGCCTTTAATGAAAAACTACTGTAGCCATAAAACCACTGTAATAAAGTATTACATGAAACAATTGAGGAGTAAGATCGCATATTCGGCGAAAAAGTACGTTAAACCTTCTAAAATTTTTGCTTTATAAGAATAAAATCTTTAATAGGTATCAATATAAAGCAAAATTTTCAATGTTTAAGAATTAACAATCTATCGTTAGAATTTACTCATGACACTTTCTACTCCTATCGGCTTTCTTATTTTCAATCGTCCTGATTTAACCAAGCAAGTTTTCGCGGCAATTGCTAAGGCAAAGCCTAAACAACTATTCATCATTGCTGACGGTCCACGGTTAGATCGACCAGGTGAAGCTGAAAAGTGTGAAGAGACTAGGAAGATTGTTGAGAAAATAGATTGGGATTGTGACGTCCTAACTAACTTCTCTGATATAAATCTAGGCTGTGGTCGCCGTGAAGCAAGTGGTTTTGATTGGGTCTTCTCCCAGGTAGAAGAAGCAATCTTTCTGGAAGACGATACCTTACCAACACCGTCATTCTTCAGTTTCTGTGAAGTAATGCTTGAGCATTATCGTGATGATGAACGGGTGATGCATATTAGTGGGGATAACTCATACAACCAAAATAGGACAGAACATAGCTACTACTTCTCAAAATACATCCATTCCTGGGGCTGGGCATCTTGGCGACGAGCTTGGAAACATTATGACTATGCTATGAAAACTTGGCCCCAATTCAAGCAAGGCAAGTTTTTACAGTACATCTGTGATGACTCCTACGAACTCCAATACTGGACCGAACTGTTTGACCAGATGTATGAAGATCCTCAAGTTATAGATACTTGGGACTTTCAATGGCTTTACGCCTGCTGGTCTCAAGGAGGATTAGCCATTGAACCTAACCGAAACATGATCTCCAATCTAGGATTTAATCGTTTAGATGCTGCTCACACTTCTGGTGATGACCCAAGAGCAAATTTACCCACAGATGATATTTGGGGGATTACCCATCCTCCTTTTTTAGTAAGGCATCGAGAAGCCGATCAATACTCCTTTGACAAAATCTTTGGTGGAAAAGAGATGAAGGAACAAGACAAGCCACTGGTGAAGTTTCGTCGTCACTTGTCCTCACTAAAGCAGAAAGTAAAAGTGGGTTTAGGAGCATAGTGAAATCAAAGTGCAGCGGTGATTTAGCAGGAATCAGTACTGATGAACGTTTTGCACATCAACCAATCAGACCTTAATGGCGGAGCTGCAATTGCTGGATATCGTCTGCATCAGGCTCTTCTAAATTCTGGAGTTGATTCAAAATTGCTAGTTGGCAATATTCAGACTCCTAGCAAACGAGTTGCACTTGTTCCTCGTAAACCGCGCCTTGAAACAAAACTTTCTCAATTCGCTTGGAAGTCCGGTTTAAACTATCTTAACTATTTAGGTAGTTTTAATATTGCAAAACATTTGTTCTATCGAGAAGCAGATCTTCTCAATCTACATAATTTACACACTGGTTATTTTAGCTATCTCGCTATTTCTAAACTCGCAAAGACAAAGCCTGCTGTTTTTACCCTCCATGATATGTGGAGCTTTACTGGGCATTGCGCTTATAGCTATGACTGCGATCGCTGGAAAATTGGCTGTGGTCGTTGTCCTTATCCAGATACCTATCCAGCTGTTGCTCGAGATAGCACTCAATTGGAGTGGAAGCTAAAGAACTGGGCTTATAGCCGTTCTAATCTCACTATTGTTACGCCGAGCCGTTGGTTAACCGAGCAAGCTCAACAGAGCATGCTGAACCAATTTCCAATTCACCACATTCCCAACGGTGTAGATACGCAATCTTATCAACCCCTTGATCGATTGCTTTGTCGTTCAGCTCTTGGTATCCCTCTTAATAAAAAAGTATTGATGTTTGGGGCAGAGAGCCTTAAAGATTCTCGTAAAGGGGGAGACTTGCTATTCAGTGCATTACAATCTCTTCCTAATTCACTCAAAGCGGAAACTATATTGCTAGTCTTTGGAAATTCTGGAGAATCCTTAGCTGAAGGACTTGAAATCCCAGTAATTAGTCTGGGATATGTTAGTAGCGATCGCATCAAATCCATTGCCTATTCTGCGGCAGATCTGTTTATCTTCCCTACCCGTGCTGATAACCTCCCTCTAGTTTTGCAGGAAAGCATGGCTTGTGGCACGCCAATGGTATCGTTCAAAATTGGGGGAGTTCCTGATTTGGTACGTCCAGGAGTCACCGGATACTTAGCATCTCCTGAGGATAGCAACGATTTTTGCAATGGCATTGTTCAACTCTTGGAAGATGAGGACTTGCGCGATCGCATGAGCCAAAATTGCCGTGAAATTGCTCTTAAAGAATACGCTCTTGAAACTCAGGCTAAAAGATACATCGACTTATACCAGCAGGTATTAGCCAAATCGTAGCCAGTCTAAGTCAAGTTCTTAGGAATAGCAAAGCCAAGGAACAAGTCAATACTATGCATTCATCAATATGTTTAACTAAGTTTTCTAGGCTAATCACCCAATCCTCAAAAGCTGCACCTTCCCGTCCTCCAACTTGAACTTCAATTTTAGAGAGAACATTGAGATTCCTATGACAGAGAGAATCAACAATTATTGTACAGACTTGAGCAGGTAAACAATGAAAGCGTTATTGCTTATGTAATCGACATCATGGGAAGCAGTTTATTAAAAATAATTATTATTTTTGAGGCTAAATCAACTACAACGTGCTACAGGATATACATAGTTTGAAAAGAAATTTACGCATTAGCGTGATTACACCAAGCTACAATCAATGTCAATTCATAGAGGCAACAATTCGCTCTGTTATATCACAAGAGTATCCAAACCTAGAGTACATTATCATAGATGGTGGAAGTACAGATGGAAGCTTAGAAGTCATAAAAAAATATGACTCTTACATTACCTATTGGGTTAGTGAAGCCGATCGAGGACAATCCCATGCAATTAATAAAGGGTTTGAAAAGGCAACAGGTGATATCCTTTGCTGGATTAACTCTGACGATATGCTCAAACCCGGTGCTCTAAATTTTGTTGCTCAGGCTTTATCTGAATCATCTAACGCTAGCTGGCTAGTGGGTGCCAGTGAGCTTATAGATAGTGAAGGGTCTTTGATAAGCGTGCGAGATCCTGGATCTATTACGCACCAAGCTATGCTCAACTGGTTTGATAACTGGTTTCCACAGCAGTCCACGTTTTGGACACGAAGAATGTGGGAAGTTTCAGGTCCCCTCAATGAAAAGCTTTACTATGCCATGGATTATGCTTTGTGGCTAAAAATGAATAACCAAAACCCACCTATCACAACCAAACAAGTTCTTTCATCCTATCGTTTCCACAATGATGCTAAATGTTCAACTAATTACTCTGCAATTGGCAAGGAAATAATTCAAACGCTCCAGTATCATCTTAATCATTCTTCTCCATCTAATGAACTTACCCGAATGGCGAAGAAAAGTATATCTACGATTGGGATTACTCTAGCTTACAAAGATGCACAAGAACAACGATATTCACAAGCTAGAGAGCTGCTCACTTATTGCTTGCAAACTTCTTCAAAAGATTTAAGGTTAATAGTTTTATACATAAAATTGCTTTTAAAGGAGTGGAACTTTAAATGAATGAGCTTGGCAGGAGGTTAATCAAGAAATCAAGAGCTAGCTGATCTTGAGACTTAAATGAGGTTGTATACCTAGAAGAAGGCTTGAATCTATGTTTCAGACCCCAGATTTAATTCAGTGAGGACGAAACGATAGCCATTGATCACCTGCAATGATTAACAAGTCTTCAAAACTTTGTCGTCTCACTTCAGTATTCCTTAACGTTACCTAGCTCTTTATAAAATAAACTTTACGATTCATCGTTTCAGAATTGTATGTATGTCTAGAGAAGGCAGTTGCCAATGAAAAAAGTTCTCTTCATCTCCCATGATGCCTCTCGCACAGGTGCTCCCATCCTTCTCCTCAACTTTTTGCGATGGTTCAAGGAAAACACTAACATTCCATTCAAAATTATCCTTGGTAAAGGTGGTCCTCTAGAAGCAGAGTTTGCCGAACTTGCTCCAGTTACAGTTTATAGGCAATACCGTAGAGACCGCCTGTCCCAAACCGTCTTAAATCGACTCAGCCTGTATCGTCTCAAGCAATACTTGGCACGCGATGATATTGGGCTAATTTACGCTAACACAATCACCAATCATCACATCCTGAATCAACTGGCATTTCTGCAATGCCCTGTCATCAGCCACGTGCATGAGTTAGAATACATTATTCACCTAATGGCGGGTGATCAGTTTGCGACAACAAAATCACTTACCACTCATTACATTACCGCATCAAACGCAGTCAAAGACAACTTGGTAAGTCGCCACCTTATTCCCCCAGCCCATATTGACACCGTTTACGGATTTGTCCCCGTTGCTAACTTGAAACCCAATATAGCTTTAAGCAAGCGGGATACCATTCGTGCCCAGCTACATCTACCTGACAATGCTTTTGTCGTTGGCGCATCGGGAACATTGGGCTGGCGAAAAAGTCCCGATCTTTTTATTCAGCTTGCCCAATCAGTTCGTCGGAAATATCCGGAAGCACCCATTTACTTCATGTGGATTGGTGGAGATGAAGGTGAGCATCTCCGCTATTTTGAACTACGCTACGACATCCAGCGATTAAACCTGGAGCATTCAATCCGCTTTTTAGGTAACCAGCCGAATCCTTTGGAATACTTCGCTGCCTTTGATGTATTCGCCCTACTTTCTAGAGAAGACCCCTATCCCTTAGTATGCCTGGAGGCAGCCCTACTAGAAAAACCAATTCTCTGTTTTGATAACTCAGGGGGTGAGAAGGAATTCGTTGAAGACGATTGTGGCTTCGTCATTCCTTATTTGGACATTGAAACCACTGCCGACAAAATTCATCTGTTGTTGGAATCTCCCGAATTACGTCAACGTTTTGGGCAACGAGCAGCACAGAAAGTTAGAGAGCGCCATGATATTTCAACCGCAGCTTCTCAACTGACCCAGATCATTCAACGGTTTTACCAGTAAAGGTTCCTACCTCCTCGATTATGCCTAAAGTCAGCGTCATTGTTCCTAACTACAATCATGCATTATATCTGGAACAGCGCATTCAGAGCATTCTTAACCAGACGTACCAAGACTTTGAACTGATTTATCTTGATGATGCTTCTACAGATCACAGCAACGAAGTCTTTTCCCAATTTTTAAACAATTCTCGCATCCGCGCCATCTATAACGAAACCAATAGTGGTTCCCCTTTCAAGCAATGGAATAAAGGCATTAAACAGGCCAACGGCGAGTATATCTGGATTGCTGAATCTGATGATGCTGCTGACCCTCGGTTCTTGGAAACCTTAGTTACCCTTTTAGATACCCATCCCGCCGCTGGGGTAGCCTACTGCCAATCTCGCCAGATCGACTCAACCAATCAACTCAAAGGTACGATGCACTGGTGGACAGATGATCTAAGTCCAATCCGGTGGCGACAAGATTTCTACAATAGTGGGAAGGAAGAGTGCCAAAACTACTTGTTAATCAAAAATACAATTCCTAATGCCAGCGCAGCCTTGACGCGTACTCATTTATTTGAACAGATCGGCTATGCAAACGAATCCATGTTTCTTTGTGGTGATTGGCACACCTGGGTTCAGCTACTCCTTCAAACAGATATCGCCTTCACTGCAGAAGAACTCAATTACTATCGTATCCATACGCAATCCGTCAGAGCAAAAGCCGATCGCAGCATGCTCTATTTAAAGGAAAGAATGCAAATTCTCTCATTCTTAAACGAACGGCTTGAATTGCCTGAAGAAGCCGTAGAGATTGTAAAAAATAAATTAATCCGTGATTGGCTAATTCTGATTTTTGCCATTCGTAAGTGCCTAAACTTTAAAGAAGATACAAGCTTCTATCAACTCTTTAAAACCATTGATCCCCTAGTTGAACCACGGTTAGTCAAGCAGTTTAATAATCTTTTCTCTAAGAAGCTGGTGCGCCATGCCAAAGAATGGGTTCAACATTCAACTAACTATATAACAGGTCTAAATAACTCGTAAAAAGGGATTGAAGGGACCTTTCTCTGATCTGGAAAATTCTTAATCCTAACAATTCGACATTGCTATAGCGTTTAGCAAAGGAGTAGGCAACATGATCTATATCGTTGTTGAAGGCTTAGTTACACCAACAGGATTTAAAAATAACTCGGCTAGAAACTTGTTGGTTGGCCTACGTGAACTCGGAATTGAGTTTACCATTATCGACTGCCAATCAGAGATAGAACCTGCTCATCGATCAACTTCCTTTGCTCAAATACAAACCTGTGAGCTCGGCCCCTATCTTTCTGTAAATCTTCCTATTGTTAAATCCTGGCGTGATCCCAACTGCGTCCAGTTTTTCCGCAACTTAATTGATTCCCTGCCTGATTCACAGGGTATCTTTCACATCGTAGAAGCGTATGGATACCTGGGATGTTGGCTAGCCGCCTTAAAATCTACAGCGTTTAAAGTAGTATTCACAGCACTTGACTATCACTGGCTTTGTAACCTTTCCTGGCTGATCACCCGGCAAGGTAAACAGTGCTCTGGACCGCAAACTGTAGATGCCTGCCTAGCTTGTAGTTATGACCATCGCGAGCCTCTAAAAGCCGCTGTCCTAAAAGGCATGTTATTTGCCAGCACTCTGCCCGATTCGCTCCTCTGGTTTGTTCCTGCAAAAATCAGCCAAGACATTCAACAAATCGAAATCCGCCGTCAGATTGTTGACACCCGTCTCGCTACATTCCGGCAAGAATTCAATCAAGTTGATGCTGTGATCGCCCCTTCCCTAGCTTTAGGTGAAATCTTGATTAACAACGGTTTAGCTCGGGAAAAGATAGTGCATATTCCCTACGGCACTCAATCAGGACAAAGACTTTCTGTAAAGGATCGCCCACCGTTACATGAGGCGGTTGTGTTTGGCTTTATTGGTCGAATGTCTTTTGATAAAGGAATTGATATTTTAATTGACACGTTAGCCAAACTACGACGGAAAACAGCGAGCAAATTTCGGCTAGTAGTTTTCTCAAGTCTGAAAGCCAAAACTGGCTTTGAACATCAAATTATGAAGAAAATTCAAACTAATGCTTGGATTTCAATTGGCCAATTTGATGGACGCAATCCACAGTCGATTGATGCAGCCCATCGGCAAATTCACTTTCAGGTCGCTCCTAGCCGTTGGACCGACAATCTACCCAACGCTGTTTTGGAAGGCATAGAGAGGAATACACCTGTGATTGCTCCCAATTACGGAAGCTTTCCAGAAATGATTATTCATGGCACCAACGGTTGGCTCTACAACTCATCGGATCAATTTGAGGCGCTGCTAGCTGAAATTGTACACAATCCAGAGAAGTTTTTAGCTCTTAACTATGAACATCCCAGTCAGCGGTATCCAATCGCTGAAGCTCAGGATGTTTCAACCCTCTATAACCAGCTCTTAGACCGTGCACCCGCCAAGTTTTAAGCACTAACAATTGCTCTTTCTAAATAAGCCCATCGTTGCAGATTAACGAACGCACCCATGCCATACGTTGTCGTTCAAAACTTTTTCAGCAGTGACACCGTCATTAATGGTGGTTCCCAGAGTGCTCGTAATTTGCTCGTGGGCTTACATCATTTGGGTTGTCCACTGCACATTTTAAGCTGGAACACTGGGACATCAGGGACAACAGCGATTAAATGGGTAAACTGTGAATTCGGCAAAATTGCAGCAGTATCGCTGCCACCCCTACAAGCTTGGCATGACCCAGTTGTTGTGTCCCAAATCCGTACCATTCTGCATCAACTTCCTGAACAGGACGGCATCTTCCATCTGCTTGAACCCAAAGAATACCTGGGGAGTTGGCTATCAGCCTTGGAAAAAACCAGCTATCAGGTAATAGCCACTGCTCTGGATTATGCTTGGATCTGCGCTACGTCTCACCTGCTCACCCGTCAATCTGCCCAATGTGCTGGTCCTAAAAACGCCAGTTCTTGTCTCCAGTGCTTCTACGACCATCGCCATCTATTGAAAGCACTGGCTCTTAAACTGATGTTAGCCTCTACATCCTTGCCTGCTGCTGTGACAAAATCACTGCCTAATCAACTTACACAGCTAGCTCACCCTGCCCAAGAGAAGCGAATAATGACTGAGACTCGTCTTGCAGCACTAGAGCAAGATTTTCAGCGGGTAGATGCTTTGATTGCACCCTCAAAAGTATTAGGGCAGTTTTTCATTGAGAATGGTCTTGCTAAGCATAAAGTTCACCATATCCCCTATGGTACTCAAGCTGGGACAAAATTAACCCTTGACGATCGCCCTCCCCTATCAGAAAAAATTGTCTTCGGCTTCGTAGGTAAACTAACGTTTGATAAAGGACTGGATTTGCTGATTGAAGCATTAAAACAGTTAAGACAGCAAGAACCCAACCCCTTTCGCCTTATAGTCTATGCCAGTCCCCATCCCTCTGGCTTTGGGCAAATCATGCAGCAGCAGATTGCTAGCTTAGACTGGATTACTTTGAGCCAATTTGATGGGCGAGATCCTAGCTCGATCGACGCAGCTCATCGAAGCATTCATTTCCAAATTGCTCCTAGTCGTTGGACGGATAATTTACCGAATGCCGTTTTAGAAGGAGTCGAGCGACAAACGCCAATTATTGCCCCTGATTACGGCAGCTTTCCTGAAATGATTCAGCACGGTGTCAATGGTTGGCTCTATTCAAATAACACCGTTGCCACATTAAAAGAAACCCTATCTAACCTGATTAGAACACCTAAATCTTACGCCAAGCTCTCGTTCGATGCTGCTACTATCCGCCGTCCCATTGATGAGGCAACTGACGTGTTTCAGCTTTATAGAACATTAAACCAGATACACAAAAAGCCGTAATGAATATTCTTCTATTTGGTACGATCGCGGGTCAGGGCGGAATTCAAAGCCACTTGCGCTGGCTAGCTAAGGCGATAGTTGATGGTGGTCATCAAGTTCTGATTATCACCCCGCAACCACCCGATAAAGCTGGGCTGACCTGGGAAGAAGCCAGTCACAATGGAATTGGGATCTATGTCACTCGACAAAAGATAGCTGCTGCAAATTCGGTACAGCGCAATGCTCAACAAATACTATCCCTGATCAGAGCCGTTAAACAATTTGATCCTGATGTATATCTGGGAGCTGGTACAAGTTGGCGGTTCAGCCTGTTGCCATTAGTGCTGCCCCAAAAGACACACTGTATCTTCCACGAAGTCATGGCGGGTACTGCCGGAAGCTGGCGTGATCCCCGTTGGTCAGTTTGTCGGCTATTTGATGAAGTCGTGGCACAAGCAACCCCAGTTGGCCAGAACTTTGCCCGCAATTTTAGATGGCAAAAGGCAATTCCCACTCTACCCGCAATTCCAGAGCCCTTGGAATTCACGGCAGTCCTCCCTCAGCCCGTACGAAAGAGGGTTGATCTGGGCACAGCAAAAGCTGCTTTGTTTAGTCGTCTTATTCCCTGGAAAAAGGCATTTTGGTTAGTTCAACAATGGGACCACCTCCAGAATGTTCTAGGAGAACTGCATATTCACGGAACGGGACCAGAAGAAGAGCTAATTCAGACCTACATTGCAGAACGAGGAATTGGCGATCGTGTCAAATGTTTTGGACGCTACCCCGAAGGACAGGCATATGTTGATCTGCTGAGTAGCTATGACTTAACTCTGCTTCCAACTGTTGGACCAGAAGGGGCACCGTTGGTTCTACTAGAATCTATGGCATGTGGCGTTCCGTTCGTTGCCTACGGGACGGGTGGTATTCCTGATTATGGTGTGGGCAATCCGAATGTAATTGTAGTGCCGCCAGAACCCTGGGAGACAGATCAGGCAATCGAATACACAATTCCTAAAGACGGGTCTCAGGAAACGAGAGCATTTGTCACTGCTGTCAATCAAATGGCACAAAAACTGGCAATGGGTAAAATAAATCAGGAGGAATTGCAGCAGTTTTATTTAGAGCGATATTCCTATAGTGTTTTGAAGAATGCTTGGTTAAATTATTTGCAGCAGCTTGTCTAAGTATCAAGCGCCTGATTTCATGCTGACCTCAAACCGGATTCTCGTTGTTCTCGAATACCAACTTCTGCAAGAGGAGCAGGAACTGCATTGAGGTTGGGAGGAGCCTTTACCCTATGACACTTGCCGAAGCCAATACATCGAACGGAAACAGCAGGAATAGGAACAGGCTGCTGTAATTCTTTGTGGTTCTAAGTTTGTCCGAAAGGGTATTCACAAATGCGATCATCCTGCATCTCGATATGTTGTAGTGCCGTATGGAGTTGATGCACGGTTTCAAATTCCTATCAAGGTTCCCCGCACAGGATCACTACAGATTTCTACAAGACTTAACTAAGCTTGCTATTTATCCTTAAAATTCACTTCTGCTCTATGAATTCAAGTCGCTTCATTAGTGTTCAAGTTGGAGCACGACGTAATTATGTAGTACCCGCTATCCTTGCAGAAGCTGGGCTGTTAGAGGCTTTCTATACTGATCTTTGCGGAAGTGCTGGATTGGGAGGACTGCTGCAAAAGTTCTGTCCTAAAACTCTGAGGAAGCCAGCAATTCAGCGGCTGATTAGTCGTCAAGTTCCAGTGCAGCTTGAAGGCAAGGTTTGTACTTTCGATAGGGCAGCATTGCGTTTTTTGGCTCGATCGTATCTCGCTAGATCCAACGATTTCAAGTCGTATCAAGCTCTCAGACAGTTTGATCTTGAGTTTAGCCAAGCCATGTCTCAGGCAGGATTGGGAAAGGCTACCCATGTATACTCTATGTTTGGTGAAGGTCTTGCTTTTCTCAAATTTGCAAAGGACAGAGGGCTAAAAATTATTTCTGAGGTATACATTGCTCCTCAAACCCATCAGATTGTGCAGCAGCAGAGAGAACAGTTTCCGGATTTGGAGCCGATGATACCCTCCGAGATCATCGAGCGGGATTACGAATGGCTGGAGGAGCTTTGCCAACTTGCCGATCGCTTCATTGTGCCTTCGGAATTTGTCCGTGAGGGCATGATGCAATTTGGTGTTTCTTCTGAACGTTGTGCGCTAGTTCCCTATGCAGTTGGAGATTCCTGGTTCACTCTACAAAATCAACCAATTGAAAAACGCATCTTATTTGTTGGTACTGCCGATCTTCGAAAAGGCATTCATATATTAGGGATAGCAGCACAGAAACTTCGTCATTTAGGATATGAGTTTCGAGTAGCGGGCGGCGTTTCAGATATAGTCCGTCAACATCCCCTGACGCAACATCTGACTTTTTTAGGGCGGGTGCCTCGCACCGAAATTCAAAATGAATATGCGCAAGCAGACATTTTTGTTTTGCCAAGCCAAGCAGAAGGCTCTGCTGAAGTTATCTATGAAGCTCTTGCAGCTAGAGTACCTATAATTACCACAAAGGCTGCGGGTTCAGTTGTCCGTAACGGAATTGAGGGTTTTATTGTACCAGAGCAGGACCCAGAAACTCTTGCAAGCCGAATTCAAGAGTTGGTTGAAGATCGAGAACTGCGTGAAAGAATGGCGATTGCTGCAAGAAAACGGGCTTATGAGCATACATGGAATAGGTACTCTGAGGAACTATTGAAAGCAACATTAAATTAGCTCCAATTCAAGAAATGGAAAAATTTAATTTTGCCTTCAAGAACCGTCTCAAAGTTGCCCGTAGTTTTTTCTAAACTAAATTATTCCTTATGAAAATCTTGTGAGAAAAAACAATTATTGATAGCTATTTTAAGAGATTTCATTTGCGGTTTTTTATCTTAAACAATAACAGGAATTATATGAGCCGCATAGGTATCGGAATTCCAGTTAGGAATGGTGAAAAGTACATTCGTGAAGCAATAGAAAGCGCATTAAATCAAACTGAGATTGCAGACGAAATTCTTTTAGTTATTAACAATTCTACAGATGCAAGTTATGATATAGCTCGCAGCTTTTTGCCACTTATTAGAATCGTTGAGGACAACTCAATTGATAGTATAGGTGCGGCTTGGAATGCCGTTTTTTTTCATGGTACCTGCGATTATATTATCGTACTTCATCAAGATGATCTTCTCTATCCTGAAGCCGTCAGAACCTTTAAAGGAATGATCTGTAGTAATGATGTCCTTGAAATTGCTTTTGGCAGAACAAACTTGATCTCTAAGTCTGGGGCTGTTGTTCGTGTTAACTATATAGAAGAAAATCTACCTATGGAGGGTGAGGATTACCTCTATCGTACGATGAAAGGCTTCTTGCCTGGTTGCTCAGGAATGCTCGGAAAGAAAGAATTTATATTACAGAATCCTTTCAGGGAAGACTTAAACATAATTTTAGATGTTGAATTTTTTATAAGAGTAGGGTGGTTAACCAAAGCAAAGATTAATTCTGAAATTATATCAGCTTATAGAATTCACTCTGAATCCACTTTTCAATCTGATGTGTATCGTAAAAGAGAAGAAGATTTAGTGAGATGGTGGGAGCTATTGGAATCTGGAGCGATCGAAGTACCATCAAAACTTCTACTAGATTATCGAGCCTGTTTATTCAAATTTATTATCACTGCTTTCCTACATGATTTATGGAGTGGAAGACGGGACTATGTATATAGCTGGCTGCCCTTTATTAACGCATCAATTGATAAATACCCATACCTCAAATCTTCCTCATTTACTACTAGAAGTTATCTACTTTATTCAATGGTAAATTCCAATAATTTTGGATATGGTATTGCTTCCAGTATTGCTCAAGTAAGAGAAAAATTGCGTCTCGCGCTTCTGAAATTGAAGAAGCACAATATTAAATCATAAAAGCAATTGTGCTAAACAGTACTTAGAGAATGTTTGAAAAGTCTTAAAGATTCTGCATTGTCCCTTAAATTCCCTAAGTTTGGGGAACTTCAGAACCCTTGTTCGGCTCGGTTCCCCTCAGAATTGGGGAACTAGGGGGCTGTTCCAAGGCAATAGTGACCTTTAAAACAGCCTCTTAGAAATCGAATTCAGGAACTAGTGGAAGATCGAGAACTGCGTAGAAGGATGGCGACTGCTGCAAGGAAGAGAGCTTTGAGTTATCGTTGGGACAATTACGCCAAAACTTACTAAGAAGCCCTCTAGGTAAAGATAGATCATGAAAGTTCCAAAACTATCGACAATAGCACGTAGCATTCAGAGCGGTCAGATCAAGTATCTACTTCCACACTACTATTATCGGTGGAGGAGGGGAATTGACATTGAATCTACTCCTTACGTGCAGGTAGTTGAGCCAGGAACACCGGGTTCAACTGAGGTTCATATGCTGACTGGCGCGAAGCATTATGTGGATTTACTTTATGCAATAAAATCATTCATATTACATTACCCTGCTCCGGTCTCTCTTTTCATTCATGCAGATGGCACAGTTACAGAAAAAATTATTGGCAGAATTCAAAAACACCTCCCTGGCGCAATAGTTTTATCTAGGCAAGAACGCGATGAAATTGTTGAACCAAAATTAAAACAGAGCAATCTTTACCATTGCTTGAATCTTAGAAAGCTTAACGTGTACGCCACAAAATTAATCGACGTATTTTATATAGCTCATGCTGAAAGAATGATTCTTCTAGACACAGACTGTTTGTCTTTCCGTTCTTTAGACTATTTGCATGAACTAGCTATCTCGTCTGAGGCAACAGATGTATTTGGAAAAGATCCTGCAAGCTACGCCTACTCCCTTTCTAGCGAGGCAATTAGGAATAATTTGGGTGTAGATATAGTTCCACACCTTAACACGGGTCTTGTCCTAATCTCACGTGAGACACTGAACTTAAATCTTGTAGAGAAATGGTTGTCACTGCCAGTATTTCCTTCAAAGGATTTCTTTGCTGAACAAACAATTATAGCAGCACTTGCAAGTCGTAGAGAGGTTGAGGTTTTTCCCAAAGAATATAATATGGGTCGATCACTTGACGAAAAGCAGGCTGCATTGATTCACTATTGCGGACACTATCTCAGCGAAATTAGAATAGCTATGAGAAGTGTAGGGCAATCAATGGTTCTTAAACAGTTGAAGAGCGTAGCATAAGGCCGCCTTTGTGTAATAGCTAATAGATAAGAAGTCGAGGCAGTATACTTTGTCCAAGCTTAAACTCGTTGTTCTCGATGCCAATTATTATTGGACAGAACAGCTCTTCTCTACCTGCCATAGTTTTGCGGATGTCTTGCTACTGCGTCCAATAGACTTTCGAGCATTTTATAGCAAATATGGTCATTGCAGGAGCGATCGCCATCCTCAACTCCTTACAGAGGGGATCTGGGAACAGCGAATTTGTTGCCCTCCCGGTTGGCTGTTCCAATATTGGTTTCTCACACGGCGATTTCTCGCTCATTTAATTCGTCAATTTCAAGGCGACCAATCCCTCATTTTTGTTTTTAATTATCCCTATTACCATACACTGACCCGTTGCCTCAACGCTTACTCCATCTACTACAACATCGACGACTACCGGGAATACTGGAAAGGACGAGAACAACAAACCCCGCTCGTTGAGCAACAGGCAATCGCCCATGCAAACCTTACCCTTTGCGTTGCAGAATACCGGGCACAATTCCTTAAAACACTCTGCCCTGCACAAGCTGATCGCATTGCCTACTTACCACACGGCTGTACTCCAGACTTTATGGTAGAGCAGCCACTTCATATCCCTCGACCACTACCTCAACCCCTTTCAACCTATACTCGCCCTATTGCAGGGTATATCGGAGCATTGAGCGATCGCTTTGATTTTACCTATCTTGCCCAAGTTGCTGAACAACTTCCTGATGTCACATTTCTATTAGGAGGACAACGTCCCAAAAGCACCGATGGGTCAGCAGACTGGTGGCAAGGAGTGGAGCGAGTACAACGATTGCAAAACGTGCATTTCATTGGCTTTGTGCCCCACGAGCGTTTGGGTGAATACTTACAATCCTTTGATGTGTTGCTGATCCCCTACTCATTGTGTAATTTTAATCTCAACGCTTGCCCTACCAAGCTATGGGACTATATGGGCACTTCTCTTCCTATTGTCGCTAACAGTGTCGTGCCTGAAGTTAGGCAATGGGAGCACGTTATACACATCGCTGAAGATCCAGGGGAATTTGTGCAGAAGCTTGGTAGGGCACTGGCAAATCCAGCCTGGAAAGCACAGGAACGCCTAGATATCGCTCAAGCACATACCTGGACACAGCAGGGTAAAAAACTCAAGCAACTACTAGTGGAGCACGAATGCCCCATACCTTAGCCTCACTAAAGGTTCTTCATATCTGCCAGCGTGATGATTTGGCAACCGGAGGAGCCGCCCGGGTTGCTGTGGAGTACGTAAAACGCTTGCCTAACTGTGGCATCGATGCTCATTGTTTGTTTCTGTATGGTACTCCCGGTGTTTTTGCCAGGGAACTGAGTGAGCGCGCTCACTTTCTTGGCCTTTCGAGCTCACGCGAAGTTCACAAGTTTGGACGCTTGCTGTCCTTTATCCACCAGTTTCAACCTGATATCTTGCATCATCATGATGGCCTATTCTGGTCACATCTGCTGACTGCCACATTTCGAGGACTTCCAAAAGTAACTCATGCCCACCTTGGAGCATCAGGCAATTCACTGCTTTTTTCTCGGGGTGGTCTGGCAGGTTGGATACAACAACAATCGACTGATTTACTTGTTTGCATTACAGAAGACACACGCAAAAACCAGATTAAGCAAGGTGGCTATAAACCTGAGAAGACCCATGTTCTGTATAACGGTGTGGATGGCGATCGCTTCTATCCTGCTACGCCAAAGGAGCGGCTGTACGCTCGTCAACAGTTTGGGCTACCTAGTGATGCCTTTGTTATTGGTTTTGTCGGACGGCTACATTGCGCCATGAAGGGCACTGATGATTTTCTAAAAATTATTAGTCTTCTACCCTCTGGCTTCTGGGGACTAGTTGTAGGTGATGGTCCAGATGCACAATTTTTGAAGCAGCTAGCGGGTTCCTTAGGAATTGAACACCGCACGATTTTTACAGGAGTTCTTGAGCAAACTACATCTGCCTACCATGCAATGGATGTTTTCTGCTTGACCTCTCATCAAGAGCCTTTTGGGCTGGTAGTGGCTGAAGCAATGGCCTGTCAGGTTCCTGTCGCTGGGTTTGCCTGCGAAGGCGGTGTAAATGAGATCCTTAATCCGGATACGGGGAAAGTACTGGTGAAAAGAGATTTGGAAGTCATGGCAAGGATGCTTGACGAAGCAGTTCACTCCCCGGAGCACCAGCAGCTTCAGCTTAGTAAAGCTTTAGCATTACTAGAACGCAATCATCAATGGATGTCTAACACTGAAAAACTCGCCAAGCTTTATCAAAGTCTCAACGTCCCCAGCTTTAGCCTATGAGCCCTAAACTCTACCTGGATTTTCTTAATTTAATCTGTGCAGGATTGCTGGGCTGGGGGTTAATTCGACCAGAACGGGTGTATCAGTTTCCCTTTTTTATGGGAGCAATCTTTGTTTCATTTATCCTGCCTCAGGCGATCTCACTGGTTGATAACCCTGGTCTTCCAGACGAAGTAGCCTTGAATCGGGTTTTATTAATGTGCTGTCTCTGTACAGCAATGAGCTGGATCGGCTACCAGGCTCAACCTAATCAAAGACTCCTGACAAAGCTCAATATTCCACTAGACAAGCAGAAGCTCTTCAAGGCAGGAATTTTCCTGCTAGTGATGGCCTATTTCTTCAATTTTCTTCTATCTCGCACTGATATTCAAAGAACTGACAGTGGAACCTGGCAGGGGCCTAGTACAATCTATATTTTTTTTGCAAGCGTTATCTATATTGCTTTTTCAATTTTTCTCCTATATGCTCTCAACCAACCAACCTTAAAGCATTGGGCCCTCACAGCAGTTGCTGCCTATCCAATCCTTCAATTCATCATTGATGCTGGCCGTCGTCAACCCACAATTACATTTCTCATTATTATTGGTTTCTCTTTCTGGTTCGTTCTGCGCCTGATTCCTCCTCGTTGGGTCTTTGTTTTGATCACCATCGGGGGACTATATTTGATTCCTCTAATCGGTGAGCTGCGTGGGAGTTTCTGGGAACTTGTGTTTAGCGGAGACTGGCAAACAATTTCCGACTCAGCAAGAGAGAGCTTTAATAGCTTGCTAGAAGGAGAGATTTTGGAACTAAGAAATGCTGCTTTTTTAATGGACGCAGCAGTTAAAACTGGCCAGCACGGATATGGAACTGGCTTCTGGAATGCTCTCGTATTTCAGTATGTTCCAGGACAAATCGTTGGGTATGGGCTAAAGGCAAGTTTGCAGATTCAACTGACAAATTACGACCTTACCAAGCTGTACGGATACATTCCTCATTCTGGGTCAACTGTAACAGGTATTGGGGATACATTTGTTGAATTTGATTATTTTGGCTGTTTCATCTTTGCGATTATTGCCTACTACTTCAAAAATCTCTGGGTTTCCGCCATTAGTCAGAGAAGCGTTGTTAGTGCTCTCCTTTACGTTGGGCTCGTCAGTCCTGCCATGATTGGTGTAACTCATGGAATCGGGAGGTTTTGTCAGGAGCTGGTCTTTCAGCTTTTCTTTGTCGGTGCAGTCGCTTATTACGCCAGAGTTCGGGAACCTGAAGTGGCTATCTCTCCCTATGAAGGAGCCGAGCTGTAATGCTTAAAGTTGCTTTGCTCTTCTGCAATTACGGTCCTTACCACCTGGCACGGATTGAAGGGTTCTTTCATGCCACCCGAGCGCAGCAGTGGCAGGTCTGTGGCATTGAGCTTGCTCGCAGTGAAACTGAGTACCCCTGGCAAGCAGATACCTCCAACTTCCCCTTCCCTATTCATACTGTGCTACCGAAGCACCGAGTTGAAGAGGTACCCTTTACATCACTGGTGCAGTCACTCTATCAATTGCTCCAGCAGGTTAACCCCAATGTCATTGTTATTGCAGGATATGCACGTCCGGCCATGTTAGCAGCACTTTCATGGGGCCGTTGGCACAAGAAACCCACGATCCTTTTTTCTGAAACTACCGAAGCCGACTTCACCCGTTCGCCCTGGAAAGAACAGCTTAAAGGCTGGCTCATCGGTCAGTACCGAGCTGCTCTAGTTGGGGGACAGCCTCAGAAGCGGTATCTGATGAAGCTAGGCATGCAGGAAGAAGCGATCGCTCTTGGCTATAACGTCGTCGGCAACGCCGATTTTCATCCAGACCGCATTCGCTCATTGTCTCGCCCTCTAAAAAGCCCCTACTTTCTGACGATTAATCGCTTCGTCCAGAAGAAGAATTTGCCTTTCGTGATCGATGCCTATGCAGCCTATCGGTCAATTGCAGGGGAAGAAGCATGGGATTTGGTCTTATGTGGTGATGGAGAACTACGCTTATCCCTTGAAGAGCAGATTCAGAGATTAGCGCTAGAAAAGCATGTTCACCTGCCAGGCTTTCTACAGCAAGATGAGCTGCTTCCCTACTTTGCTCATGCAGGTTGCTTTATCCATGCCAGTACCCATGAACAGTGGGGACTCGTTGTGAATGAGGCAATGGCTGCAGGTTTACCCGTTTTAGTTTCTAATCAATGTGGTTGTTTTGAAGATCTTATTATCGAAGGGGTTAATGGCTTTGGCTTCAATCCTACTAACCTTCAGCAGCTTACGAATCTCATGATTAAGGTTAGCTCTAGTGCTGTCAATTTGGAGGAGATGGGCCAATCCGCACTGAGACATATTCAACAGTTTTCCCCCAACTACTTTGCTGAAGGTTTAATTCATGCCATCGAGTATGCTGTAGGACGTTACCAAACTGTATGAAGATTCTACTTGTTATACCTGCTGTCGGGTCTATCTATGGGGGTCCAACTAAAATTGTACTTGAATTAGCTCAAGCACTGGGTAGCAATGGTGTAAGTGTCGATATTGTAACTACTAATGCGAATGGTTCTACCAACCTGGATGTTCCACTTCATACTTGGGTTGCTGAAGGACTATACCGAATTCAATATTTTCCGCATTGGGGTTGGGGCGACTACAAAATTAGTTTATCGCTAGCCTCTTGGTTGTTTCGGCACATAGGTGATTATGATTTGGCGCATACGAATGCGCTCTTTTCATACCCAATTTTGTTAACTCATTGGGCTTGTCAATTTCGTAGAGTGCCTTACATTGCTACTCCTCATGGAATGTTAGAGTCATGGGCACTTTCTTATAAAGCTCGGAAAAAGCATCTTTATTATTCTCTATTTGAGAAAGCTGCTTTACAAAAAGCTGAAAGTGTTCAAATTACTGGTTCGCCAGAAGCTCTTAGTATTAAATCGCTTGGTATCAGTACTCCTATTTTCTTTGCACCCAATGGTATCGACCGCCAGGAGTTTGAAACATTACCGGATCCAGAGATCTTTTATCGGGAGTTTCCAGATACTCGCTATAAAACGCTTATTCTGTTTTTAGGGCGTATCGATCCCAAGAAAGGACTTGATTTGTTGTCTGCTGCATTTGCTCAAATTCATAAGCAATTTCCCGAAACGCATCTGATTTTGGCAGGTCCAGACAATACGGGGTACTTGTCTACCGCTCGAAGCTATTTTGCAGAAGTGGGGTGTCTAGAAGCTGTGACATTTACAGGGATGCTTACAGGTTCTCTCAAACTAGCTGCACTTGCCGCTGTTAACCTCTACGTTGCCCCCTCCTACTCGGAAGGATTTAGTATGTCAGTTCTGGAAGGTATGGCATCAGGTTTACCATGCGTTATCACAACAGGTTGCAACTTTCCTGAAGCTGCTCAGGCTCAAGCTGCACAGGTAGTTAAAATCGATGCACATGCAATTGCTAGTGCCTTAATCCACTGTCTTCAAAACCCTGAAGAGGCGAAAGCAATGGGCGATCGCGCTCGTCAATTTATCTTTGAAAATTACACCTGGGATAGCATCGCCGCCAATTTAATTCAGGTTTATCAAACGATTATCAACTCATCCTCTCAAGCCATCAAGTCAGCTCACTAAGAAGTAGTAATTGCATACTACGAATTCAATGAAAATAAGTTTAGATAATTGTTTCCAATATTCATTGCTCAATCAGACTACACCGCTAATTCTGACCTATAATGAAGCACCTAACCTCGAGCGCACGCTTCGGCAACTCACTTGGGCAAAACAAATTATTATCATTGACAGCTTCAGCACTGATTCTACGTTAGAAATTGCTGCATCCTATCCACAAGTTAAATTATTCAAACGCAAGTTTGATAGTCATGCTACGCAATGGAATTATGGCTTAGCACAAGTTCAATCCGAATGGGTGCTTTCGCTCGATGCAGATTACGTCCTTTCTGAGGAGCTCATTGCTGAACTTGCTGCTCTATCAGAAGATTCACCAATCAACGGATATTTTATCCAGTTTAAATACTGTGTGTTTGGTAAGCCCCTCCGAGGAACAATTCTTCCTCCGCGGCAGACACTTTTTCGTAAAGATCGATCGATTTATTTAGATGATGGACACACTCAGCTTGTGCAAGTTGAAGGAAAATCTAGCACACTCGTTCATTCGATCTATCATGACGATCGTAAGCCCCTTAGCCGCTGGCTTTGGGCGCAAGATCGCTACATGGTGATTGAAGTTAAAAAGCTGTTAGACACGCCGGAAGATAAATTAAGCTGGGGCGATCGCATTCGTAAACAAAAAGTGCTGGCTCCATTCATCATCCTGTTTTATTGCCTGATCCTGAAAGGTGGAATTTTAGATGGCTGGCATGGCTGGTATTATGCGTTTCAAAGGCTGCTAGCTGAAGTGTTGCTATCGATTCGGCTAATTGAAGCAGCACAGCAAAAAGGCGCAGGGTTCAAAACTGAATCGGTTGTTCAAGAAGCTCCTGAATGCACCCAGGCTGAGCTAAATAGGTAAGGACTTACATTAATGCCCTATGGTTGTACGCTAGACAAGAGTGGATAAGTAGGATCAAAGTGATGTCGTGATCGTGTGCTTACCATGCACTGTCCCTTCTATAATCACGCTGGCGTTGCATAATAGGAGTATGAATTAGGGTTGATTGCCATGCAGTGTCCAGAGTGCGGCTCGGCTCATATCCGCAAGAACGGCATCAAAAAGGGTAAGCAAAATCACATCTGCGTCAACTGTCAGCGTCAATTTATCAACCGCTACGAACCTCACAAGGGCTACAGTGACGAGGTGAAACGAGAATGCCTCAAACTGTATGTACGTCAATGGCATGGGATTCCGTGCGATTGAGCGAGTCAGGGGCGTGCATCACACCATGATAATGACTTGGGTCAAACAAGTCGGAGAATTGCTGCCTGATGCCTACCATCCAGACGCACCCGCGGAGGTCGCTGAACTCGATGAATTAGAAACCTTTGTGGGTTCAAAAAAACAGGACCTGGCTGTAGACGGTCGTTGACCACTTTCGAGCTGGAATTTTAGGGTGGGCTTTGGGTGATCATCGTGCTGAAACCTTCCGACCGCTTTGGGCAATCTTCCAGCAATGGCAATGTTATTTCTACGTCACAGATGGATGGAAGGTGTACCCCCAGTTTATTGATGCAGGCGACCAGATTGTGAGCAAGGCGAACAGGACCCGAGTCGAAGGTGAAAACACAAGATTGAGACATTATCTAGCGCAATTGCATCGCAAAACGTTGTGCTACTCCAAGTCAGAGAAGATGCTGGCACACTCAATTTGGTTGTTACAGCACTATCTTAAGTTTCATGATGTTCCGGTGCCCCATTGAGCCACACGCTGATTAAGCAACGCCCGATTGCCTAATTATTAGGCACCAAGACCTGAGGCAATTCTAGTGTTGGGAGGACATCCTGGACAGGAGGCGCTAGCAGCTCAGCTAGTAAGACACTATCCTGAATTAAATATTTGGGTCTCAAGCGGTGACCCCTCTAAAAATGTTAAAGCGATTTTTGCAGAAGCAGGTGTTTCTCCCGATCGCAGGTGCGGGCACAGTATGAAATTCCGGCAGATGTTCCCATTATCTTATTTTTATCAAGGCTGCATTATAAAAAACGCCCGGATTTGCTGCTGAAAACGCTGTATGAATTGAAGGGTCAAGGTTACCCATTTCATCTGTTGATTGCAGGTGCAGGGGATTCAGATTATCTTAACCAGCTCCAGCAGTTAACAGCTGCACTGTGTCTAACAACATGTGTTTCTTTTACAGGGTTGGTGATTGGCGAAGAGAAAGATCGGTTACTCCAGGGTTCTGATCTTTTTGTGTTGCCTTCCTATTCAGAAAATTTCGGCATTGCAGTTGCAGAAGCATTAATTTGTGGATTGCCAGTGATTATCATACCCGGTGTTCAAATTGCTTCAGACATTGCGGCGGCTCAGGCAGAACTGGTGGTCGAAGGCGCGGTAGAACCGCTGGGAGTGGCAATCGCCCAACTCCTGTCAAATCTAAATTTACGACAAGCGCTAGGTGAACGAGGACGACAATTTGCACAGTCCCAGTATTCCTGGCGCACGATCGCCCAAAACCTGATTCCGTCCTATGAGACGATCGCAAAGCAAAAGAAACTGCCTTGTATTGTTGTCTAGGCAAGGAATTTTTGTGATCGATCAATTGGCACTATGAGTGGTAGTAGGCTACATTGTGTTAAACCCTTTTAAGACTACAAGGTAGAAGAACAAAATCTTCTCCCAATTCTAAACCGTTTCCAGAGTCTCGTCGCGTTCAGCTCACTGTTCATGCCAAGTGAGCATGGGGTTGGGCAAACCATATCGAGGCTTTAATTGCTTGAGCAAGGCTAGAGGGTGAGAGTTATCTGTAATATTTCTGCCCCACTCAGCTCAAACCTAAAGCTTGATTTCAACCTATGTACACCAGTCAATTCAACGATATGCCTCTCTCAGAAATCATTAACTCGATTAAAGAGCAAGGCTATTTCTTCTGTGAAACTGCAATAACAGAGCAACACGTTGATCAACTGTTGAGCGAAGTGGATTTCAACACCATTCTTGTTAATAACAATGATCCAGGTGTCGTTATTTCAGGAACTCAAAGATTTTTGACCCATTGCTTAGCAAAATCGAAAAAGGCTTACGACCTGATTACTTCACGTAGGGTTCTTGATATTTGCAATACCTATTTTACGGAACGGTATCAGCTAACCAATCACAGATTCTGCCAGATGCGCAGAACGCTTCATATGCCCTGGCATACTGATAATAACTTGCAGCATGGTAGCCAACTCGTTGGGAAGCACCCGATGCCAGGGCTGCTGTTTCTGTTCTATCTCTCAGAGGGGAATCCTAGCCCGTTTCAATATATCAAGGATTCACATACTTGGTCCCATAAGTATGACCACGAGATTTACCTGAGCGATCGATGGGTAGAAACTCATCACCAAAATGAGGTTCTAAATTTCAATGTGTCAAAAGGAAGCCTCATTATTTGTGATATTCACGGAATCCATCGAGCAGCTCCGTTCTCTGATCCCCGCCACGTCAGAAATACTCTGCTCTTTCAGGTCGATCAAGTTGGTAGTCATTACATTGGGCACGGTGAGCAGAACCTAGTAAACACTGAGTTTATTGATAATTTTAGTCCGGAAATTTTTGACTATTTGGGGTTTGGCGTTAGGCGAGATTATCCTGCCTCTCCAAACAGTTCTGCTGCAACGATGACCATGCATGATTTGCTGAATTTGCAAAGACAGCTCTTGCCGCTAACACTGAAAGCCGTTGTCAAGAACTTGGTCACAACCTTACTACCTGCAGAGTTAATAGTTGATTTAAAGCGGACAATCTGGACGATGAAATCTAAACATTAAAAAGCAAATTCAGCTACCTCTTCTTGCGCCAATCATCACACCACGTATGCAGATTGATATAAATGAGTTGCATCCTCTCATATTCTGTATTACCAACTTTTGCTAATCGGTGTTGCCACTCGATCGCAATTTGAGGAGAATGAGTAACAGGGTGGCTCTACAGAGAGCATCGGCTTTTAACAGGTGCCTTCAGGGGCAGAAGCGGGTGAAACATTTTCGGAGTCGATTCAGGCGATATGGAGCTGGGATATTGGCAGGCGCAGTGCTGCTGGCACTCACGGTTATCCCGGTTCGTTTAGCGATCGCAATGCATCAAGCTCCACGTCCTCAGGCGATTTTTACGCTGGGCGGAGATCCGAGTCGAGAAGCGGCAGCGGCTGAGCTTGCTCGCCATTACCCATCGCTAGATGTTTGGGTTTCGACGGGGGAAACTCGCCAGAAATCACAAGCCATTTTTCGAGCAGCAAATATCCCGGACGATCGCCTGCATCTTGATTATCGAGCGGTGGATACCGTCACCAATTTCACAATGCTGGTCTCGGACTTTAAGCAGCGTCAAATTCAGCACGTCTATGTGGTGACATCAGATTTTCATATGCCGAGGGCAAAGGCGATCGCGACGATTGTGCTAGGCAGTCGAGGGATTACGTTTACTCCGGTTGTGGTTCCGTCTGATCGACCTGCCGAGTCATCAGCTCGTGTGCTTCGAGATGTTGGGCGATCGATTTTGTGGATGATGACGGGAAGGACAGGAACAACACTACATGAGATTCAAGACAGAATTCAGGACAGAGAAATCCGGAACTGAGGGAAATTAGCTTTAAAGTCGCGAGAATTTGGCGGTGACCCTCGTTTTCTAAAAAATTCTGATGAATCTGCCGTTCAGTACATTTACGGTAAAGATTGTTCTATATAATTTAAGAGTAACTTGCGATAGCTGCTGAGAGTTCAGGATGATTCGGTATAGCCTGAATTCTAAAGGGATTTAACAGACAGGCTGCTCTACCGCTACGTTGGGTGCGATCGCCACACATAACCTGTCTTTGTGGTTCCAGATTTTCTACCAATTAACGACATTTATCCGTTGAGTTTTTAGCTTGGCGATCGTCATTCTGGTTGCCCAGACAGGATTGCAGTGTTTGTTCCCTGTAATCAATCCAAGGAAATCATGAAAAAACAATTTCTAACTGGTGCCTTTGTTATGGGTACTTTAACGGTTGGGTCATTGGGGCAAATGAGCCTTGCTGAAGCAGCCTCAATCTCTTTTTCTGTGAACCCTTTTACAAACGATTCTGATCCTGCAAACGTTAACTTCACGCTTACGGATGTTGCACAGGGAGTTCAGTTCAACGCAAATACTAACAACGGCGATATTACAGGCATTTTCTTCGATATCGCTAACAACAGCTACCTTGGAGAACTGCAAGTTACGAATAATAATTTCCCTCTCACAGCTTTTAATCAGAGTGGAAATGTTTCGGATCTTGGGCAGGGCGTCAATCTTAATGGGGGTGGAACGTTTAGTCCCTATGAGATTGGTGTAAAAGTTGGTAATTCTGGAGGAAATCCTGGGGACTTTTTCCAATCAGTTCAGTTTACTCTATCTACTGTCCCAAACTCAGGGCTCTCTCCTTTGACGATTAATCAATTTCTTGGGCAGAACTTTGGACTACGCTTACAAAGTACATCTCCCAGTGGGAGTGGCAGAGGAGAAGGTAGTAGCAAACTACAGGGTACTGCTGTTCCCACCCCTGCTCTCCTCCCTGGTTTAATTGGCATGGGTATTGCTACTCTACGCAAGAAAAAGCGGGAAGAGAAATTAGAACCAGCAGGGCAGGGCGTAGAGGCGTAGCAGAGTTTTGCATCGGTGATCAAACACCTGTAGAAACACAGTAATGATGCTTCAGCGTCGCTCACTCATTATTTAGCTGCCTGTAACAGTGAGTTTATAGGCAAGCATTGAGGGTTCTACTATCCCTGGCTAAACCCATCCCTACCCTTGAAATTACCTGATCGATCGCACTCCTCCCTTTGGAATGCGATCGTTTTTTATTGCTGATCCTTTTAGCAATTCACTGATTAATGATTCATAGCTCATTAATTCTTTCTCCCTAGATTCATCCCTTGCTATGATACAACTCGATCGCTACACAGTCGGTTCTTATACACCCGGCGCACCGTATTGGAAACAGCTATTGTGGTATTTCATTGGTTCGCCCCTAGTGCAGAGCTACTGGTTACCGATGTCAGTGATCAAAGTTTGGATTTTGCGCAGGTTTGGGGCTGAGATGGGTGAGGGGGTGCGAATTAAGCCGGGGGTGCGAGTGAAGTTTCCGTGGCGGCTGACGATCGGCGATTATGTATGGCTGGGAGAAGATGCCTGGATTGATAACCTTGCACCCATTACGATCGACAGTCATGTGTGTATTTCGCAGAGCGTTTATTTGTGTACAGGAAATCACGACTGGAGCCATCCCCAGTTTGAGCTGAAAATTGCCCCGATTCATATCGCGGAATCAAGCTGGATTGCGGCGCGGGCGATCATTGGTCCAGGCGTAACGGTGGGGGAAGGAGCAGTGCTGGGGTTGGGCGGCGTAACCGGACGATCGCTGGAGCCAATGACCATCTATTCTGGTAATCCAGCTCAGCCAATCAAAGTGCGGAAAATGAAATCTGTTGCGGGACTAAAGAAGGTGCCTTCTGGGGAAAAAACTGCGATCGAAGTGCATGAGGCTTGAGGTAAGCAGAAGCGACCAACTATCACTGCGGTAAGCCAAGCCAGGTTAAGCGTAAAGGCTTAGTGTTAGCACTGATTCGCAACCTACTTTATCCCTAATTGAAACATCAATTAAACCAGAGCCATGATTCGATTCGACTGATCTTGGGAAAGGTGAAGACAGGGCAGTTTGAAAGAGCAGCCCTACTCTAACTGCAACAATTTCAACTTCAGCTTGGAATTTGCAGAGACGGGATGTGTCTACCTCCTTTCTAAGTAAGAGGTACGTTATGGCAAAGTCTTCACCCACAGCAGCAATTCTCGTTACGACGACAGCCGATTCTGGAGCAGGTTCACTTCGATCGGCGATCGCCTCAGCCCAATCCGGAGCTACAATTCGCTTTGCGCCCAACCTTAAGGGGCAGACGATCGCTCTTACCAGTGGACAGCTCGAAATCAAAAAAGATTTGACAATTGATGGCTCTGCTGCACCCGGTGTAATGATTAGCGGCAACAATGCCAGTCGCGTTCTCAAAACAGGCGAACGAACCAGTGTTACGCTCAAGCACTTGATTCTGGCAAATGGACGTCTGACGGGTCGCGATGATGAAACGGGGGCAGGGGCAGGCATTAAAACCGGGATGGATAGCACCCTAAACATTATCCGATGCCAGATCAACCGTAACGTAGCTTCCTATGCAGGCGGCATCTGGACGGGCTATCGATCGACGACCCGAATTATCAATAGCCGCTTCAATGAAAATGATGGATCAGGAGCAATTGAAGAGCGGGGTGGCGGGGCAATTGCCACATCGAGCGGTGGGACGCTAACGGTTCGGGGCAGCAGCTTTACCAATAATCGAGGCAGTAACGGTGGAGCAATCAACAATCTACTCACACAGCTACTCGTTGAAAACTGCACCTTTCGCAACAATGATTCGACTCCGGAGGGCGTGAAGGCGGGCACGATCGGCTATGGAGGAGCCGTTTATGTAGATGGAGCTGATCCTGCTACAGCGCAAAATGTTCCGGGTGCATCTGGTCGTACGATTACGATTCGCAATAGCCGGATTGAGGGCAATCGTGGAGCAGCGCAGGGTGGCGGGGTGATGCTGTGGCTCTACGGACAGGACAAGGCGATCGTTGAAAACTGTTCTATTCTTGGTAATTCCGTCAGTCGCGGAGCCGGGGGAGACTCGCTTGGTGGCGGGCTGCGTCACGGTAACGGAGAACTCACCGTTCGGAATACAACGATCGCCAACAATACTGCGCTCGATCAAGGCGGCGGGATGTGGATTGGGGGAAAATCGCCTGTCACCGTAGTTAACAGCACAATTTCTGGAAATCGGGCAGACAATGGCAAAGCGCAGGGATTAGGTGGTGCGGTCAGCCTAGCAAACGATCGCGGCTATCCTGTCAATTTTACGAATGTGACGATCGCTAATAACTATGCAGGTTTTGGGGGCGGTGCTTTCTGGACAAATCAGACGGCAGTCACGCTGAGTAATGCGATCGTGGCGTACAACAGCACAAGCAATCCCTGGAAGATAAACTCACAAACGGGCTGGCAGCTTATCGACGGCGGCAATAATATCCAGTTTCCGGCTCCTGTCTCGCCCAATGACAAATTGATTACGGCAAATGCCCGTGTTGTTGACCCAAAACTGGCTCCCTTACAAGGGGGTAGTGGCGGTTTAAGTCCAGTTCAGATGCTTCTAAAGGGCAGTCCTGCAATCGAGGGGGCGACAGGAACAAACATTCCTGCGATCGATCAGCGAGGCATTGGACGCAGCGGTAAACCGGATATTGGTGCGGTGGAATGGGCAACAGGTCGTGTGCTCAAGCTGGCTGGTACGGATGCAAATGATTTTCTGATTGGCAGTTCCAGTCAAGATAGTTTGACGGGAGGGGAAGGCGATGATTTGCTGATGGGAAGTCGAGGGGGCGATCGGCTCACCGGCAACGCAGGCGCAGATTACTTTGTTTTTGCAGGTAGCAGCGAGGCACTGGTTTTCCGGCAATCAACTCTAAAAGCAACCGATCAGATCACGGACTGGAAAGTGAACGAGGGCGATCGAATCCTGATCGATCGAGATGATGATGGGGTGGGCGATGCGCCTGTTGCTGTCTTTTACGCAGGTCGGGTTGGCGGCAGTTCTCTTGCAAGTGGGGTGAGCGCGGCTTATCGAGACAAAATTCCACAGCGGCGAGGTCAGCAAAAGCTGCAAGCCAATGAAGCGGTCTTTTTGCAGTGGCAAGGACGAACTTATCTGGCGGTAAACGATCGATCTTCTGGCTTTGCCCCAAATCGAGACTTGCTGCTGAATGTTACCGGAATACAAATCCCAAAAGCAGATATTCGGGCAGGAGTTTTGGCAACCGACAGCTACTTTGCCTGATCGCGACTAATAAACCTGCGGCACAAAAAACTGCTCGTTCAGGGGCAGACGCACATAGTTTTCTCCTGAGCGGCGGGGCGGCAATTCTAGCGCGGGGGGCGTAATGTCTTCGTAGGAAATTTTGCTCAAAATGTGGTGCATCAAGTTGAGGCGCGATCGTTTTTTGTCGTCGGCTTCCACGGTGAACCAGGGGGCTTCTGGAATGTTGGTGTGGGCAAGCATGGCGTCTTTTGCTCTGGAATAGTCTTCCCAGCGATCGCGGGCTTCAATATCCATCGGGCTGAGCTTCCATCGCTTTGCCGGGTCTTTGACTCGTTCCTGAAAGCGACGTTCCTGTTCTTCGTCGCTCACCGAAAACCAGTATTTCAGCAAGATAATGCCAGAGCGGACTAGCATTTGCTCAAACTCTGGACAGGACTGCATAAATTCTTGATATTCTGCTTCGGTGCAAAAGCCCATCACGTGCTCGACTCCAGCACGGTTATACCAGCTTCGATCGAACAAAACAATTTCGCCCGCCGAGGGTAAATGGGCAACATAGCGTTGAAAGTACCATTGGGTTCGCTCTATGTCTGACGGTTTACCCAATGCAACGACCCGACAACCTCTCGGATTTAGACATTCAATGATTCGCTTGATTGCGCCTCCTTTGCCTGCTGCATCCCTACCCTCAAACAAAATCACCACTCTGAGTCCCTGATGCTTGACCCAATATTGAAGCTTCACTAGCTCTGTTTGTAGGCGAGTTAGCTCCTGCTCGTAAAATTGGCGCGAGAGTTTTTGCGATCGATGGTTGGATGAAATTTCTGTTCGATCAATCGACGGTTCGAGCAGATGTTCTGCATTGCCTGTTCCGTTAGCTTGCGCGATCGTATCTTTTAATTCCTTCTTGTTTTTATTCTTTTTATAATCAGTCTGTTTTGTTTTCTTGCCCTCTTTCTTCGCTTTCACGGTTTATTTTCACCTCTACCCAATCACAAAATGTTTTTCGATCACTTTGTCATCACCAGAATATCTCCTTACTTACAAGCATGAGACCTAGTTGGCTGAAAATCTTTATGTTGCAGAGTAGCCTCTGATGTAAGCAGTTGCCTATCGATAGTGGTTTACAGGGCTGCGAGGACTTTAAACCACTCCAGAGAAAACAAGGATACTTGACAAGCCCATTTGAGAAACAGATTGGGTTAGTTAAAGGTTAGCAAACGCTAGCTTTCTAATCGCGTCGTTGCCGGAACCCGCACTGCCAATAATCCTGCTCGTATTGCCATAAAAAGAGCCATTGCCAGCCAGAGCAGCGTTGAACTTCGGGCATTCCAGGCAATGATTGCAACCGGGACAAATCCTAACAGGGTTGCGATCAAAGCGGTGTTGCGAAGGGTAGCGCCTGCAGTAAGTCCGGCAAAGTATCCATCGAGCATAAAGGCAATCGAGCCACAGCCAAGTACAGGTAATAGCCAGACGACAAACTCGTGGATACCTGCTAGAACGGCTGCACTATTGGTAAAGAGATGAAAGACAGAATGAGGAAAACAAATGCAAATCAATGCAATCGCTAATGCAAACACGAAGCTAACGCAACCCGCTAGCGTGGCTAAGGGCAGCAGCCGATCGCGTCGCCCTTCTCCATGAAACATTCCGGCTAGGCTTTCGGTGGCATAAGCAAAGCCATCGACAAAGTAGGCGGTCAGCGTCACGATTTGCAGTAGCAGCGCGTTTTCTGCCAGCACGGTGGTTCCCAGTGCAGAACTAAGGCTGGCAAACAGCAAGAAAGCACAGAGCAACGTAAAGGTGCGAATCAGTAAATTACTGTTCAGCGTTAGCGTTTGTCTGAATTCTTTCCAGTTAAAAATCTCTGGAGCCAGCGATCGAATTTCCTGCCATTTCACCGATCGCCCCACCATCACAAGCCCCACGATCGCCATTGCCAGTTGACCGATCGCCGTTGCCCAGCCTGCCCCCGCGCTCTGCCAGCCCCACCGCACAATCAGCCAGTAGTCCAGCAGAATATTCACGCCATTTCCGACGATCGACAGCAGCAGCACCCGATTTCGCCAGAAAGGAAACTGCTTTGCCTCGCCCTTTTCCTGTCCCAGCAGCCAGCCGATGATCACAAAATTCAGCAGCGTCACGGGAGCCGCCCAGATCCGCGCATCGTAATACGCCTGCCCCGCCGCCCCCACTTCTGGAGCCGCATTCAGCAAGCGAAAGCCGATATCTCGCAGCGGATGCTGAAGCAGCAGAATCAGGCCGCCCAGCCCCATCGCCAGCAAGCCATTTCGCATTCCCGTGAGCAGCATGGCGGATCGATCGTCTCGCCCCACAGCCTGCGCCGTCATGCCCGTCGTGCTCATTCGCAAAAAGCTGAGCGTGCGATAAATCGTATTAAACAGAACAGTTGCCAGCATTACGCCCGTCAGGTAGCGAATGTCGTTGAGATGCCCCAAAAACGCGACACTGATCAGCCCCGACAAAGGAACCATCAAATTGGAAAGAACGTTGATTGTCGCCAGTCGCAGAAAGCGCGGCAAAAAATCAATCGATGCCAGAGCTAACCCGAAAGAATTTCCCCGATCGCCGGATTGCTCTGGGGAAAGCGAAACGGCAGGCGGATCGGCAGCAGAATCGACCGTCGGAGAAGAACGAGGCATTGGTTAAGCTCTGCGAAGGTATTGTTCTCGTTCTACTCTTAATTTGGTTTAAAAAACAAGTCGAAATTGGACGAAGTGTGAAGATTTTTTAGCCAAACAGCCAGAGCCACAAAGGAATCAGCAAGAGACAGCTTCCGGTCGTGAGCACAATGCTACTGGCAATCAGCGATCGATCAATTTCATATTCTTCTGCCAAAATCAGTCCGGCAAAGGCACTGGGCATTCCTGCCATCAAAACCAGGGCAAGCTGGGCAGGCTGTGGCAGTGCCAAAAAATGAGTCACGAGTCCGAGCAGTCCTGGCAGAGCGATCGTCTTAAGTAACATTGGCACGATTGCGATCTTCAGACTCTTCCAGCCCTGAAGCTGTCTCAGCCGCGTTCCCATCAGCAGCAACGCCGCCGGAATCACAAAGGCGATCGAGCCATGCAACCCAGATTCCATGATTGCGGGCAGGGGGATGGATTGAGTGCTGTATCCGAGAAGAAATGCCCACAGTGACGGAACAGTGAGCACATCTTTGATCAGTTCCTTGACTTGGGGATGATCTGCCTGCCGTCCGTAGTAGCTAGCTAAAAATACGCCCGTGCCATAGGTTCCAATCACGTTTTGCGTCACGCAGTAGGACACTAACCAGCCCCAATAATCTGCACCGACAAAGGCGGGGGCGATCGCTAAGCCCACAAAGCCCGTGTTACCCAGGACTGAAGCGATCAAAAAACTGCCGCGCTCGGCAGGGCAAAAGGGTTGAACTGCACTGCAATTTTCTGCGGTCAGACCTGCCGCAACCGATTGGAACTGCAAGCGGGACTGCATCGCCTGAAGGACGAGCCAGGCGATCGTAAAGCCGCTTAGCAACGTGGCGATTATCAGGAGCGGAGCTAGTCCGACTTCTGCTGCAAAATTGGTTTGTCTTGCCAGTGCCAGAATTTCGAGGGGAACGCCGACCCAATAAAGGCTACGTCCTAGCAATCGCGGCAGAGAAGCGGGCAACGATCCTGAAAAAATCAGCCCCAGCCCTGTCCAAGCAAAAAGCGGCAGATAGGACTGAAGCAAAGCATCTGTCATTGGGGATCAGGTTGGAGGGCAGAAAGGCTGCTCTATTCTAGAACGTCTATTGCCTCAATTCGCCACTGTCCCTGGCTTCGGACTAAGTTATAGCGGGCGCGAATGCTGTCTTCATAGGAAGAGCTTTGGTCAATCTGACCATTCACAAACAAATCGCCCCGCTCGGTCACGATCGCCTCTACCTGCGCCCGTTCATCGCCCGAATTGAAGGCGGCAGAACTCGCAGCACGGTCTGAACTGCCTGCCGGACTGCCCGATGCTGTCGGACTCGCCCCGGAACTTGTCCCAGAACTTGTCCCAGAACTGGCTGAATCAGAAGTGGAATCAGAGGAAGCCGTGCTCGAAGTCGCCCCAGTAGTCGAATTATCCCCTGCCGAACTGTTCACAGTTCCACTTTCCTTTGTAACAGAGACAATTTCCACATTGGGATGCTCATACTGCCAGTACCAGTTTTCTGTCTTTGCTTTTTCCGATCGCGTTTGCCACTGAGACAGCAGGGGATTCGCAAGGATGTCAGCAAGGGCACCAGTTTGATGCTGATTGCCCATTGCAGCTGCTTTTGCCGTTAGCCAGGACTGAAGCACCGTTTCAGCCGTCGTTTCGGTGAGCGGTTCGGTAACCCCTGCGGCTGACGACTGCGGACTTGACTGGGAAGCGGCTGGCGCGGCATTCGATTGAACAGTTGCAGCGGGAGAAGGATCGGTCGTTGCGGGTGCGGGATCATTTTGTCCGGCAAACAAACGGCTGATCAGGAACGCCAGCACCGTCAGACTCAGCAAGCCGATCGCTGCCAGAAACACAAGCCGATCCAGACGTAGCCCTTTTCGGGTTGCGGGTCGGCGCGAGGGTGGGGCAATTGGTGCTGCGATCGGTTCTTCGGGTGAGTCTTGGCGAGTCCGAGACGAAGCTGCTCCCCCAGCGGAGTGATTGCCGACGGCAGGCAGGGGGTTTGGATCAACAAAACGAGTGGGGCGACCTGTGCCGTTTGTTCTTGCCCCGTTTTGTTCTTCGTACCGTTTTGGACGAGACGTAAACCGCTCGGCTGGGGCGACTTCGGAGTCGCTGGCTCCACGATCGGGCATGGTTACTGCCGAGGAACTGCGATCGGATTGGTTTCGCAGCAATGTGCCAGTTTCTCCAGGGGATGGAGATTCGCGATAGGACGTTCCACCAGACCAGGGTGAGCTGAGTTCGGGTTCGTTGGGCAATTCCTCTAAATACGCCTGCACATCCTCATCTGCAAAATACTCTTTCAGCGAGGCTTGTTTGCGGGCAAGATCCCGAAAGTGGGGAAAGACTTCGTTTTGCAGCCAGCGTTCACTGTAAAGGCACAGTCCGGGCAGCAAATCGGGGGAACCCTGCGAGTGGTCGCGAATAAAGGCAAGGGATTCGTATTCCTGGCTTAGCTCTAGTGCCCGACTCGCCTCTTCGGTTTGCCCCAGCAGCAGCGCGCAAACTGCCTGCTCCAAATGGACATCTTGACGGATACCAAGCCGTATCAGCATGGTTTTTGCCCGGCGCACCAGGGCGGGCTGCCCCTCTGCAAAGCCTCTTGCCACCAACGCATAAACTGCCAGATAAGTAGCAACCGGAGAAGGGCGACGTGCCTCAACTTCAAAAAGAGCCTGCTGTTCCGCAGAAGTGAGATAGCTTCGCAACTGCTGCATAAAGCGCAGAAAATCGTCGGTGTTGAGTCCAGATTGGTCTGCTCCTTCGCCGTCGATCCCGCTGCGATCGTGCAGCATCTCTTGCAGCAGCGTAAGCCCCTGCCGTCGTTCAGCCACATGGCTTTCCGGCAAAGCAAGTAGCTCTAGAATTCGATACGGGCGCAGCTTATAGAGCTCTGCCTGCATTTCGCCCCGTATCTGAGCAAACACTCCTTCACGCAGCAGCAGTTCTCGCCCCGTATCTAGCGATTCCGCCGCGTTTTCGTACTGCCCCTGGTTCCACTGCTCTCGTCCCAGTTCCAGGCAGGCAAGCGCGACCGCGAGCAAAATATCTGTGCTAATGATGTCGGGGTCGCCAAATTGCCCCTGTTTGACGCTGCGATTGCCGCCGATCACATAGGGACGACCCAGCTTTAAAATCAGCTCGTACTCGCCCAACTCCAGCAAAATCAGCAACACGCCCACAAACTGAGCTTCGTCAATCTCAATACAGGGGGTATAGAGATCAATACCGAGATCTGGATCACCAGGACGATAGCTGCCGTTGATCGAACTGCCGAGGTTATGCTCATCGATCGCCCCCCCCGATTGCTCTGCAGCTCCCCCCGGAGATAATCGCCCAACCTCCAGCAGCTCATAGGATTTGGCGAGGAAACCCGCATCGTATTCCTGCCGCTGCACCGGATCAGAAAGGACAGCATACGCTTCGTCAATCAACTGCCGTCGAGCCGCAACCGCCGCCTCTGAAAATTCTCGTCGAGGAGGAAGCTGAAGGGATCGATCGCGATGAGCCTGCTGAAGCTGCTCCGCAGTTGCCTGTATCGGTAATCCTAGAATCCGATAATAATCTAGAGGAATTCGCACCGTCTCCTCCCCTGCAAGTCGTTCATCTAACACACAAATTTGCTATCGCGTCAGTTTGTATCAATGGCATTCACCGAACTTCCGCACGGATAGAAGCCCTTCTAAGGAATTCTCTGCTAACTCGGTCGGGATGACCAAGGCAATTAGCCAAATCAACGTTTACTAAAATTCATCCCTCAGCATAGATAAAAAAGTCCTCTTCGTAACATCAGCTTCTTAGAAGCCTGAACTCAGGCCGAATCGAGAGAGCCAAATAGAGAGCAATTATATCCGAACTCGCTCTGTCGAAAGCGATCGTTTTGCGACACTCCTCAGGTGTAACCTCTAATACACAAAAAATGAGAACCCCTAGGGTTTCACGGTTGGCTCTTTTCTCAGTCTCAAACAAACGTCATTAGGGAAGTAATTTCGAGCCAGCTAGCCTCGATATGGTCTTAAATCATTCTTAAGACAGAGGCTAACTTTCGATCGTTCTGCTAGACAATGACAACGATTATCAGGAAAACGTAAGATTCAAATTTAGCTTGAATGGTCGAAGTTTGCAGATTGTACCTGATCCCAGTCTCAGATTAGTCAGGAATGGTATGGATCTCTATAAGTGATCTAGATTACACCCAGCGATGTCCGTAGTGCACGACCCTAACTGTACGACTTCTCGCGCAGAATTTTATCTATATTTGGTTTGGTGCAGAATTTGGTTTAGTGAAAAATAGCGTTCAGAAGGAAGCGAGCAGAGTTCGATCGCCTTTTGCTGCCTAGTTCCGCCTTTTTGTCCCTAAATTGGGCTAGGATGATCTGCGGCTGATTATCTCTGACCCTGTTTATCTCCGACCCTCTAAAGGAGGCTGCCCCAATTTTGCAAGAGCGACAGCAAGCAGATTATTCTTAATAAATGTGAGCTATATAATGTTGAGCTTGGCCATGTTGCTCTCGGTTAGCTCATGAGATTCCCAAACAATTTGCAGCCTTAGAGCAGGCGATCAGGGTTCAAGCCTAACGCAGGCGAACTGAGGCTCAGCCCTTATAGCTCCGCAGTTATAAAGGATCTACGACAAGCACTTACGATAAGTATTTACGACAAGTGAGTATTTACGATAAGGATCGACGACCCAAGTACCCCCAATCAAATTACCCACAAGCAGTACACTGTCGCTGAAGGAAACGGCACATCTAATGATTCAGGAACGGACAATTCCCACTTTGCCCTCGATCGCGCCCGTAACCCGTGAAGAGGGGCTGGCGATCTATGAAGATATGGTCTTGGGGCGCACCTTTGAAGACAAGTGCGCTGAAATGTACTACCGGGGAAAAATGTTTGGATTTGTCCACCTGTACAACGGGCAGGAAGCCATTTCCACAGGTGTAATTCGTACGATGCACCCCGGTGAGGATTATGTGTGCAGCACCTACCGCGATCACGTTCATGCCTTGAGTGCCGGAGTCCCTGCCCGTGAGGTCATGGCAGAACTGTTTGGCAAAGTGACCGGATGCAGCAAAGGACGGGGTGGCTCCATGCACCTGTTTTCGGCGGAGCATCGGCTACTGGGCGGCTATGCCTTTATTGGAGAGGGAATTCCGGTTGCGTTAGGAGCTGCGTTCCAGAGCAAGTATCGCCGAGAAACAATGGGCGACGAAACGGCAAACCAAGTGACGGCAGCTTTCTTTGGAGACGGAACTAGCAACAACGGGCAGTTTTTCGAGTGTCTCAATATGGCAGCCCTCTGGAAACTGCCGATTCTGTTTGTGGTGGAAAACAATAAATGGGCGATCGGCATGGCGCATGAGCGGGCAACCTCTCAGCCAGAAATTTACAAGAAAGCCAGCGTGTTTGGGATGCCAGGAATCGAAGTAGACGGAATGGATGTTTTAGCCGTGCGAACGGTTGCGCTAGAGGCGATCGAGCGTGCCCGTGCCGGAGAAGGTCCAACGTTGATCGAGTGTCTCACCTACCGCTTCCGGGGTCATTCGCTGGCAGATCCAGACGAATTGCGATCGAAAGCCGAAAAAGAAGCCTGGCTTGCCCGTGACCCAATCAAAAAACTGGCAGGTCACCTGACTGAGAAAAATTTGGCAACCGCAGAAGAGCTAAAGGCGATCGATCGACAGATTCAAGCCGTTATTGAGGATGCGGTTAAGTTTGCCCAGGATAGCCCTGAGCCAGAAGCCAGTGAACTCTACCGCTATGTGTTTGCAGAAGACGAGTAATTTGCCTCTTACCTGCGCCTGACTCCTATGGCTGACCCAATCATGTACAGCAGCGAGGATTACTACGTGCTGCTGGAACCCAACCAGCCAGAGCAAATCCTCACGGCTGCGGAACTGTTCGACCGATTAAAAGCAGTGCTGAACGATCGCCAGGATAACCTACCCCGTGATGTGCAGCAGTTCACCGACCTGGATGAGCAGACAAAATATCTGATGGAAACTGCCTGCACGCTGGATATGAATCCAGGCGAGTACCTTCAGTGGTACGCCGTTCGACTCGAAAAGTAGCAGAATGCTCTTGCCACCCAGTAATAGATTAAAGCAGGTGCGTTGTCTAATCTCGCCGCCAATCCGCTTGCTTTAAGCCGTTAACCCAACTTCTATCTCCGTCGTCTTTATCCCCGGATCCACCAAGCTTCGGGGTAGGATGCAGACGTAAAACGTTTGCCTGGAAGATTCCAAACTTCCCCCCCTTAACCCCCAGTGCTGAGGGAAACCGAGGGCTCTTGAAGGTTCTCAAAGCTCTCCAACGAAAATATAGGGGGATATATAACCTTTGCGGCTGCTCAAACCCCTTCTAACAAAACAGGGAGCATCCCGCGTTTGTTAATGGATTGCTCCTCGTTGCCCAGCTCCTGCTTCCAGCAACATTGAACAGGGGGACGTTGTTACGAAAGCTACAGTAACTTGATCGTTCCTATTGATCAACATCACGATTTTTAGAATTAGCAACTGCGCCAAATCACAATTTTCTATTTCATAGAGTTTTAATCACTGGAATTGCATTTTGATCGAGCCAAGATTCAGAAGGATTACGATCGCAATTGGGCTTGCTCTCCTGATTTTTTGAGAATCTTTATCTAAAAATTAAATTTGTATCGACAGAACAGTGTTTTACTAAGACTGTTTCAACAAATTCGATCGCTCTCAGAAAGGGATTGAATTATAAAGATTTACTAAAAAAAACCAGAAGAAATGAAATCTTTTCCGGTAGAAGATGAGCAACTGTCTTTGGATAGATGGCTGTACCCTGAGATCCTTATAAAGTGGGGATCAGTTAGCTGGAGAGCGATCCCCGTCTTAAAGAAACGATTTTCTAGGGTTGTTCTCTGCTAATTTTGACATAATAAAAGAATTGAACGCTGTCTTTACTTAAGCAACTTTAAGTCAGGTTTCTCACCGTTAAGGTTTAGACTTGAAAATTTTAAGCGATCGAATTTATTGTTTTTTCTGATTTTTGATCGAGTTACTGTCAATTCAATCAATAGGTTTAAAGAGGCTGTGATTAATTGTTCTTTTAGTTCGTTCTCAGCGAAAGAAACTGAAGCCAAAGAAGCGCAGAGTACAGAAACTCAAATGATTCCGCTATCGCAATCAATTCGATGCCCAAACTGCGGTAGCCCTGGCGAAAGGCTTTATCTAGTCAACCAGCAGCTGATCCAAACTCAATGTCCGACCTGTGACTATCTTTTGATTACCTGTTCACGTACAGGAAATGTTATAGAAGCTTATGCTCCTGGAATTTCAATTTGTTCTTAATCTATTGATAGTGGATAACTCTAACTGAACTCGAAAGCTGAATTTAGAAGCTGAACTTAATAGTCGAACTCAAAGTGCGAGTCGGGCAATCGTCTAAAAGCTGGAACAAGCTTAAGAACAATTAGAAAAAATCGCTAGAAAATTGATTAATCCTAAGCAAGTTTAATCTCACAGTGGAGTTCAAAGGGGGTCACAGCTACCCTCTTTTTTTGCTTCTTGTTAAGGCTGAACGCGCTGCTGCGCCTGCTCCTGGTGTTTCTGAGTAATTTGCTTCGAATTGTTAAGAAGCCGAAAGCTTAGTTCTGTAATATGGGCATCCTCCTAAAGGAATATTGCCTTAACAGGATTGCTAGCTGTGCTGCGTCGATTTGCTCTTCTGTTTCTCTCTACGCTTATTGCAGTCTCCTTCGTTCGTGTTCCCTCTTTTTCCGATTGGTTGTCTGGTTCATGGTTTACCCTGTTCCGCACTAGTTCTGCCCTGGCAACCATTTCACCTCCTCCAGCTGTTCTCCCATCGTCACTCACAGATTCCCTTCTGCCGAGTTTATCGCCTTCTCCAGCTCCATCCTCTGAAAGCCACCTTCCGGTCGATATCCGCTATCACTTTTATCCGATCGCAGGAACAACGGCTGCCGAGCTGCGATCGCAAATGCTTCGGCGAAGCCCTGTGAGTGATGCTGAGGGACGCTCGTTCGATGCCCTGACCAATTGGAACGTTCAGTGGAACATTCGCTTTGCCCGGAATGGCAAAAACTGCGTGGCTCGATCGATTAGTACTCAAGTCGATGTCGTCTTCACGCTGCCGCGATGGAAGGGTTCCCACTATGTATCATCTGGGCTGCGAACGGAATGGAATCACTACATGACTGCCCTGCAACTGCACGAAGAGGGGCACAAAAAGAACGGCGTTGCTGCGGCTCAGTCCGTGCTGCAAGTGTTGCGCCAGCTTCCTGAATATCCGAACTGCCGCGAGCTTGAAAAGGCTGCCAAAGAAGCGGCTGATCAGGTTATTGCGGTTTATAACCGCCAGGATATCGCATACGATCGCGCCACGGGGCACGGCAGAACTCAGGGAGCCGTTTTCCCGCTCATTCATGCAGATGCTCAGACTGCCCCGAATGCCTCCCTTTAAGGGTCACCGCTTCTAGATATAAATTCTAGATATAAATCTGGCTCAAGATAATGCGAAGCCGATCGTAGTCATCCTTCAGCAGAATGCTCAGCATTCGTCCTGCCTGAACGAGCCATTGGCGATCGGCTTGCCGCAGTCGGTAAATTTCTCGGATTGCGGCTGCCGTTAAACCATCGACGGGTGCGCCTGTCACCTGAAGCAGCGTTCGCAGAAAATCAAGCTGTTCGCTGAAGCGCAAAATTTCTTCAGAGTCGCAGTAGTAAACTGCCTGATGAATTTGCGGTGGACGAGGCGGCAAATGCTGATAAATCGTTTCGCTCAGGCTGCTGCCGTTTTTCCTGCCGTTCCCGTTTTTGACGTTCCCATTCCTGGTTCCGTTTCCGGTTCCATCCCTGGCGGCATGGCTTCCTCTACCGGACTGAAAGCCGACGATCGCTGCCCGAAACTCGGTTTTGAGCATGGCGAAAATCTGCGGCTGCTGTTCTCGCAGGTCTTGCAGCGAGAGTCCTAACGCTCTGGCACGATGCACCGAGTCGATCGGGCTGGTCGTGGCATGATAAACCACGGCATAAACCACATTTCCAGACTCTTCATCTTTTGCCTTGACCCAGCTTCCGAAGGGCGGCATCACTGCAAAGCTGAGGTCTTCCGGTTCAAGGCACTGCGCTAGAAATTCAGTCGTTGCCGTCTCGATCACTTCGGCGAAATAGCCAGGGTGACGGCTTTGAGAGCTGAATTGAGGCAGAGGCAGCCGCATAGGAGGAATGTGCGATCAGGTTAGGGGAAAGAAGGTGAGCGGATAGAAGAGTGAGGCGATCAGGCGATGCGGAGATTATTTCTTGGCGCGTCCGGCTTTAGCATCGATCGCTTCGATATCAGCCAGTTTAAAGGTGACAAGTTTATCCCAGTTGCCGCCTTCAAACAGCACTGCCACCTTGCCATCGCCTACACGCTGAACCAAGCCTTGATAGCCGTAATAGATATCGTCGACGTTTTTAACGCGAACTGCAGCTCCCGGCAGAATCATAAGTGAATCATCGGTAAAGTGAACTGATATTAGCTTAGATCATTCCCGCACGAATGCAGAAGAGAAACCGCAATAGAAATCCTTGATGATTGCTGTTTGCAGTTTGAATGATGCTAAAACTTGAGCCGATGACGATAGTTATTCACTGATTCCACAATCCCCAGCGCGATAAAGTTAGTGAGCAACGCCGATCGCCCATAGCTAAGCCAGGGTAAAGGAATGCCTGTTACGGGAGCCAATCCAATCGTCATGCCAATATTCACCAACACCTGAAAGACAATCATCGACAGCACCCCGATCGCTAGCAGCGAACCAAAATTATCTTTAGCGTTTTGGGCAATAATTACCAGCCGCAGACAAATGAGCCAGAACACCGCCAGCACGACCACACAGCCGACAAAGCCCATTTCTTCGCCGATTGCCGAGAAGATAAAGTCGGTATGCTGTTCGGGAATGAAATTGAGCTGGGTTTGAGTGCCCTGATTGATGCCGCGCCCCAACATTTGCCCTGCTCCGATCGCAATCCGCGACTGAATCAGGTGATAGCCGCCGCCAAGCGGGTCTTTATCGGGATTGAGAAACAGTGCCAGCCGATCGCGCTGATATTCCTTCAGTAAATTCGTCCAGGCAAAATTTCCCAGTCCCCCCGCAATCAGATTCACTACGCCCACCCCGATCGACCCCCACAATGCCCAGGGCAGTGTGCGCCAGCCGAGATACAGCACCAGCCCGATCCAGAAAAACCAGCTCGGCAGGAAAATGCCAAACAAAATTGCAGAGACGATCGGAGAAATCAGCAGCACTAGCCAACCCGGATTCGCATTGCCCCAGTAAAGCATTCCCAGCGTGATTGCGCCAAACACCAGTCCCGTTCCCAGGTCAGGCTGAAGCATAATCAGCACCCAGGGAACTGCGGTAATTACCAGCGTCTTCAGCACGATCGGAATCGTGGGCGCACCGCGCTCGTTCAGGGTTGCTGCCAGCGTAATGATCACGCCTACTTTGGCAAATTCCGACGGCTGAAGGTTGAAGTTGCCGATCGTCACCCAGCTTTGTGCTCCATTTGCCGTGGTTCCAATAAAAATTACGATCAGCAGCGAAAGATTTGTGATTGCGTAGATAATCCATTGCCACTGAAGCAAATTTTCATAGCGCGATCGGGCGATGAACAGTGCCATTACCAAACCAATGCCGCCCGTGATCCAGTGCTGCCACCAGGTGGAAAATCCCTGATGCAGTTCAGTACTGCGAATGGCAATGCCTCCGAGCGCCGTCATGCCGATTGCCAGCAAAAACAGTAGCCAATCGACTTCCTGCCAGGGCTGTATCAAAGCTTTCCAGCTAATGCGGCTAAGGGAGCGATAAAGCATGGGCAAATTGGGGAAAAACTGCGCTTAAGACAGAATAGCTTATGCCAGGGCAGCGACGGAAACTCTGGCGGCAACCTGCTGAGCGATCGCCGTAATCGCTTTAGCAGAAGGAGACTCTGGATCATTCACCACGATGGGAACGCCTCGATCGCCCCCTTCTCGTACCGGAAGCTCCAGCGGAATACAGCCTAGCAGCGGCAAGCCCAATTCTTTGGCAGTTTTCTCACCGCCGCCGGAGCCGAAGATATCGTATTGGCGATCGGGTAGATCAGGCGGCACAAAGTAGCTCATATTTTCCACAATGCCCAGAATCGGAACCTGAAGCTGCTGGAACATCCGCAGACCGCGACGGGCATCGAGCAAAGCAACGGTTTGGGGTGTGGTGACGATCACGGCTCCTGCCATCGGCACAGCCTGCGCTAGGGTCAACTGCGCGTCTCCGGTTCCGGGCGGCAAATCGACAATGAGATAATCCAGGTCACCCCACTGCACTTGATAGAGAAACTGGCGAATAATGCCATTCAGCATCGGACCACGCCAGACTACAGGCTGATCCGGGTCGATCAAAAAGCCCATCGAAACGAGCTTCACGCCATAGTTAAACGCAGGCTCCAGCACTTCTCCGTTACTGCCCTGGTGCACCACAATTTTTGCATCGGCTAACCCCAGCATTGTTGGCGCGTTGGGACCATAGATATCTGCGTCGATCAGCCCCACTTTTGCGCCTGCCTGTGCCAGCGAGACGGCAATATTCACCGCTACTGTGCTTTTGCCCACGCCACCTTTACCGCTCGACACGGCAATAATATTCTTCACGCCTGCAATTCCAGTGCGATCGGGCAGGGATTTCTGCTGAGGCGTTTCTGCGGTCACTTCCACCTCAACTGACTCTACACCGGGCAGGGTCTTCACCGCTTTCTGGCAGTCTTCGACAATGAACTCGCGCAGCGGACAAGCCGGAGTCGTCAGCACCAGGGTAAAGCTGACCTTACTTCCCTCGACCCGAACATTGCGAATCATATTCAGTTCGACCAGGCTTTTTCGCAGTTCCGGGTCTTGCACGGGGCGCAGCACGTCCAGAATGGCACTTGTTTCTAGCATTGTGGGCATCGCGTTCTCAACTCTGGCGATCGACCAGGCGACAGGACAAAACGAAAGGTAAAACTTGAAGCAAAAGAAAATAAGGGCAAAATGTTCAACGTCCATTCTACCGTTTGCTTTGCCTGAATCAGTTCGCCTGAATCAAAGCAGCCTGCCCGAAAGCAACGATTCGGTTTTCTCAAGCTTCATCCCAGACTTAACCCAGAATACGCGGACAGCGATCGAGCCAGGTTATCACCTGAAAGCCGATTTGCCATAGTAGCAGACCCGCAAACACATCGGGATAATCGAGCTTGCGCCGCTTGGAAACCGGATTGTCTGCTTCTATCAAATCCTGCTCAGCCGCAAGTGCCAGCTCACGGGCAACTTTAGCAGCATAAGGGCGAATGATTGACCAGACGATCGGCGAAAGCCAGCCGCGCAGCGTCACCGAGTAGGAAACCTTTGTGCCGCACAGCGTAGACTCAACGCGATACGTCACCCGCTCTTCAACTCCCGGAAGCGCCAAAATTCGAACGCTTAGCAGTTCCATCGGCGACACCCGCTCCACAAAAATCTGAATTGGAAACGGGCTGAGACGGCTCACTGCCTGATAAATCAATCCCGGTTTAGGAATCAGCCCCTGCGGAACGTTAGTGCGGGCGATCAGGGGATGCCACGAGACATCGGCTAAATTCACCACCTTCTGCCACAGGTCGTCTACTGAAGCAGAACTAACCGCCTGATAGGTTTCCGCGAGAGGAGGAAGATTATCAAAGTTCCAGCGTATCCGTCGAGACCAGAAGCCTAACATTGCTCGTCCTCCTCGAAGCTCTGCCTGATTGCAGTAATCGTCTTTCGGTCGGGGGTCGGGCAGCAGATCAAAACCTGACCGACGCATCGATCGTCTAAGACATAAGACCTTCTATTGTAGTCCAGGTCGTTAAGTCAGTACGGCGAGTTTGTCAAATGAAATATTTAATACAGAGCCAGAGCACTTTTCCATGGGAGGGGCGGTTTGAGGAGTCGCAGCGATCGAAGATTGCCCGCTCAACCGCATTGCCCCTCAATCGATCGACTTTAGGGGAGTTAACTTTGGGGAGCTTAAGTTTGGAGAATTTTAAGATCTGTAAGAGCCGCGAGGACATCTACGCCACAAGCATGACCGCTCTATTTTCCAGTTTTAAGCAATTTCATTCATCGAGTAGTGGGTTGCTCGCTTGCCGCCAAACCGTTCCACAATCCAATCGTCATAGGTGTCAGCGATCGTCACCACCGATAAAATACAGGTTTGCAGCTCCATCAAATCCATATTCTCGCCGCCCAGCACACTGTTGCCAAACAGCACCTCGCCACCCTTGCCTAACTGAAACGCCCCAAAGCGCATTCGAGAATTTTCAGTGAGCAAATAGTGCATCAGCTCTGATGTAATCTGGGTTTCGATCGTGACCCAGCTCCAGGCACGCACGATCGCTAGTTCTCGCATTTCCCACGGATGCACTTCCCATGCCAGCACCTCGATCACGATTTTTGCCGAACCGTAGGTTAAGTAAAAGAATGGCTCATGAGCGGAAACCTGCATCTGGTCTTTGAACAGGGCGGAACTGGTGAGATAGTCCTGCACCTTGCGGTAGGTGAGTTCCTGAGCAGCATTAAAAAAGGAGAGGGACATCAGGGCTACAAAATAAACATTTTCTGATCCAGCCGCTTCGGGTCGTGGGTTTCGACAAAGCGATCGAGACTTTCATCAGACTCCAGGCGACCGTCTACCAGGTTGACAATGCGATCGGCAACGTCGAGGATGCGGTTGTCGTGCGTCACCATCAGAATGGTACAGCCCTGCTCTTTAGCAAGCTGTTGCAGCAGCGTCACCACCTCTCGACCAGAGGCTTTGTCTAGAGCAGCAGTCGGTTCGTCTGCCAGAATCAAAGTAGGACGATTGACCAGAGCACGGGCGATCGCGACGCGCTGTTTTTGTCCGCCGGAAAGGGAGTTGGGCTTGTAGTTGAGCCGTTCGCCTAAGCCGAGTCGGGTGAGAATTTCAGTGGCGAGTCGCCGCTTTTCGCGCCAGTTTTGGGTTAGCTCGACTGCCATTTCGACGTTTTGCATTGCGGTGAGCGAATCGAACAGATTGTGCGCCTGAAAGATAAAGCCAATATTGCGCCGCACTTTGACTAGCTCTGATTTACTGAGTCCGACGATTTCTTGTTCCAGCACTTTGAGACTGCCGTCCTGCACGGTTCGCAGTGCGCCGATCAGGGTCAGCAGCGTGGTTTTTCCAGAACCGGATGGACCTGTCATGATCACAATCTGTCCCTTGGGCAGATCCAGGCTGATGTCAAATAGCACCTGCTTTCGCAAATCGCCCTGACCGTAGAAGTAATTGAGATTGCGAATTTGAACGGCGATCGAGCCTGCCGTTTCTTCTGCAAAATCCAGTCTGTTTGTGATTAAAGAAGCACTCATGAGCCAAACACCTCCGCTGGATCAGCCTGCTGGACGCGACGCACCGCAATCACGCCCGAAATCAAACACATTAAAAACGTGGCAATCATCAAATTCAGGATTCGTGAAGGAGTCATGACCATATACAGTCCGGTTGCGTTCCGGGTTAAGGTGTATAGCCCAAAGCTGATGAGACACCCCGGCACAAATCCTAGAAATCCCAGCAGTGTCGCCTGTTGCAGCACAACGCCGAACAAATAGCGGTTTGAGTAGCCGATCGCCTTTAGCGTCGCGTATTCCACCCAGTGGTCGGCAACGTCGGTGTAGAGAATCTGATACACCAGAATCACGCCCACCAGGAAGCTCATTGTCGTCAGCAGCGAAAACACAAAGCCAATGCTGGTATTTTTGCGCCAGTAGTTGAGTTCCTGATCGACAAATTCCTGCTTGGTATAGACCGAGATATCTTTGGGAAGCCGATCGCGCAGCACTTTGGTCAGTTGTTCCACGTTTGTTCCGTCCGCGACATGCAACAGCCCAATGTCTACCGTGTTCAGCGATCGGCTTTCTTCGTCTGGACCCAGATTGGCAAAGTAGCGCAAGAAGTTTTGGTCGCTCATGACCACGTTGCCGTTGCCAGATGCAAAGTCTGTGCCCAGGCTAAACGTACCCACCAGGGTCACTTGCTGTTCTGCCAGTTCGGTAACGGTGCCTGCCTGCTTGGGCCCCACTTCCGGGCGAGATTTTTCGTCGATCAAAGCAGTTCGGGGCAGGAGCAAGTCCGATCGATGCTGCACAATTCCCGGTAAGGGCAACACGTTATCGTTTGGGTTAAACGCCAACACGCGCAGGGGACGGGTGCGCTTGCTGATCGGATCTTTCCAATTTGCGGTAACCGTGTAGAGCGGATAGGCAGCCGTCACCCCGTCAAATGCTTCTGCCTGGTAGAGCCGCCGCCGAGCAAACTGCTGCGGCACAAACATATTGTATTTAATTCGATTCACGATCACGATGTTGCCATTCAGCCGTTTTAGAAGCTGCACCTGGCTGTCGTACAGGGCATTCTCAAAGCCGCGAAACATAAACATCAGCACCACAGCAAACCCAACTCCGGCGATCGCAGTCAATAGCCGCCGCCGCTCATAGGTGAGGTTAAACCAGGCAAGGGGAGTCCGCCGCCAAACCATCCTTAGAACACCTCCGCTGGATCGGTGGTAACCACGCGTCGCACCGAAATCAGAGCTGAAAGGCTGCACATCACGAGGGTCAACAGCAGCACAAATATGGCTCGTTCCAACTCCATTGTCATCGGCAGTCCGCCACTCGTTGCCCTAACCGTCAGGTCATACAGCCCTAGCGATACGGCAAAACCAGGGATATAGCCCAGAACGGCCAGAATTACCGCTTCCTGCAACACCACACCAAACAAAAAGCGGCTGCGATAGCCCATCGCCTTGAGCGTCGCATACTGCTTCATGTGGTCAGAGATATCAGTGTAAAGAATCTGATAAACGATCACCACGCCCACCACACAGGACACTGCAACGCCCATCGTGAAGATGAATCCAGTCGAAGTCGTGTTAATCCAGTAGTCACGATCGCGGGCAATGATTTCTTCCTGCGTGTACACCGACACATCCGGCGGCAGAACCCGCTTCAGTTCGACTGCAATTTGCTGCGGATTCACACCAGGCTTGAGCTTGATCAGTCCCAGGTTGATCAGGTTGAGCGGGAAGGGGTCAAAGTAGCGGCGAAAGTTCTGATCGCTCAGAATCAGCGTGCCGTCTGCCGCAAACCCGCCACCCATACTGTACTGTCCACCGATCGTAATCTGTCGCCGCTTTGCCTCGGTCACGGTTCCCGTCGTCTGCGAACCAAATTCAGGACGCGAGAGGCGATCGATCAGCGCAGTATCGGGTCGTCTCAGTGCCGCCAGATTTTTCGGGTCTTTCAGTTCAGGCATGATGAACACCGGATCTTCGGGGTTCATGCCATACACAAAAATAGCGCGATTGCGTCGCGTTTCTGGATTACGCCACTGCAAATAGCCCACATACAGCGGCATGACCCGCTCTACTCCATTAACCCCTGCCGCCTGGTAGATTCGCTCGATCGGGAAAGGCTTGGTCGTACTGATTTCTAAACTTTGAGGCGAAATTAGAAAAATTTCTGCGTCAATCTGCCCGTAAAGAATCGCCGCCGTCTTTGCCAGCGAACCGAGAAACCCCAGATTCATAAACACCAGAATCACTGCAAACGACACCCCCGCAATTGCCACTAGCAAGCGGTTTTTCTCGTGGGTCAGGTTTAACCAGGCAATCGGGGTTCTCATGCAGCCCAGCCAGAGGTAAGCGATCGGCGATCAAGTGTAAACAACTCTTAATTATTCTAAGATTTCCGATCGGTGATCAACTCCCCCAACTGGGGCATTGCGCGGGTGCTGGTGAGCAAAGGGGTTGTTGCAAATTTTGTTGCAAATAATGCTTGCGGACAGGCAATGTTTACTTCAATTTTTGCGATCGTGGCTGATCGATATCAATTAAGATCTCTATTTCAACTGCACCGTATCGTTCCCTTAATCGGCTTTCCAGGCGATCGACGATCGTTTTTGCCGCAAGCCGAAACTCGGGACGCAGCAGCAGTCGCATTTGCACAAAGACCAGCCTGCCAATCATGCCCTGTGTCCGAATATGCGAACAGGCAACGACTCCTTCAAACTGCTGGGCAAGCTTTGCTAAAACCTCTGGTGCGATCACCATCTGACGCACTAAAGAAGGAATTTGCCAGTTCAACAATCGCCACAAACTCACTCCCGTCAGCAGCAGCAAAGCCAGCGTCAGCAGCGGGTCAAGCCATCGCAGCCCTGAAGCCACTGCAATAACGCCTAAAATTGCACCGCTCGTCACCCAGACATCCTGCAACATGTGGCTGGCATTCACGCGCAGAATTCCAGTTTGCAGCACCCTTGCCTCGTGTCGCTCAAACAAAAGCAAACCCCACTGTACCAGCAGCAGCGCGATCAGCAGCCAGATCAGAGCGGGTTTAATTGGGGCGATCGTTTCGAGGGTGGGCTGCTGCCAGAGGGCATAAAGCTGAAGTAGGGCAATCCCCAGCAAACTCAGCCCTGCAAACCCAACAAGTGCCACCAGCAGCAGCACAATCAGCGTTTCGCGACGACGATGGCTCCAGATCGTCCACCGCGTCGATCGAGGAAAAGCCGCTAGCGTCATCAGGCTCAGCAGGGTGCTGAAGCAGTCCAAAATCGATCGCAGTGCCTCTGCAAATAAACAGAGTGATCGGGTAGTCCAACTTGCCCAAACTTTGATTGCAAAAAACAGCAGCAGTAACCAGAAAGTAATAAACAGCAGGCGATAACTAATTTTTGCTCGATTCAATCGCTCCATCATAGGGCAGAGGCTATCACAAGCATAAGCAAATCGCCTGAGGGGTCTTACCCTCTAAATTGCTGAGTTGAGCGGTTAATTGAAAAGTATCAAAGCTGCGATATCGCCTCCTAAATCCCTTAATGCTGAAGGACTTTGAAACCTAGAGATGGCTCAGTTTCCTCCCCAATTGACTAGTCGGGGGCAGGTAATTGTTATGACTTTTCAAACATCCCTATAAAGGCAGACTGGCTTAAATGGGGTGCGATCGGTTTTCGTGCAGGATTGAAAGTCTTTCTAGTTGAGGAAACTGGAAAGCTGAGGAGCAAGGCAGCAGTTTGAATACGGCTTCAAACTTTTCTGAAAAATTGGCGGGAATTTAGGGCACTCTGAGTTTCATCGACTCGCATGACGAATTGAAATTCGATCGCTAGATTCAGGCTGAGGTTTGCATTAAATCCATGTGCCTATTTTGGCGATTGCTCTTATCATTAGTTAGGACTTTGTGACAGAAAGAAAAGAGAGGCGAACTGTTCGTCAATCCGTTTCTATCAAAAGCTTCCTGCTCCTTTTTTCACCTTTGGCTGTGAGGATAAAAACGATGGACAAAACCTCAGATGGGCATTCTCGATCGCAGCACATTTCCCGATTTTGGCAGTCGCGATTTTCAAAATATGGGTTGGGGCTTTTGACGATCGCTGCGGTGATGGTTCCTGGCTATCAGGCAACGGCGCAAACCGCGACCCTTCAACCCTCGATTCCCGATACATTTGAGGATGCTTTCTACTCGAATGCGGGTACTTTTTTTGGCAATCGTAGCCTGGGCGGATCTCTTTCGCTGCTGCTGGGCATTCCTGAATTCCCCGAAAACCAAATCGCCAGGGACGCCAGAAGAGCCGATCGGCTGTATCGAGAAGTTTTGGAACAGCAGGTCGCCAGTGACCCCACCATTCGCACCCCCGACTTACCCAATCCATTTAGCGGTTCTCTGCTGACCACGCCCCTAATTGCCGCCGAAGATCCCATTCCCCCCGCTCCGCCGCCCGTTATTTTCCAGCAGCCAAACTTTGTGCCTGCTCCTGCGGCTACCCCGGTTCAACCCGTCCCGGCACTATGGTAATTTGCAGGATTTGACGAACAGCGACAAACGTAAAAATCCCCCGATCTGGGGGACTTTCGTTTATTCCAGGAAAATGCCCTGTAAACACGACTTCATTGACCAGAATTAGCGAAAGCGACTTCTCAGCAGCAGCGAGTTTGTCACTACGCTGACCGAGCTAAACGCCATAAACGCTCCTGCCGTTGCCGGACTGAGGGCAATTCCTAAACTGGGCAGCAGTAGCCCTGCGGCGATCGGAATTCCCAGCAGGTTATAGATGAATGCCCAGAAGAGATTCTGCTGAATCTTGTTAAAGGTGGCGCGGCTGAGGCGAATCGACTCCACTACATCGCTTAGCCGATCGCGCATCAGCACAATGCCTGCCGACTCCATTGCCACATCAGTTCCCGAATACAGTGCGATTCCCACATCTGCCTGAGCCAGAGCAGGCGCGTCGTTGATGCCGTCTCCCACCATGCCGACTGTCCCCTGCTGCTGAAGCTGAGCGATCGTCTTTGCCTTCTCATCGGGCCGCACGTTTGCCAGCACAGCTTGTTCTGAGAGTCCAAGTTGTTTTGCTGCCGCCTGCGCTGCGGTTTGCTGATCCCCGGTCAGAAGCATGACGCGCAATCCCATAGATTTGAGGCGATCGACTGTTGCTTTGGCATCAGGTCGCAGGGCATCTTGAGCCGCGATCAGTCCGATCAGATCACGGTTGACCGCCACATAAACCAGCGATTTGCCTGCGGCTGTCAGGGTTTCAGCTTGAGTTTGGGCAGCTTGAGGGATTGCTACACCAGCGCGATCGAGCCATTGGGCATTCCCAACAATGACGCGATTTTGGTCTATCGTTGCTGCCACACCTAAGCCTGGCTCGGTTTGAAACTGGTCTGCCTGCAACAAAGGGAGTTCCTGCTGCTGTGCCTGCTGCTGGATTGCGATCGCTAACGGGTGCTGTGTGCCGCTTTCAACTGTGGCTGCAAGCTGAAGCAAGTTGTCTGCTGAAATATCGGCTGAGCTATCGGCTGTGACGGGCAAGCAATCGGTGACGAGCGGCTGACCCATTGTGAGCGTTCCGGTTTTGTCAAACACGATCGTTTTAAGCTGATGCACCTTTTCCAGCACATCGCCGCCGCGAATCAGCAAGCCCCGCTCTGCCCCAATGCCCGACCCAACCAGGATAGCTGTGGGGGTAGCAAGCCCAAGCGCACAGGGACAGGCAATCACCAGAACCGCGATCGCAAGCTTGAGGCTGAGCAAGAGCGGAGAAGTTGGCAGCTCGCCCATACCCGCCATGCCGCCGCTGTGCATTAGCGCATGGGATGCGCCGATCGCGTGATGTCCTAACTGCTGAATTTGTTCTGCCCATACCCGGCTGCCGATGAAATACCAGAAGCTAAAGGTGAGCGTAGCGATCGTCATCACGCCATAGGTAAAATAGCCTGCGACCGTATCCGCTACGCCCTGAATCGGAGCCTTGCGCGTTTGCGCCGTTTCCACCAGATTAATAATTTGCGCCAGCGTCGTGTCTTTGCCCGTGCGCGTCGCCCGAATTACGATCGCCCCAGACAAGTTAAGCGTCCCAGCAGCAACCAACTCGCCCGACTGTTTGAGCACCGGAACGGCTTCTCCGGTCAGCATCGACTCGTTCACCGTAGTTTGTCCCGCAATTACTTCGCCATCAACCGGAATCTTTTCACCCGGCAGCACTTGTAGCCATTCGCCCACCTTCACCTGACTGGCAGGAATTTCAGCTGCTGCGTTGGGAGCCAGCGTGGGAGAATCAGCCGGAATCAACCGAGCGATCGTGGGCTGGAGGTCAAACAAAGACTGAAGCGCAGCCGTTGCCCGACTTCTTGCCCCTTGCTCTAGCGATCGACCCAACAAAATAAAGCCCACCAGCATCACTGGCTCATCAAAGAAACATTCCCAGCCCAAGCGGGGAAACAGCAGCGCGATCAGGCTCGCCGTGTAAGCCGTCACGGTTCCCAGCCCGACCAGCGTATTCATATTCGGCGCATTTCGCCGCAAGCCGCGCCAGCCATCCACCAAAATCGATCGCCCCGGAAACAGCAGTGCCAGCGTTGCCAGTCCCCAGTGAAACCAGATATTGCTCAGTCCCGGGATCGATAGCCAGCCAAACTGGTGCAGATGCCCGGTCGCCGAGAGCACAACCAGCGAAATGGCAATCAGGGCACGACGAGTTTGCTGCCGCGTCTCCTGCTGCTGCCGTTCAGCGGGGGTCAGCCCATCAGGGGCGGCGGTGTCGCTCTGGCGCGACTGGCTGGGAAAGCCTGCCTGAGTTAGTTTTTCTGCCAGCACTGCGGAATCGATGCCCGGAGCGCATTCCACCACTGCCACTTCGGTGACGAGATTCACGATCGCATTTTTAACGCCTGCTTCTGACTTCAACGTATTTTCGACTGTCCGCACACAGCCTGCACATTTCATGCCGCTGACATCGAGCGTAAAGGTTTCCGAAGCGGATTCAGAGGGGGCAGAAGCGATCGATTTTTCGGGGATAAGCTGCATAAGCGATCGAAGTCAGAGAAACAAATCGGAAGTGATCTAACGCAATCAAGCTTCCATCTCCAGCCTAGCGAACCGCTACATAATTGGATACAGACGATCGGTTGATTTTAGCTTTTGCAAGATTTGTGCAAAATTTATGCAAGATTTGCGGCTGAGCAAATGTTTGAGCAGTTGCAGAAAGCAGTTGCAGAGATCCGGCATTGCCCACTAGACGAGCGCTAGATTTTTGTTTCTAGAAAAGTTTAGTCACTCCCTCAAACAATAGATTCCCGATCGGCGCAGCTTGCATTGCGGCTAATAGCTCGCCGGACGATAACCCGTGATGTAAGCGAACTCCGTAGTACAGCAAGAATCCTGAAAGTAGGAAACGCTGCCAGCGACGATTGTGCATCCAGCGTCCATAAACCGTGCGAATTCGACGCTGCATCCCCAGTTCCAGCAATAAATGCAGCGCGGCAATCAGCAGAATCAAAAACAAAAGCGGACCAAAGGCGTGATAGCCGATCGCCCCACTCCAATCGCGGCTTGTGACGGCTATAAAGGATCGCGTCATGCCGCAGGTGGGACAGGGAATTCCAGTCAGCGATCGGAGCGGACAAACGAGCCAGGAAATCTGATAGCTCCTACAAAGGAATGCCCCTGCGATCGGAGCAGTAACCACCGCGAGGCAAACCTGGCGCGATCGTCGTTCAGCAGCGGAAAGCGGCACAAGCGAAAGAGAAAACAGCATTAGTTAGCATCAGTTCGATAAGAGCGAACCCAGGTAGAAGCGAAATCCAGGCGAAACTGCCTGAACTGCCTAAACTGCCATCTCACTCGAAAGATTGAGTCCGAGGATATGACGATAGGCAGCGACGGTAGCACAGATCGTTAGGGGAGCGGTGACTAGCAAACCGATGCCACACAGCAGCACACCTGCTACGTTAACCAGAAACAGCAGGCTAGCAAAGCCCAGGAAGGAAAACCACTGCTTTGTGATCACCTTACGGCTTGTCTCGATCGCTTCCCAAAAGCCCAGCCTGCGCTCGACTACTAAAGGAATCGCAAAGTTATAGGCGATCGAAAGATAAATTCCGGGCAGCAGTGCCAGCAGACTGCCAATGAGCAGCAAAACAGCAACAGTCGGATTCGGGCTGAAAGGAATTGGAGTAGAAAGCGCGAAAGCTGGATTGCTCGCGAGCAACGCAATCAGACCCAACCCAAACAGAATAAAGAAGGGAATTAAGCTTAAAAGAATCAGCAAACCGGAGACGAGACTGGTCAGAAAGATAGGCAGAAATCGACCGTTCTGAAACCCCTTAAAAAAATCCCCGAAGGTCGTCTGCTGTTGCTTCAAGATCTTAAAAGCAACAAAAAGGAATCCAGCAAAAAGCGGAGCAGAAATAATCGAGCTAATCAGGCTTCCGATAGTGCGCCAGGCTGCTGCTACTCCGCTCAGTTGATCGGGATCAGAAACAAAGGCGGCAGGTCCGGTAAGGACAAGATTGATCAGAAAGCAGACGATCAAAAAACCGATAAATCCCCCCGCATTTTGCTTAAAAATTTCCCAGCCTTCACTGAGATAAGCGATCGGGGTGATCGTGTAGCCTTCTCGAATCAAGCTGTTGATATTTTTAGGAGAATCGTCAAACATCTATTAGTCCCAATGCTTTTATGAATGAACGCATTAAAATACTTGCATACACATCACTTGCATACACATCGCCAAATTATACTTGTCGCTCTTGCCACCCACCGAGAAGTGACAAATGATTAAACATTTTGTCTTTGCTGAGTTGGTAGAGGAAACTGCGACCTATTGCCCCATACAAACTTCCTGATTTTGCCGCTCATCCATTCGGTCATCAATTTAGTAAAATCAGGGTTTGGCAAGTGCAATTTAGACTGTGTAGAACTTATGGATGTCATTCCAGCGATCGACCTGCTAGACGGAAAATGTGTGCGGCTGTATCAGGGAGACTATGCCCAGTCTCAGGTGTTTGACGACAACCCGGTTGCAGTGGCGCAGCAGTGGGCAGAGCAGGGCGCAACCTGGCTGCATCTCGTCGATCTGGATGGGGCGAAGGCAGGGCATCCGGTCAATCAGCAGGCGATCGAGGCAATTGTGCAGGCAGTATCGATTCCGGTGCAGGTGGGCGGGGGCTTGCGCGATCGAGCGAGTGCGGCGGATTTGCTCCGTTTGGGCGTGCAGCGCGTCATTTTGGGAACGGTTGCTGTCGAACAGCCCGATCTGGTGCAGCAGCTTTGTCAGGAGTTTCCCGATCGCATCGTCGTCGGCATTGATGCCCGCAACGGCAAGGTTGCCACACGCGGCTGGCTGGAAACCTCAGCAGTCGAAGCTGTGACCCTGGCTCAGCAAATGGCAGGGTTTGGCGTTGCCGCAATTATCTACACCGATATTCATCGGGACGGAACGCTACAGGGCGCAAATTTGGACGCGCTGCGCGAGCTGGCGAATGCGGTGTCGGTTCCTGTGATTGCGTCGGGCGGGGTCAGTTCGGTGAATGACTTAATGCAGTTGCTTCGCCTGGAAGCGATCGGGGTGACAGGAGCGATCGTCGGACGTGCTCTTTATACCGGAGCCGTTTCGCTCAAGGAAGCCATTCGTGCAGTCGGTCAGGGTCGCTGGCAGGATGTGCCGCCCGATTTTGGTTCCACCCTTGCCTAAATGCACTGGTGCTTATTTTTTGCGTTTCTGAGGGGCAGTGGTGCGGGGCGTTGCTTTTGCCTTGGCAGCCGTTTTGGTTGCTGAAGCGGCTCGACCCCGACGACGGGAAGGCGAAACGATCTCAAGCACTGGCTCCACGATAGGAGCCTCAACGGGTGGGCTGGACACAGGCTGATTGCGACTCCGACGCGGCTTGGTGGCTGAATTGGCGCGTTTAACGATCGACAGATAGCGTTTCAGCGAAGAAGCAGTAATCCGAATGCCGCAGCTGGCCAGAACCGTCACAATTTCGTCGTAGGTATAGCCCCGCTGCATGGCGATCGTAATCGAGTCTTGAAGTTGATCGACTGCTTCGCGCAGCGACCAGGATTCTTTGGTTTTTTCTGGCAGGTCGGTCAATGTCAGGCTAACGGTTGCGAGGGCCCGCTGCGGAACGTTTGAAGAACCCCGCTTCTTCGTTTTGATCATGCTTGTCGCCGTATTCCCAGTCGCATTCCCAGCCGTATCTTTAGCCATATTCCTCGCCGTGCCTCTTGCCATATCTAGATTCCTACCCCAAAGTAATAAAATGTGATTTAGTGCCGTTGTAGAATCGATCGCAGGGATTGATTCTTCATTATCAATGCAGGATTCCCACAAATCAACTGAATTCTTTCAGTCCGTTTGGTTTAGAAATATTAATTCGTAAATCTCCTGACGCTTGCCGGGATGCTCATCCCATTGCCTGCCGTCCTATTACCTGCTGGATGCGATCGCAATTTCTACCTGTTTCAATCAATTCCATTCCCCGGCTAAAGCGATCGCACCTGCTGTCATGATTCTCTGGTTCGCTTTCGTCGCGTTGCGGCGGATGGTTTCGCTGCTTTGTCGGGTAATGTCTCAGGCGGTACTTCAGATAGCAGATCCGGTAATGTTTCGGGCAATGCTTCAGACAATGTTTCGGGTAATATGCTCAGGGCAACCGATGGAGTCGATTCAGCAGCAGAGGATTTACGCGAAGATTTGCGGGAAGAATTGCGCGAGGATTTGGGTTTGAGTAGTGCTGCGGGAAGTTTCAAATCATATCCGTGCTGTTGACAAACCGTTTGCAAATGCGTTATCTCGATCGTCGTCACACCCATTGCTGCCGCATCGCGAATCATATCCTGAGCAAGTTCCTGAATCGTGCCACCGCTAATGAGTAAGTGATCGGCTAAAAGTTGCCAGGGCATTCGTTCACTGACGGTCACCGAGGACGGAAAGGCACGCTGCCACAGCTTCAGCCGATCCATCGCCGCAGGCAGGGGCAATCTCAGCAAACCGTCCATTTGTCGCTGCCACTGAAGCTGTACCGAGGCTAGATGGGTGACATTAAAACAGGTCAGGGTAGCCAGCTTCGATCGCTCCTCAAGAAACCGATGAAGGGTGGCGATCGACAGCGTAGACGATCGGCTTAGCCACTTTTGCGCCGATTTAATCAGCACCACGGTAGGAGCGTACAGACTGATTTCTTTGAGAACTGCCGAATAATTTGCCGGATCGATCTGCGCTAAATCAACCGTGAATAATGGCACATCGAGCGCACTGGCAGCGGCAGCAGCGACGGTTGTTTTTCCCGTTCCAGGCTTGCCTGTAACCAGCGCAAATCGACCGATTCGTCCCAGGTCTGCCGCACCCAGGTTCCAAACTTCCTCTGCCTGCCTTTGTCCTGCAACCTGCTGCGTGAGATATTGCAGGGACGACAGACATTCTGGTGGCAAAACAACATCCGACCAGGCAACAGTCGCCGTCTGACGCTGAAGATAAACGCAGCGACTAATGACAGCAACCGGAGCCGCCGCTTTGGGGGCAGGAGGATGCAGCAGCGTATCAAGATCTGCCTGTGTGGGGTGAGTCGCCAGCAGATAGTTCACCAGGCGATCGGAGAGCTTGACCGGGCTACTGAGGCGAGTTTGCTCGGTGCAGGGCAGCAGGTTTACCAGTTCCGTCTTCAGCAGCGGCGAAGAATTTAGCAAGTGATAGCGAGCGGTATACCAGTCGGCATCGGTGCGGCAAAGCAATCGCAAAACCAGATCGAGCATCGGCAGATCGGGCTTCAGTCCGCCCTCGTTGCCCTGCAAAAATCGATAGAGCTGAGCAAAGCGGCGATTTACTTCTGGAGCAAGTGCCATCAGCACCAGATTTTTCTCAAATTCCGACAAGCGCAATCGATCGCGGAGCGCAGGCAACGCCAGAACATTTCCTTGCCGCTGACTGGCTTGAATCTGCGCCTCAAGCTGCTGGGGATAGGTCGATTTTGCGCTCGACTGGGGCTGGCGATGTTCGTCATAGGCGACATTAGTATCCAGCGAGATGATGCCCTTCCACCAATGACTTGTCGCACGATCGGCTGCGGTTTGGGAAAAGCGATCGATCTCTTTGGTGTCTTTGCGTTGTCGAGCAACTGCCAGCAGCAAGACTCGCTCTAACCACTGAAGCTCTGTTTTTAAATAAGCCCAGTTGTTTGCAAAGCCGTCTGCCTGTTCTCCGGGTATTGCCATGATGGGTAAGGGGGTTCTTAGGTGTGGGAGGAATGGATCTTAGCGAAAAGTAAAGTAGATGCGCTTCAATATTGTTTTGGCTTTATTCGAGCGTGGCTTTATTCGAATGCGCTCAACCCGATGCGAAGCCTGCACACAGGGATTAGAATTGAAATGCAAGATGCTAGTCCTAGTTTGAAGCAAATTTCTCCATGATGGAAGTTTTCGACATTAAACGCGAAGTCGAACAGTTGTCTGACCGCCTGGGTAAAACCCAGGACTATCTTTGACCTGCCTGCTCTCACCGCCAGAATTACTGACCTGGAGCAGGTCGCTGCCCAACCGGAATTTTGGGAAAACCAGGCGCAAGCACAGCGTACCCTTCAAGAGCTAAACGATCTCACATCTCACATCGAACAGCTCGATCGCTGGCAGTCTGCCCTCGAAGACACCAAAGCAATTCTAGAACTGCTGGAATTGGAATCTGATCAATCCCTGATTCAAGAAGCCGAAGCCAACCTGAATCGGCTCCAGCGCGAGCTTGACCAGTGGGAGCTTCAGCAGCTTTTATCGGGCGAATATGACGATCGCGGCGCAGTGCTCACGATCAACGCCGGAGCAGGCGGAACCGACGCGCAAGACTGGGCAGAAATGCTGCTGCGAATGTACACGCGCTGGGGCGAAGCACATGGCTATAAGGTGCATTTGACCGAAATTTCAGAGGGCGACGAAGCCGGAGTGAAATCTGTCAGCTTAGAAATCGACGGACGCTATGCCTACGGCTATCTCAAAGTCGAGAAGGGAACCCATCGCCTCGTCAGAATTTCCCCCTTCAACGCCAACGGCAAGCGGCAAACTAGCTTTGCAGGCGTAGAAGTGATGCCAATTCTGGATGAGTCAGTGACGCTCGACATTCCCGACAAAGACCTGGAAATTATCACCACGCGATCGGGCGGCAAAGGTGGACAAAACGTGAACAAAGTGGAAACGGCAGTCCAGATTCGCCACGTTCCCACCGGGCTAATGGTGCGCTGTACCGAAGAACGATCGCAGCTTCAAAACAAAGAGAAAGCTATGGCGCGTCTGAAGGCAAAGCTATTGGTCATTGCTCAGGAACAGCGAGCCAAAGAAATTGCCGATATCCGGGGCGATATCGTCGAGGCTGCCTGGGGCAACCAAATCCGCAACTATGTGTTTCATCCCTATCAGTTGGTCAAAGATCTGCGAACCAATCAGGAAACCACCGCGATCGACGATGTGATGAACGGTGAACTCGATTCGTTTATCGAAACCTGTTTGCGCCAGGAAAATCACCTCACCGAAGGAGCAAGCGTTTAGCAGAGGTTTTGCTTAGCTGCAGCGAGCTGACACCGTCCCCGCTGTTTCCCTCGCCTACTTCTGGAGGAGTGATATTAGGAGCGATCGCGTTTAGCAGGAAACTGCTATTGCCCCCGCCCTGGTTTGCAATCTGCAAAACCTAATGCCTCTGTATCGAGAAAACTGGCGATCGCCATCTCAATTACTGCCTCGATTGGATACTCAATCTCAGTAGCACGTTCAATCAGAGCCGTCCGAATTCGCTCAGGCAATCGTCCTAAAATGACTTCAGCATCCGCGGGAAAAAGTTGATCTTGAAGTTTGGCTTGCATGACATCACCTTTCAGTCGGGATCTGGGCGTTGTAAGGGGGTTCGGTGGCTCTTAGAATAATGGCTTCTAGCTCCAATAGTAACGCGGGGTTCCCCCAATGAGAAATGACCTGTACTGCAATCCGTACGTCTTCATCATTATATTGGTCTAGCCATGCCCACAAAAAAGCTTTATGCCCGCCCCTAACGCGATCGCGTTTAGTAGGATGCAATTGCCCCTACTGTTCTCCCTAAAGTTGCTGTTCAGCGGCTGAAAATAACTTTGGCAAACATCCCAATGACTTTTGACAATCCGCTGCCACAGCGTTGTTCTGCCAATATTGGCAAATTGTAGCGCTTAAGTATACGATTGGCACGACCTTTAACCTATTGAATGTTTTGAATTTCTTTCAACAGACATACAAAATCGTACGGAATAAGGGACGGCACATCATCAATTACCTTCGCGATGATCTCCAATTTCAATTGAGATTCTTTTTGAAACCGCTTCAGCTCTTGAAAGGCATTTTTCAAATTTGTTTCTAGACTATGCCCTTGAGTATAAAGAAACCATTTGGGCAAACTTATGATTTGTCCACCGAGGTATTGGCATGACAATTTGTCATCCTCGGCTTTTGAAGATATATGAAGCTTTACTTTATTTACTACGAAATCAGCTATTTCCTGAAGCCGAGTGTTGTCGAAAGTGACAAAGTTGGTATAGTTTTCATGCATACTAAGCCCAATTTCACTTCGTTCTATCCACTTCTCTCGCAAAAGGAAAGCTGCAACAAGAACTGGATCAAGAATATAATTTTCGATGCTATAGCGGTTTCCTTTACCAAGAACTTTAATGCGCTCGTTGCCACAATTGGTTAAATCCCAGTCAATAATTCCGTAGACTGTTCGACTGCCGCCATTTTTCAGTTTATTAACAACATCTTTTACTTGCTCACAATTACCGCTTCCTCCTGCTCCAGATGCGATGAAATTAAGCGACACTTCGGGTATCAAATGCTCCCTTAGCTTCTCATACAATCGTTCATAGAACTGAACATCATAATGGCTTTCGACAAACACTTGACGACGATTCTCATAATCTATACTTAAGGTTGGAACCCCAGTAGTCAAAATGGACAAAGCTTTATCCTTCGTAGTCTTTTGCATCCGTCTTTGATCAGTCTTATACATTGCGTATAGAGATTCCTCTGGAGCAAGAGCTACCGTGGAAGGTGAATGTGTAGTTAGAATCACCTTAATACCATGGCGATTAACCAAAACATCTTGAATAGTAGTTAAAAGAGATTGGGTCATTGAAGGGTGTAAAGGTGCATCAATCTCATCAAATAATAGAATCTTTGGATAATCTACAATTTGACGACGATCTCCTGCATAGTAAAGACACAATGCAAAAGACATTAATACTCTTTCGCCCGAAGACAGATCGTTAAACTTTACTTGTGAGTTCCTTATTTTATCAGTGAGAATTGGCTCATAGGGTCGATCATCATATCTCGGTGGATGGTTAATCCTAAAATCGAGATTTGCCGCTTCAAGAACACTATTTACAAAATCCCAAGGTGGTTCACCATATCTATCCACGAACTCCTCATTAGTTAAAAAAGTGACATCTTCACCATCGAAATTCGCAACATACCTATTTCGATTTTTGAGCCAGTTGCTTTGATAGTCAGCAAAGAGACGACCAAATGATTGTTGAAACATATCAATAGGTTGCCAACTGCTGGGAAAGTGATCATAAAAATCATTTTCCTCAAAAGCAATAAAGGGCTTATTAGTATTCTTTTGAAAGAGGCTAACTAGCCGTGATCTATTATTAGGATCATTTTGTGTAAATCTAGCGGCTACATTTTGAGTTGTACTAGAGGTGGCACTCTGAATTGCTTGGACAATTTGATTTGCTTGCTCTGGAGTACTACCTGTCAAAATTAGTTTTTCTGGTGTGAGGCTTATGATCTCACTTATCTCAAGTTTGTCCAAATCAAATCGATTCAATTGCTGAAGAGTTTGAGAAATTTGAGGTCGATATTCTTGTATATACTGAGAAAATTCATTCCAAAATCCATGTCTTTCTTGAGTGATTTGATAAGGTGCAAAAGCACCTGTATCTTGTGGAATGAGGTTTGTCCAATCAAATCTACGAATAGGACGTGTCTGATTTGTCTGATTGTTTATTACAATATCGTCAATTTGCATTGAGCCATTTTCAATTGCCTCTAGCAGATGACTCTTTCCTGCACCATTCACCCCTGTAAGAACCACGAAATTAGGTAGTTCTGTGTCTGGGAAAGAAGCTATTGATTTGTGAACCCTGAGAAACGACAATCTCATAGTGTTTGTCAATATTCAAAAATATGCAGACAAGTTACAAATTCTTAGGCTGAGTGCCCATGCTGGAATCATGTGTTTAAATCTTATACAATCTGCACACATCGGCAGAACTACTGATTGGGCTGAATGTTTCCGCCTAAGATTCTGGATTAGCGATATAGGCAAAAATATTTCCGTCTAAGATCCTTGGCTGTATAGACAGAACGATTCAAGTATAACTATCCCTCCGATCGATCGTCCCTATCTACCGCGTTCTCATGAAGTTTTGGGAAAAGACAATTCTGATTGAGGGGTCGCCTTTCATCAGTCAAATTGTTCAAATCGTTATCTTTAGAGTTGCGTTTTGCGCCGATCGCCCCAGCAACTTGTCCTTCAACCCACAGGTTAGCGATCGCCCCACCCAGATGATTGAGCTATCCTGATCCATAGCAGGCTTTACTTTTTCCCTATTTGTCCTATGGTTTCCAGTCCTCAGCAAGAAGCGAAATCGATCGCCACCGGAATGCTGCGTCGCGTTCATCATATTGCGTTGAATGTTCGTGATATGGCGGCATCGCGTCACTTTTATGGCAACGTGCTGGGGCTGCGGGAGTTGACCGGGGCAGAAGTACCCGAAACGCTGAAGGAACTGTTTGAGAAAGGCGAAGCGGCAAACTTTGAAACGCCGGACGGAACGATCGTTGATTTGTTCTGGAAGCCAAACCTGCTGCCGCCCAACCCTGACCCCAGCAAGTGCTTTACTCGTGCCGGACATCTGGCATTTGATATCAACCCAGACTTATTTGATCATGCGGTTGAAGTGCTGCGGCAAAACGAGATTGCGATCGATCACGGTCCCGTCAGCCGTCCGACCGGAAGAGGGATTTATTTTTATGATCCCGATGGCTTTTTAGTCGAGATTCGCTGCGATCCAAAGGGATAGTGCGATCTATATAGTTAAAGAGCGGAAATCTGGCTGGGCGATCGTCCAATTCAGTCCGGCAGTTTCCCCTGTCCAGAACTCCTCACAATCTGTTGGTCGAGCTACGGTAGGAATAGAGCGAAAAATGTTTCAATGAAGATTCTGGGTGGTGCGTGTCACCCCAAGTTTTGCTGCCAGGAGACCAGGAGAAGTTAGGAAGATGGATGAAGCTTATCGGAACCACGTTGCAGAGCGATCGGCGTTAGGAATTCCACCTCTGCCGCTCGATGCGGAGCAAACCTCTGGTTTGTGCGAACTGCTCAAAAATCCTCCGGCAGGTGAGGAAGCGGTTTTGCTGAGTTTGCTGCGCGATCGCGTTCCGCCCGGAGTCGATCAGGCGGCTTATGTAAAGGCAGGTTTTTTGACCGGCGTTGCAAAGGGTGAAATTACGAGTCCCCTGGTGTCTGCTCTGGATGCAGTGGAGCTGCTAGGCACCATGATGGGTGGATATAATGTGCAGTCGCTGATCGATCTGCTGCAAGTTGAAAATGCTGAAATTGCAAGCGCAGCAGCAAAGGCTTTAAGCAGAATTCTGCTGGTGTACGATGCCTTTCATGACGTGCAGGAACTCGCCGAACAGGGCAACGGCAATGCTCAGCAGGTGATGGAATCCTGGGCGAATGCAGACTGGTTTACCACTCGTCCCGAACTGGCGGAATCGATCACAGTGACGGTGTTTAAGGTTCCGGGCGAAACGAATACCGATGATTTGTCTCCGGCAACCCACGCGACAACTCGCCCCGATATTCCGCTTCATGCCTTGGCAATGCTGGAAACTCGCCAACCGGGAAGCCTGGAGACGATCGCCCAACTCAAGCAAAAAGGCCATCCCGTCGCTTATGTGGGGGATGTCGTGGGAACCGGGTCTTCCCGTAAATCAGCCATTAACTCCGTGCTATGGCACATCGGACAGGACATTCCCTTCGTGCCCAATAAGCGATCGGGTGGCTATGTGCTGGGCGGCAAGATTGCGCCGATTTTCTTCAACACCGCCGAAGATTCGGGCGCGTTGCCGATCGAGTGCGATGTGTCGCAAATGGAAACCGGGGATGTGATTACGATCTATCCCTACAAAGGCGAAATTCAGAATGAATCGGGTGAGACGATCGCCACCTTTAAACTGAAGCCGGACACGATTTTGGATGAAGTACGGGCAGGCGGACGAATTCCCCTGCTGATCGGTCGGACGCTGACGGATAAGGCACGGGTGGCACTGGGCTTAAGTGTGAGCGATCGCTTCATTCGCCCATCTCCGCCGAAAGACACGGGCAAAGGCTATACCCTGGCGCAGAAAATGGTCGGCAAAGCCTGCGGTTTAGAGGGTGTGCGACCGGGAACTTCCTGTGAACCCATGATGACGACTGTGGGATCGCAGGACACCACCGGACCTATGACCCGCGACGAACTGAAAGAGCTGGCTTGCCTCGGCTTCAGTGCCGATCTGGTCATGCAGAGCTTCTGCCATACGGCGGCATATCCCAAACCTGTAGATATCAAAACTCACCACGAACTGCCGGACTTTATCACCCAGCGCGGTGGCGTTTCCCTGCGTCCAGGCGATGGCATTATCCACTCCTGGCTAAACCGGATGCTGCTGCCAGATACAGTGGGCACAGGCGGTGACTCCCATACTCGCTTCCCGTTGGGCATCTCTTTCCCGGCAGGTTCGGGACTGGTGGCGTTTGCGGCAGCGTTGGGCGTAATGCCTCTGGATATGCCGGAATCGGTGCTCGTGCGGTTTACGGGTCAATTGCAGCCCGGTGTGACGCTACGCGATATCGTGAATGCGATTCCCTACGTGGCAATGCAACAGGGCAAACTCACCGTTGAGAAGCAAAACAAAAAGAACGTCTTCTCCGGTCGCATCATGGAAATGGAAGGACTGCCCGACCTGAAACTAGAGCAAGCCTTTGAGCTGACCGATGCAACCGCAGAAAGATCCTGTGCGGGTTCAACGATCGCCCTCAGTACCGAAACCGTTGCCGAATATCTGCGATCGAATGTCGCCCTGCTAAAAAATATGGCGGCGCGGGGCTACGGTGATGCCCGAACCATTCTGCGGCGCGTGGCAAAAATGGAGCAATGGCTGGCAAATCCGTCGCTGATGGAAGCCGATCAAGATGCCGAATACGCTGATGTGATCGAGGTCGATCTGGATCAGATCAAAGAACCGATCGTCGCCGCTCCCAATGATCCCGATAACATCAAACTGATGTCGGAATGTGCAGGCGATCCGATTCACGAAGTGTTTATTGGCTCCTGCATGACCAACATCGGGCACTATCGCGCCGCCGCCAAGATCCTCGAAGGGGCAACCTCCACCAACGTTCGCCTCTGGATCGCGCCGCCAACTCGTATGGACGAAAAGCAGCTCCGCGAAGAAGGCGTTTACGATGTCTTCAATGCCGTCGCAGCCAGAACCGAAATGCCCGGATGCTCGCTTTGTATGGGCAACCAGGCGCGAGTAGAAGATGGCGTCACGGTCTTCTCGACTTCAACGCGCAACTTCAACAACCGCATGGGCAAAGATGCCAAAGTCTATCTCGGCTCAGCGGAACTGGCAGCAGTCTGTGCCCTGCTTGGTCGGATTCCCACGGTTGAAGAGTATCAGGCGATCGTTCAGGATAAAATTAATCCCTTTGCGGCAGACCTGTATCGCTACCTCAACTTCGACCAGATCACCGGGTTTGAAGATGAGGGTCGTGTGATTCCCCTAGAGGAAATGCCCCGGATCGAGGACATCCTGGGAATGCCGACCACTGCCCGATAGTGCGGGCAACCTCGTCTAGACTCTCGTTGTCATCAAGCAAGGTAATCAAGCAAGCAGGGGCAGTACCCGATCGATTCGATCTAAGGTATTGCCCCTTATGCTATTGCCCCTTATGCTATTGCCCCTCATGATTTGACTCTTGATTGGCTTTATTTCTTGATTGACTTTATTGCGGGATCAAAGTCCCCCAAAATTGGGGAATTTAGGGGGCTGAAACGCCCAGAAGCCTACCAGAAAAACTACGGCACCCCTAGAAAACTACGGCACCACCAGAACTGGGCAGGGCGAGAGATTAATCACTCGATTGGTCACGCTCTCTGACGCGCCTTCTTCGGTCAGGCCCAGCCCGCGACAGCCCATAATAATCAAATTGGCTTCGACCTCGTCTGCCACATCGCAGATCACAAACGCCGGAATTCCTTCCCGTTCAATGACCTCGGATTCGATGCCCTGCTGCTGAAATAGGGCTTTTACTTCGGTAAGCAGTTTGGCGATCGCTTCCGGTGAGGTCATTTCGCGATTACCTCCGTGGGGGAACTGCTTCGCATCGGCGGTTGTAGCCGCTTCTCCTACTTCTAAAGACTCCACCACCGAGAGCAGCACCAGCCGACTGCTGTAGGTTTTGACGAGGTTCACCACCGTATCTACCGCTTCCCGCGATTCACGGCTCTGGTCTACCGGGAATAGTACATTTTTGAACATTGTCCCTCCTGTTCTAATCCTGGCTTCTGATTCTGGCTTTTGATTCTGGCTTTTCAAAAAAACGAACTTGCGATCAGACGTTTTCCCAGAGAAATCCTGAAAACCAAGGGCTTACACTGCAATGAGTTCTGCATCTAGTGTACTAGAGTCACAGGCTACAGATTTTTTTCGGAAAATTTGGTCAAGAAAATGCGATCGTTTTTTAGAAATGCTCCATAAGACTTTACAATGCTAATAGGTAAAAAGACTCATTAAAGGGAGTTCAAGCGGTGGCAAAAAAAGCTCTGAATAGTTTATCTGCTGCGGATTTATCAGGAAAGCGCGTTTTTGTACGAGTTGACTTCAACGTGCCTCTGGATGAGCAGGGCAAGATTACAGATGACACTCGGATTCGTGCCGCGCTCCCGACCATTCAATATCTCACCTCTAACGGGGCAAAGGTAATTCTTGCCAGCCACTTTGGTCGTCCCAAGGGCAAAGTCGTAGACAGTATGCGGCTCACCCCGGTTGCCACTCGTTTATCTGAGTTGCTGGGTCAGTCCGTGACCAAGTGCGATGACTGTATTGGCGATGCAGTTGCTAGCACGATCGCAGGCATGAAAGACGGCGATGTCGCCCTGCTGGAAAACGTTCGCTTTTATGCTGAAGAAGAAAAGAACAATCCCGAATTTTCTCAAAAGCTGGCATCAGTTGCCGATCTCTATGTAAACGACGCTTTTGGAACTGCGCACCGCGCCCATGCTTCCACCGAAGGCGTGACTCACTACCTCAACCCCAGCGTTGCAGGTTTTCTGATCGAAAAAGAATTGCAGTATTTGCAGGGCGCGATCGAAGAACCTCAGCGGCCTCTGGCAGCTATCATCGGTGGTTCCAAGGTTTCTAGCAAAATCACTGTGATTGAAACCCTGCTAGAGAAAGTAGACAAGCTGCTAATCGGCGGCGGTATGATCTTCACGTTCTATAGGGCACGCGGCTTGAGCGTCGGCAAATCCCTGGTTGAAGATGAGTATGTAGAACTGGCACAAAAGCTGGAAGCCAAAGCAAAGGAAAGAGGCGTTGAGTTGGTGCTGCCCACTGATGTCGTCGTTGCCGATAACTTTGCCCCCGATGCCAATGCCCAAACCGTCAGCATCAGCAACATTCCCGATGGCTGGATGGGTCTGGATATCGGTCCCGACTCGATCAAGCAGTTTGAATCCGCTCTGGCAGACTGCAAGACCGTGATCTGGAATGGTCCAATGGGCGTGTTTGAGTTCGACAAGTTCGCCAAGGGCACAGAGGCAGTCGCAAAGAGCCTAGCGACCCTGACCGGAAAGGGAGCCAGCACGATCGTTGGTGGTGGAGATTCAGTAGCAGCAGTCGAGAAAGTCGGCTTGGCAGACCAGATGAGCCACATTTCCACAGGGGGTGGAGCTAGCCTGGAACTGCTGGAAGGCAAAGTGTTGCCCGGTATCGCCGCGCTGAACGATGCTTAATTGAATCTCCTGGCTGGTGTTCCTTTAGAGAAACGCCTTGAGAGAAACGTTAGTAGAGAAGTGAAGCAACGGACTGAGTAGGATTTCTGCTCAGTCTTTTTCTTGCAGTGTTCCTGGATGGTGCAACAGGTTTGGCATTCCCCGAACACCCAGCTCCTCATGCGATCGACGGGTACGACTAATCTACATATCCCAGCCCCAGGAGCAGAGATAGAAGCAAATTTGTCGCTAGAGCGATTGCGCCAAAGCCACAGCCCAGACAAAGAAACCTCTGAATCGATTGATTGGTGCGGAGCCAGAGCAAAATCGCGGCGGCAACTGCCAGAAGGATTGAAACAACCTGAACAATCTGCATGATCAGATACGAGTATCCCTGCTGCGAAAACATGTCGGCTAAACCCAGGAGACTTAGTAGGTGATTAGAATTCCAGGTCAGCGACCACCAGCAAAGGCTAAAAATTGCTGCACTGGTGCTAATGCTAAGCAGGCTCTTACTGAAACGATTTAAGCTGCTCCAGAGTAAAAGCGCAGTGGTCAACATTGTGATCACGCCAGTCACGATCGCGCTTCCACTCACAACCGAGCCCCAGCTCTCCGGGGTAAATCCATAAGGGGTCACAAGCGTGTAAGGAACTCGCCCCAGCCAACTTCCGATTAATTGATACATTCCAATGCCGCAGGCAAAGCTAGCAAAGCTCTTGCTCAGATTGCCAGGGTGGAACCAGGTGAAGAGAGCAGCACTGATCCCGGCTGCCAGTGAGAGTCCAGTGCTAATCCACAGCAGGCGGAGTTCACCCAGCCGCACCAGCACATTCATGCTCCAGTACTCTTGCCGAATTGCCTGAATTTGCTGAGAACTCAATCCCAGGTTCTTGATTTCATACATCTGTGCCAGGATAGGGGCATAATTTAGCCCTGTGTCCTTGCACTCAACCGATCGCCCGCCATACTCAGCACGACAATTGCTGAAATCGTATTTATAGTCCTTTCCTTTAGTCAGGCGGAGGGCTAGCAAACGGTCTTGAAGTTCTGTCTGACACTGAAATTGCTGCCCAGTTTCTGTACAGGTAAAGATCCGATTGGGTAAGCGAACGGTACTGTTTTGCTCGGTGCGAATCGACAGACTGGCAAAAGGAGTATTGGGCACGCTTGGCGCATTCTGCAAGAGCAGCAGCAGAAACGCGCTAATTAGTACAATCCAGAGGCTAAATAAAAATCTTGAAAGGAATAATACGGCTTGACGCATTGCTTCTAGCTGCCTTGCTTATGTGGTTGAATCGATGCCCCTCACGCCTTAGAAGTTCCAATCAATTTGATTATTGCGGTTTGATTCACGTTATCTTTTCACTTCATGTAATCTTTAGAAGCAAAGGACGAGTTACACGACCTCCGGACAACTTTTATCACATTATTATTTTCATGCTTCGTATTGTTTCCCTCATTCCTAGCGCAACGGAAATTGTTCACCGGTTAGGACTCACCGATGCTCTGGTGGGCCGATCGCATGAGTGCGACTATCCGCCGCAGGTGAAAGATTTGCCCGTCTGTACCGAGCCGAAATTTAATCCCGAAGGAACGAGCCAGGAAATCCACGATCGCGTCACCGATCTACTCCAGTCTGCTTTGAGCGTGTATCGCGTCAAAACCGAAGTCCTAGAACAGCTCCAGCCAACGCACATTTTGACGCAGGCGCAGTGCGAAGTTTGTGCGGTCAGTTTGGCAGATGTGGAGCAAGCCGCTGGAACCCTGATGAGCAGTCAGCCGCAAATTATTTCCCTTCAGCCCAATCAGCTCTCGGAACTCTGGACAGACCTCGATCGCGTAGCGGCAGCCTTTGGCATTTCGGCGGCAGGATTAACGGCATCGCTACAGCAGCGAATCGATCGCTGTACTGAAAAAACACGATCGCTCACCGAAAAAGAACGACCAACGATTGCCTGTATCGAATGGATCGAACCCTTGATGGCAGCAGGCAACTGGATTCCAGAGCTGGTGGAACTGGCAGGCGGACGATCGCTTTTTGGAACCGTCGGACACCATTCGCCCTGGCTGCAATGGCATGATTTGATTCAGGCAAATCCTGAGGCGATCGTGATCATGCCCTGTGGTTTTGATTTGGAGCGCACCAAGCAGGAAGCCAAAATTTTGCAGCAGCATCCCGACTGGGCTGGGCTACGGGCAGTGAAAAACGATCGCGTTTACATCACAGATGGCAATCAGTATTTCAACCGTCCGGGACCACGCCTCGTAGACTCGCTGGAGATTCTGGCAGAAATTCTGCACCCTGATCGATTTAATTTTGGGTATTTAGAGCAGGGATGGCAACCGTTTCGATAGGAGTGGCAAGGTTCAAAGTCCCCCAGTTTTGGGGGATTTAGGGGGCTGCAAAACTCGAAGCTCGCTTAGACTCATGTGCCTACAGTTGTTGACGCAAGGGAAATAGATGATGCAAGAGAAATAGATCGAGCCGCATCAAAACTCAGTCATCAGTAGGGCACTATCATCACCTTTAACTATTTTTAAGTACGAAGCGGCAATCTCATTTTTGTTAAGAGTTGCAAATTTTTTTTGAATTTATGTTAAGTTTATCTACATCAAGGTTGATCCTGAGTGAGGTTTGAGTCGTTATGGAAAGTCAACAGTCTAAGTTTGGTTTTACCCAGTTTGCTGAAACCTGGAATGGTCGTCTGGCAATGCTGGGTTTTGTCATCGGAGTCGCAACTGAGTTCCTCACCGGTCAGGGCATCCTGTCTCAGCTTGGTCTGATGTAATTCGTTCTTATCCTCTAGTTTCTTAATCCATCTTTCAGAAATCCTTAGTGGGGGAGCCAAGTCGGTTCCCTTTTTCTTTGCGTCAATTTTCTGCCGATCGCAGAACTATACCCTCACAAAATATTCATAAACAACTTTGCCGATAGGAATAACTTTGCCTACAGGAATCAATAAAGATAGGTAGAGAGATCCGATCTCTTTTCCAGCAGACGGCTCCAGTAAAATGAGATTAATCGAAAGAGAAAGAAGCATTGTTCAAACTCATTTAAGGCTGCCGGTCTTGAAGCGGCATGATGAGCACGATCGTGACATTGAACAATTCGTTTAACAAACTCGTAAAACGGTGAAGGGAAGCGATGGGATTTTTTGATTCTGAAATTGTTCAGCAGGAAGCCAGAAACCTGTTTGAGGACTACCAATCGCTCATGCGGCTGGGATCAGACTATGGCAAGTTCGATCGTGAGGGCAAAAAAATTTACATCGAAAAAATGGAAGAAATGATGGACCGCTATCGTGTGTTTATGAAGCGGTTTGAGCTATCAGAAGACTTCATGGCGCAGATGACGGTTGAGCAGCTCAAAACCCAGCTGGGCCAGTTTGGTGTGACGCCGCAGCAGATGTTTGACCAGATGCACATGACCCTGGAGCGGATGAAGGCAGAGCTAGAAAGAACTTCTTGACCAAGCAGGAGTTAAAGACCAAGCTCATTACCTGCCAGGGAAACAGCTTTGCATCGCTAGAGGGACGGAGTACAGTAGAACTGAAGCTTCACAGAATTATCTGCTTTTTTCTGATTCCTGCTGCTTCGGTGCAACCCCGACTCCTCACTTCATAATGCGCGATTTTCTCAAACAAATCCTGGCTACGATCATTGGACTGGCTCTTTTCTCTGCGATGAGCGTGGGCGGTTTGGCGGCTCTGCTGTTTGCGGTGGCTTTTTTTCCGCGGGATACTGCCCCTGAGGTTGAAAATAGCTCCATGCTGACGCTCAATTTATCTCAGCCGATCAGCGATGGGCAGAGCGATGAAGGCAATGTTCTCAGCGAAGCACTCTCTGGCAATCGATCGCCCCAAACCCTTCCGCTCCGAACCGTGCTGACGACGATCGAGCGAGCTGCCCAAGACGATCGCATTGCCGGAATTTATTTGTCGGGCGATGTTACCTCGGCTGGGCTGGGCTCGGGCTATGCCACGCTGCGAGAAGTCCGGCAGGCACTCCAGAAATTTCGCGATGCCGGAAAGCCGATCGTGGCGTATGACGATACGGGCTGGTCAGAGCGCGGCTATTATCTGGCATCGGTGGCAAATACCATTTTGCTGAATCCGTCAGGACAGCTAGGGATCAATGGGTTTAACTTCGAGACGACCCTCTACGGCGGCGCGCTGCAAAAATACGGCATTGGCGTGCAGCCGCTTCGAGCCGGAAAATTTAAATCAGCCGTTGAACCGTTTGTGCGAAGTGCGATCAGCCCTGAAAACCGGGTAGAAACCCAAAAGCTGCTGGCAGACCTGTGGAGCGAGTTTCTGACGACCACCGCAAAGAGCCGCAAAGTAACCCCGCAGCAGCTTCAGAAGATTGCCGATCAGCAGGGCATTTTGCTACCGGAACAAGCGCAGACAGCTAAGCTGGTCGATCGCCTTGCCTACGATGACGAAGTGACCGCCGAACTGCATAAAATCACAGGCGAAAAGGATCAAGATTCCTTCCGCCAAATTGACATTGAAGAGTACGCCGAAGCAACGGTTGGGGACGAAAAGCAGCAGGGCGACAGAATTGCAGTTGTTTACGCTGAGGGCAATATTGTCAGCGGTCGCGGCGGTGCGGGGACAATCGGGGGCGATCGGCTGGCTTCAACCCTGCGAGACATTCGGCAGGATGATGACATCAAAGCAGTCGTGCTGCGAATCAACAGTCCAGGCGGCAGCGCAACGGCTTCGGATTTGATTGCCAGAGAAGTACTGCTGCTGAAAAAAGAGAAGCCTGTGGTTGTGTCGATGGGCAGCTATGCAGCATCGGGCGGTTACCAGATCGCGACCAATGCTAACCGGATTTTTGCTTCGCCCACCACGGTGACGGGATCGATCGGCGTGTTTGGGGTGCTGCCCAACTTCCAAAAAATTGCCAACGCGAACGGCATTACCTGGGACACTGTCAAGACCGGCCGCCTCGCTGATCTAGACACGATCGCCCGCCCCAAAACTCCGGAAGAGCTGCGAATTTTGCAGGGAGTGGTCAATCGCCTCTACGATCGCTTTATCACGCTGGTTTCCACGTCTCGATCGCTACCCAAGCAGCGCGTGGCGGAAATTGCCCAGGGTCGAGTCTGGTCGGGAGCGGAAGCCAAGCGAATTGGCTTGGTCGATGAAATTGGCGGTATCGAGGACGCAATCCAGGCAGCCGCTAAGGAAGCTAAACTGGGCGACGACTGGCAGACTGAGGAATACCCGCGCCAGCGATCGTTTGAGGAGCGGGTTTTGTCTCAGTTCAGCAGCCGCCTTCTCACCCACGTTCTGCCCCCCGCCGAAACCCTGACGGATCCGCTCAGCGTCAAAGTGCAGGAAATTCGTGAGGACTGGGATACGCTGCGATCGCTCAACGATCCGCTGGGGATGTATAGCCGTCTGCCTTTTACACCGATGATTGATTAGATAAGGGATGATTGATAGGGCGATCGGGGTTTAGAAGGAGCGGCTCGGATGATAACTCCAGCTTTGCAACCGTTCCTAAAACTCAGCATTGAGCGGCGTACGCGGGAACGGAATCACGTCTCGAATATTCGTCATGCCCGTCATGAACTGCACCACCCGCTCAAACCCCAAGCCAAAGCCCGCATGGGGAACCGTACCAAATCGCCGCAGATCGAGATACCACCAGAGTTCTTCTTCGGGTAGACCAAGCTGCTGAATTCGACGCTGAAGCACTTCAAGCCGTTCTTCCCGCTGCGAACCGCCCACGATCTCACCGATTTTAGGCGCGAGGATATCCATTGCCCGCACCGTTTTTTCGTCGTCGCTGAGACGCATATAAAAGGCTTTGATTTGTGCCGGATAGTCGGTGACAATCACGGGCTTTTTGAACAGGTCTTCGGCGAGATAGCGTTCGTGTTCGGACTGCAAATCTAAACCCCAGGAAACGGGGAATTCAAACTTGCGGTCGGCTTTTTCCAGCAGCGCGATCGCATCCGTATAAGTAATGCGTTCAAATTCATTGTTGATAATATTGTCAGCAGTAGCGAGAACAGAATTATCAATGCGCTGGTTAAAGAATTCCATATCTTCAGGGCAATGCTCCAGCACATAGCGAAAGATATGTTTGAGGAAGGCTTCGGCAAGATCCATGTTATCGATGAGATCACAAAAAGCCATTTCCGGCTCCACCATCCAGAACTCTGCTAAGTGACGCGAAGTGTTTGAGTTTTCAGCGCGGAAGGTTGGACCAAACGTATATACATTGGTGAACGCCATTGCCATGATTTCTGCTTCAAGCTGACCGCTGACGGTGAGGAATGCCCGTCTGCCAAAGAAATCCTGGCTATAGTCGATCTCACCCGCATCAGTTTTAGGAACCTGTTTTAGATCCAGGTTAGTAACGGTAAACAGTTCCCCTGCGCCTTCACAATCGTTTGCGCTGATAATCGGCGTATGTACCCAGAGGAAGCCCCGCTCTTGAAAGAACTGGTGGATTGCCGTTGAGCAGGCATTTCGCACCCGAAAAACTGCCCCGATCGTATTCGTGCGTGCCCGCAGATGGGCAATATCGCGCAGAAACTCAAACGAGTGCCGCTTTTTCTGTAAGGGATAAGTTTCGGCATCCGCTTCGCCATAAACCGTGATCGAGGAAGCCTGTAGCTCAATTCGCTGCCCCTTGCCTGGAGAAGGAACCAGCACACCGTCGATCGCCACAGACGCGCCTGTGTTTAACCTGCGAACCGCTTCTGCATAGCCCGGTAAATCCTGATTTAGAATCGCCTGAAGCCCTGCCATCGAAGACCCATCGTTGACTTCGACAAAGGTAAATTCTTTCTGTTCGCGCTTTGTCCGAACCCAGCCCTGAATCGTTACAGTTTCATCAGGCTGTCCATGTCTGAGCAGGTCTACAATACGGCGGATAGTCATAGGATCAGGTCAATCAGTGAATAAAGAATTCAACCACGATTCAGTGCGTCGAGAGCCATTGCTCTGCTTGTCTCTTCTTAAGATATCGCAATCCTTTTTGGTTTCTAAAGCAGTGCAGAAGTAATCCCAATTCTGTAGAGCCGTGGGACAGATCCCGTAGAAGCTACTTTTTGCCGGAGGATATCGGAGCAGAAGATACCAGAGCAGATGTGGGAAGAGTAACCATACTCCCTTTTCACACCCCCTGTAAATACTGAAGCGATCGATTGATCTTCAAATCTCAGGAATATCCAGAAATATTTCTGTTTGAGGCAAATCACTTCACCTTTCGATCGTCATCACTTTCCCCGTACGGTAAACGCTCTATCGTCAGATGGATTCTGGTTCGCCCTCGGAACTCTTATCCGGGTCAGCCTGTCCTTCTGGATAAAGCATTTTGTTCACCCTTTGCAAATTGCGTCTAAAAACTGAGCCCAAACCTGCAATTTCCTGCCCTACCGATGCCATCTCTGAGTTCAACCTGATGAGTTCAAATTGAACCTCTAGGCATCAAGCGATCCTGCTTTCAGTTCGCACCACGGATCAATGTTTTTGATGAACTTCCGACTCACTCACTGAGATCAATTTAATTAGCAACTCAATTAACAGCGCTCGTTGATCTATCTTTTGCCGTCGCTGTCATTATTTCCGATAGGGTGCAGCCTTTCACCAAAAGTTCCGACATCTAGTTCGACCCCAGGTTGAATTGAACCTGTGAATTTTATTCTCTCTTTTGCCCCTAAAGCCCCCCGGAGTTTTATGATGTCAATTACTCGCGATTTTAACTTCTTTTCCTCCTTGTCAAACCTTTTTTCTTCTGATTCATTCCCGCTAACACCAGAACAATTTGAGGATAGTTCTACGCTGGAGGAGACGATCGCGAATGCAGCGGTTGTTGAAAAAGCAATCCAGCCAGGAAAGCCGGGTCGCGTTAAATATCAAGGGGTGTGGTGGTCTGCTCGCTGCCTGGAAAACATCACGCTCCTGCCAGAACAAACCGTTACTGTTGTAGGACGGATGAACCTGACGCTGCTCGTTCAACCCACACCACAACAAGCTTAATTGCGAAATCTCTCCTACGATTACCTCTTCGGGAACCTGCGAAACACTTAATTCTGATTAGAACGTAATAGACTTGTCGGGAAATAAGCAAGAATAGAAGGCAGAAATGGGATAAGCAAATGCTGGATATTGAACGGGTGCTGACACAAGACCGCTTGCTGCGCGCTTTAACTGGCTTGAA